>JBLIHL010000194.1:0-9752 GCA_047635895.1 Paracoccaceae bacterium | reverse complement strand
TGAGTCGATGCGTGGCGTAGAGGGAGACCAGGCCCAGCCACGAGTACATGCGGACCTGCTCGGCGTGGAAGATCTGACTTGGTGAAACGGCGACGAGCCAGGCCGCGGCGATAGCGGCTCGCGGGCTCAAGATGGATCGGCCCACGCGGTACGTCAGAACCACGAGCGCCACGCCCGCGAGCACGCTCGGCAGGCGAAGCGCCCAGGCGCTGTCTCCGAACAGCATTATCCATCCGTGGAGGAAGAAGTAGTAGAGCGGTGGACTCGCGTCTTGGCGCAGCCGTTCGACGATGCCGGCGAGTGGCTCCCTGGCGATGATCCAGGTGTTGGCCTCGTCCAACCAGAGCGCGTCCTGGCCGAGGCCGTCGAGGCGGAGCAAGAGCGCGACTCCCACGACGGCGAGAAGGGCGAGCCCGGTGGGGCGGCCGGATTCGCGAGTCGTCGCGCAGACGCCAGGTGTCCCAATTGGATTCGCAGGGGCTCTGGATCGCGGCTTGTCGTCTTTATGCACGTGTGGGTCCTGTCAGCAGCGCGGCACCGCGCCAGCACGTGATAACCTCTTGATCCCATGCTCGCCATATTGGGAGGAGGTATTGCCGGCCTCGCGGCTGCTGCGGAAGCAGACCGTCTTGGGCTTTCGTATCAACTGTTCGAGGCGAGCCCAGAGTTCGGGGGCAACGCCCGCACCTTTGAGGTGGACGGCTTCCGATTCGACGCCGGTGCCCATAGGCTGCACGATCGCGTGGCGGGTGTGACGGAAAGGGTCCGGTCGTGGCTGGGGGATGACCTGGCCCGGGTGCACGCCCCAAGCCGCATTCACCATGGCGGGACGTACCTGGACTTCCCCCTGAACCCGGCCAATTTGCTTCGAAGGCTCTCTCCGATCGAGGGGCTGCGCGCGGTGGCGAGCTACGCAGGGGCCCGGCTTCGCAGGCGGGCGGAGCCCCAGAACTTCCGGGATCTCTGCCACGCCCGCTTCGGCGCCGCGCTCGCGGACCCCTTCCTCATTCGCTACTCCGAGAAGCTCTGGGGCGTTCCCGCCGCGGAGCTCTCCACGGAGATTGCGGGTCGACGGCTAGAGGGGTTGAGCCTGCGGACCCTGATGGGTCGCAGCCGTTCCGCCCGCCATTTGGAGGGATCGTTCCTCTATCCCTCCCGTGGGATCGGGGCAATTGCGGACGCCATGGTGGAGCGCTGTTCGGGCGACAGGCTGAAGGTCGGCCGCGCCGTCACCGCTCTGGAGCATGATGGCGGCCGAATTCACGCGGTGGTGACGAACGGCTGCGAGCGCCTCTCCGTCGACCAAGTCATCTCGACCGTTCCGCTCGCGCTTCAGGCTCAGCTCCTGCGCCCGGCAGCCGATCCGGGCGTTCTCGAGGCGGCCAAGGGTCTGCAGTACCGGCACGTGATCTTGGTCGCGGTGTTTCTGGACCGACCGCGCGCTTCGCCGTATGCCTCCACCTACTACCCAGGTGCCGACGTTCCGTTCACCCGCGTTCACGAGCCGAACGCGCGCAGCGTAGCCATGTCACCCGCAGGGAAGACGTCGCTCGTCGCTGAGCTCGTTCGCTTTGAGTCGGACGCGGACTGGCATCGATCCGATGACGACCTCGCGAGCGATGTCGTCCGCGCTCTTGCGCGCACGGGCGCCATCCAGACGCACGAGGTTCTGGGTCAATCGGTACACCGGCTTCGCAACGCCTACCCCGTGCTGCGGACTGATGCGAAAGAGCGCGCAGAGCGGCTGCGGGAATCCCAGGAGGGCTTCCGCAACCTCGCCCTGGTGGGCCGCGCCGCGACGTTCCGGTACCTGCATATCCACGACCTCATGGGTGGGGCCGTGGACGCTGTCCAGCGAATCGTGCGCCCAGGCGCTGAAGCATCCCTTGAGGTGGCCAGTTGAGCGTGTCTAGCCGCGACGGGCTCGGCGCGCCCGGCGTTCTTGGGGAGGAGTTGGCGGCGCTGCCGCGGCCGCTCCTGATCCTGAGCACCGCCGTCGGTCGGGGCATGTACTCCATCGGCGAGGCGGTGCACGAGCGCGCCGCAGGGGCCGTCGAGCACCGAGCGATCGAGGACTTCCTGCCGCCCGCCGCGATGCGCGAGGACGTGGAGCGCTACCGGGCGATCTCGTCGCGCTTCCCTCTCCTGCTGCACCTGCCCTACCGCGTTCCGATCATCTACCAGCGCAAGCTCCTGCGGGAGCGGCACCTGCGGACGACCGACATCAGCCCGCTCTCCGATCACATTGAGCGGGGCGGGTTCCGCTCGATCCTTACGATCAGTCACCGACCGACCTTCTGGGCGGGCATCGCGAAGGAGCGCGCGGGCCTCGACCTGCCGCTTGTGGGCCTCTCCGGTGAATACGGATCCAGTCTCGGTTGGCGCTACGTGCCATGGTCAAGCGTTCAGCGCTTCCTGTCGCCGGTGCCCGCGTCCGAGCTCCGCTTTGCCGTCCCGGCGCCGACGACGATGGAGGTCATTCCATTGCCGGCGCGCGCCGAGTACGAGGCGCTGGCGGACGTGCCCGGCGACCCGCTCGCCGTGCTTGTGGTCTGCGGACTCTGGGGCCAGGGGCGAATCGATCGGATCCTGAGGGGGCTCCGCGCGATCTCGCCCGAGCTTACGCTGCACGCGGTCTGCGGCGAGAACGCGGCCATGCTGCGTGGGGTCGAGTCCATGGGGGACCCGAAGGTCAAGGCCTACGGCGTGGTGCCTTCCCTCGTCCCGCTCCTGAGGCAGTGCGCCAGCGTGGTCACCAAGCCGGGCATCGCGACGATTCTCGAGGCGCATGCGGCCCGCCGCGCGATGTTCTTGATCCGGGGGATGCCCGTGGCAGAGGACAATAATCTTCGCTACGCGCTGAAGTTCATGGGCGCAGAACGCTACACGCCCGCCACGTTCCGGAGCTGGTTCGAGGCTGGCTCCAAGCCCTCGGAGGAAGCACCATGCCACGCATCCGGCCTCTGATTCGCCACGCGCGCAAGCACCCGCGCTACTTCGCCCATCTGGCGCTGAAGAAGATTCAGTTCGCGGCGCGCTATCGCTGGATCCGCGAGCACGGTGCGAGCGATCGCACGCGCCCTGCTCCGCTCGTCGTCAAGCTCATGCTGAACTGGCGCTGCAACCTGCGGTGTCCCATGTGCATGCTCTGGGGTGACGTTGGTTGGGTGAAGGAAGTCCAGGAAAACCACGAAGCCGACCTTCCGTGGGAGGTGGTCGAGAAGGTCCTTGCCAGCGGCTTGCCGGGCAACGCCTCCTTCATTCTCTCAGGAGGGGAGCCGCTCATGTACCCGCACTTTGGCCGCCTGATGGGGGAGCTGAAGCAGCACCGGCACTTCGCGGTGACGTGTACCAACGGGCTACTACTCGACCAGTTCACGGACGAGATCGATGGGAACCCCTACCCGACGTTCCTGATCTCGCTGGACGGGCACCAAGCCACGAACGATGCACTCCGCGGCAAGGGTGTCTACCGGCGCGTGATGGCGAACATCGATCGGCTGCAGAGCCTGCGCCGGCCGCCGTTCATTGCGGTTCAGTTCACGGTGATGCCGGAGAACGTGGCGTCTATCACCTCCTTCTGTGAAGAGATGGTCGAGCGCGGCGTCGACTGGATCCTCCTGAACCCGGGCTGGTTCGTGACGCCGAAGCAGGCAGAGGCCTACGAGCACTTCATGCGCGATCGCTTCGGAGTCGAGGCGAAGACGGACCGCGGGTACGTGCGCGAATACGACTACGACAAGAAGGAGTTCGAGCACCAGCTTCGCGCGGTCCGCGATCGGCGCTGGCCAATCCAGATCGGGTCGCATCTCCACGAGCCCGAGTGGGTGACGGACTTCATCGACTCACCCGACAAGATCCTGGGGGACCGGCTTTGCTACAAGCAGTGGCTGCGGCTCGACGTGCTGCCAGACGGGACGGTGCCGCCCTGCGTGCAGTTCCCGGACTACACGGTGGGTGACCTCAAGATTCAGGGCGTGGACGAGGTGTGGCAGGGCGAGCCGAACCGGCGCTTCCAGAAGATCATCACGAAGGAGAGCCTCTCGGTCTGCGCCAAGTGCGACAACCTCTACCTCTACGGGCCCCGGAAAGGGTCCCCGAATGGGCCCCCAAATGGGCGCAGGAACGCTTGAAGCATCGGTGCCGATTCACTTCCAGCTAGCCGACTACGCGTCGCCGCGCGACCTCGTTTCGATCGACCGTGCCATGGCGCGGCTCGAGCGCGCCGATCCGTCGAAGATGCGCGTGTACCAAGCGGCGCGGCTGCGCGAGGTCCTGGGTCATGCGGGTAAAGTCAGTCCCTACTGGAGGAAGGTCTTCCAGAGCTGCGGCTTCGAGCCAGAAGCACTGCAGGATCCGGCGCAGCTGCGGCTGCTCCCCGAGCTGACGAGGGCCGAGCTCGCTGAGTCCGGTGACCGGATGCTGGACCCGAGCGCGCGACGGCTGCGATGGGCGGCGACGAGCGGAACCTCGGGGGCACCCGTGCGCGTGGCGTTGGACCGTCGGGCTCGTGCGCTGGAGTTCTGCTACTACCGGCGCGCGTGGGGCTGGGGCGGGTATCGGCTGGGCGCGCCCTTTGCCGAGCTGGCTAGCTATCACTTCCTTCAGCCGGGGTCCGATCCAGATCGTCTTATCGAGTGGCAACGCCTTCCGCGGCGGCTCCTGATCAACACGCTCCGGCTTGCGCCCGACCGCATGGGCGAGGTCCGGCAGGCGCTGATACGCCACCGACCGCGCTTCCTCAAGGGCCTGCCCTCGGCGCTCCAGCATCTCGTCCACGCAGGTGAGGAGAGCGGGGCCCGCGTCCCCTCGATGCAGACCGTGTTCTCAGGCGGAGAGATCGTGACGGCCCACGCGCGAGCGCAGATCGAGGAAGCCTTCGCCTGTCGCCTCCTCGACTCCTACGGACACATGGAGCGAACCCTTGCGGCGAGCCAGTGCGAGGAAGGGCGCTATCACGTTCATGGCGTCTACGGCGTGCTGGAGACGGTTCGGACGGAGGCCCGAGCAGATGGGACTCTCGGGGCAGAGGTGCTTGGTACAGGCCTGCACAACCGCGCGCAGGCCCTCGTGCGCTACGCGACGGGGGACAGGGTGGTCATGGACGCCGAGCGCACGGACTGCCCCTGTGGACGGTCCCTGCGAACGCTTCGAGCCATCGAGGGCCGGGCCGCCGACGCCATTCATACGCCGGACGGACGGCTGCTCTCCGGCCTCCCGATGGCCTTCGATGACATCCGCGGGATCGCCTATGTGCAGCTCGTTCAGGGCGACCCCGCCGCGCTTGAGATCCGCGTTGTGCCGGGCGCTGGCTGGTCACCGGCCGCCCTCAAGGCGGTGCAAGAGACGGCCGCCCGCGGCCTGGGCACGGGGATGAGCTGGACCATCGAAATCGTTGGCCCCGAAGGCCTTCTCCGAACTGCGGCTGGGAAGGTTCGGCCGGTCGCGACCTGATCACCTTCCAATTGTCTCCATGCGCGGCGAGGGGGCGTCGGCTCACTTCCACCAGCCTCCACGCCCAGAGTGCGGTCATCGGCGCTTGGTACGGTGCTTCCCGAGCTTCACTTCGGCGTCAGACTCGACGCGTAGCGTTAGTTTGGCCCAGTACACGCGGCCGCGGTCGTCGTAGCGTCGCGCGTCGTCGAGCATGATCGTTGGGTTGACGGTCAGCACGGCGCTGTGAGCCTCCTCACCGTTGACCGTGACGCTGATGGGCTTCAACAGGTCGACCATTTTCGGGTGGAAGTAGAGCGTGAATTCGCGGACCCCGTTCGAGGTCACGGTGATTCGGTTCCCGCCCCCGTTCACGGCCAGGATCTCCTGGGCGTCCTTTGAGTCCTCGCGCGGCGTCACCTCGACCCAGTGCTTGCGATTCCAGCGCAATGGTCGCGTGCTGGACAGCACCGTGTGCTCCGGCCAACCCTTGATCTCCCATGGCTTCGTGAAGAGCATCGCGCCGCCGTGGCGCAGGTAGACCTCGTCGCGATAGAGATCGCGGGGATGCTTCCCAAAGAAGCGCGCCATGTTCGGCAGCTCGTCGCGATAGATCTCGTGGCCTCCGTTCTTCTCGATGAAAGTCCAGTCGAGATCATGCTCCTTGGCCCAGACCTCGTTGGCCTTGTTGTCCCCGTTGATCCCGTAGGGCTCACGCTTGCCGAAGATCGATCGACCAGGGACGTTCTTGAGCAGCGCAATCGACCCCTTCTCGACGAAGTTGTAGCCGCCGCTGTGGGGCGAGACAGCGCCGAAGGTGTCTGGGAAGAGGAGGGCCATGCGATAGGCGAGGTGCCCGCCCATGGACTGCCCCGTCAGGTAGATCCGGTCAGGATCGATGGGGGCCATCCGCTTGACCGCCGCGATGCTCGAGAAAATGAGCGAGTAGCCGATACTGCCCCAGCCGCGCTCGGAGGCCGGCGCGATCACGAGCGCGTCCAAGCCCTTACAGACGCCCGGAGCGTACAGGTTGATGTACTGCTGCGCGGTGGACATGGCGCGCCCGGCATCCATGGACGAGTTGCCCCCATGGCCGACGACGACCAGCGAGTAGGTCTTGCGCGAGCTGTAGTTCTTGGGAACGTACAGGATGAACTCGGAGGCATAGTCGACGTGGTAACACTCGACCGGAAGCTTCGTGTACTTCCCGCGCAGCTCCTTCAGATCGTCGTAGGCGGTACGGCGATCTCGAAGAGCCGCCTCGATCTTCTCCGGTGAATCGATCCCCTGGTCGGCCAGTGCCTCGAGCAGCTGGTTCGTGGCTCCAGCCTCAGCTTCGAAGCGTGAGTCGATGAAGGCGTCGACGAGCGAGCCTGCGGCGTCCTGCGGCAGCGCACTCGCAGGGACCACGGAGAGGGCCACGAGGAGGCTGAGCGCGATGACGAGTCGTTGGATCATGACAAAGGGGGCCCGGACACCGTCCGAAGCCCCCTCAGTCTACGCGCGTGAATGAACCCGCGAGCAAATACGGAGCCGGCTAACCGAAGCTCGGCGGCTCGCTGGTCGCATCGAGATCAGAAGTCGACCTGCAGACCATCCGTGAAGTTAGACGTCGGTACGCCGCCCACCGCGTCGCGGTACCAGGCCTGGAAGTTCCAGGTGTCCCCCGCAAGGACCGAGGCGGAGCCGTTGGGCTGCGGCACCATCGTCAGATCGATGAGGAGTTCGATGCGGCCGCTTGCCCCCGCCTGTTGGACCTGCCCTGGCCCCACGTAGCGACCTACCGCGCCTGACAAGCACAGGTTGCCCTGGCTGCCCCCCGGGTTCATGACGAAGCCCTGCGCCTGGCTGGTAATGAAGAAGCCGAAGGAGTTGACGGGGAGGTTGTCTGCACCCAGCGTCAGGTCATTGGCGGCGATGGTCGTGGATCCTGAGCCATCGATCGTGGCGCTTGAGCCCGAAGAGTTCGCGTTCGCCATGCAGTAGTTCAGGCCGACATCGTCCGACACGTCGCCGTTCAGCACGAGCCCGGTGCCACCGGCGTTCGAGCTCACCAGGTCCACCCAGTCGGCGCCCGCTGTCGGAGCATCGTAGAAATACACGCGGAACTCCACGAGGCCAAGGGTCGGCGTCATCCCGCTTAGATTGAAGTCGATCTGCTGCAGCCCCTGAGGATCGATTCCTGTCACGACGGCCACGTCGGTTACGAAGTTGTCGACGCTCGTCCGCACGGCTGCCGCGCGGTTGCCGTCGCCAACGTAGGAGAGTCGGCTGTAGGTCAGCGAGGCGTAGGTGATCTGCGATGGCGCGTTCACCGTGAAGCTGAGGTATTTGGCGGGGTCTAGCGTGGCGGACGCGACCCCGATCTGGCCGACGGGCCATACGTTCGTATTGCCCCATGAACCGAAGCCGGTTTGCATCAGTTCGCTGGCTATAAGCGAAGGCGCACTGTTCGTGGGGAACACGGGAACGGCTGAGGCTTGCATGTCGACCGGGTCGAACTCCACCAGTACTTGGGCGCTCGCTTGGTTGCCCGAGACGGCCCCGAGGAGCAGGAGGGACGATGCAAAGGAGGCGATTTGATGGAGCGGTGTCATCGTTTGGCAGATGTTCTGGAGTGAAGAGGTCTGCCCCAAGAGGACCATGGATCCTCCAATCCCGCAAGCGCAGGCGGGGTGATGCGCTGGTCACTGAGGAGAAGACATGCCAGGTGCGTGTCGCGGATAGATGGATTCGCGTAGTGCGCCGCCCGAACCGCTCTGCAGTGTTGCCCGAGCCCGCACGATACGGGCCTGCGTCCGCGGTAGCGGCGCACGGTGAATCCTCTCAGGGGATCGACTCGGCGGGCCGGGAGCGCGTCGCGGACTTCGTGGGGCGCAGTCGGGATAAAGATCAATTAGGTGCGCCCCCTCGGCGCCTTGAGGGGATGAGAGGTTGCCAAGTCCATCCGTGGCCCCGAACCGAACTGCATTCATGACACTCACAGCGCTCCTCGGCCTCACGCTCGCCGTTCTGCCCCTCGATATCGAGGGCGATTTGAAGGCGGCCCAGCGACATCTCGACCATGGGAAGTGGGACAAAGCGGAGGTCATTCTTCAGCAGATCACAGTGGACGCGCCCGGCGCCGCGGAGGCCTGGTACGGCCTTGCTTTTTGCCGCCATCAGCAGAAGCAGTACGAGGCCGCCTGCGCCGCGGGGGCTCGGGCCGCCGCGTTCCCCGAGTTCGAGGCCGCGTCGCTCTACAACATGGCCTGCGGCTACTCGCTCCTCGGGCAGACCGAGCAAGCGGAGAAATCGCTGCGATCGGCCCTCGATGCCGGCTACTTCGACTACGACAATATGGCCGTTGACACGGACATCGCTTCCCTGCGCGAGGCGGGCGTCGTGTCCTTCGCCCCCCAGCGACGCTACACCGACTTCAAGTTCCGCAACGGCGTGTCGTGCGCCTACGAGGTCATCCTGCCGAACGGTCACGACGCGGCCCAACCCTGCGAAGCCATCGTCTGCTTCCCCCCGGGCCAGGGCCAGAAACGCTCGGCGGATTGGTTCACGGCCGAGGTCCTCGGAGAGGAAGCGCGGGAGGCGGGGCAGATCATCGTCGTCCTATCTGCCCCCGACCGCGGCTGGCAAAGCCACCCGGCGCACCACGCTCTAGAAGGCCTGCTCAAGCAGGTTCGGAAGGAGCACAAAATCGATGGCAAGTTCCACGTCGTGGGTTTCGCGGAGGGGGCTCGCTCGGCCGGGACCTACTCCCGTATGTCCGCCAAGTACTTCCAGTCGCTGACAACGATTTCAAGCCGCGCATGGGCAGGCTGGGATGATCCGGGCAAGTCCTTCCGCGGCGGTATGCCGGTGCACCTCATCGTGGGGGAGCAGGACGTGGTCGCCCTGGACCAGGCCAAGAAGGTCGACGGGTTGATCCGCGCGAAGAAGGGCAACAGCCGCGTCACCGTTGTGCCCAAGGCGGACCGCCGCCTCTTGAGCCTGCGTGGCGCGGCACTGATGAAGGAGATGGTCGCGTCCTCGGCCGCGCGCTAAAGCGTCGTCAGTCGCGAGTCTACGGCCGCGTGCCAGGGCAGAGGACCTTGCAGTACCGTTCCGCAGTACCGTTCCGGAACCAAAGCTGCGGGAATGATGATGAAGCGGCGACGGCGTGGAAGGATTCACCACGCCGTAGACCGTCATCGAGGCTCAATTCCCCCTCGACGTTCTCGACGTCATGGCCGCGACCCGCTTGGTCGAGAGCTGGTGATCTTGGGGGCCAGGCTATTCCGTGCGTGAGTCTGAGCCGGGGCGCTGCATTTCCCTTACGGTTGCCT
>JBLIHL010000193.1:0-9753 GCA_047635895.1 Paracoccaceae bacterium | reverse complement strand
CAGTCGGAGCTAGGCCGCCGCATCGGCGTCACTCGCCAGACGGTCGCCGCGATCGAGGCGGGCAAGTACTCACCGTCGCTAGAGGCGGCGTTCCGGATCGCCGAGGTCTTCGGCAAGCAGCTGGAGGAGGTGTTCCGGTGGGAGCCGGACGACGCACGCGATTCATAGCGCCTTGAGATCGACGACGACCTTTTGGACCTCGTTGCGATAGGCGTCCATGGCGGGACGCGCTGTTCCTGCGGGCGAGTGATCTTCCGTCCGGAGCTGTCACGCTGTTCCTGGCGAGCCGTGTAGACGGTTTCGTGGCGCAGCCAGGCGGAAGCCTCGGCAACCTTTGCCTCGGCGGGGTGATCGGGCGCTTCAGTCGCGCCGGAGAGATCGGAGCGGCGTCGTCCTACGGCCAGCGAGAACTCACCGTGCCCCTGACCGACATGCCGCAGCTGGGCACTCCAACGATGGCCACCGCGGGGCAAATCTGGCGCTTCCACGCCTTGTACCGCGACTCGAACGGCGGCACAGCGGGCTCCAACTTCACGGACGCCTCCGCCGTCTTGCTGCGCTAGTGCTCCGAGATTGATGCGGTCACCCCGCCAGGTGCGTCTGCGGAAAGTTGTGTAGCCTCGGTCGTACCTATGAATGCTCTTCTCCTGAGACTCCTCCTATTCGCCCTCCTCCTCGCATCCTCCTCCGCGTCTGTCGCGGGAGGATCGCCCACCACGAACGATTCGGCGCCCACGCTCCGCGTCTTTATCTTTGCCGGGCAGTCCAACATGGTGGGCTCGGACTCCAAGGCGAAAGACATCCAGCGCTTCGCCCCGTTCCGTGGGCTCGATGAACCGCAGCCGGACGTCCGGTTCCACTATTGCATCGGCAGAGAGGAGAAGAACGAGTCGGAGGGCTGGGTGGATCTTGCGCCCGTGCGCGGCGTGGTGGGGCCTGAGCTCAGCTTCGCGCGTGCGGTGGGTCAGCACACCGACGGTCCGATCGCGATCATCAAGGTCGCGGCGGGTGGCACCACCCTGGGTGAGGACTGGAATCCCAACGAGCCCGGCGGCTTCAAGCTGTACCCCCTGGCCCTGCGGCGCGTTCGAGAGGCGCTTGCCGAGCTCGACTCCAAGCGCGTCAAGTACGTGATCGAAGGGTTCGCGTGGCACCAGGGCGAGAACGACATGTTCAACGCGGAGTTCAAGTCGGCGTACGCAAAGAACCTCGCGAACTTCATGGCGAGCTGGCGGCGCGATCTAGATGTGCCTGAGCTGCACTTCTACGTCGGCGAGCTCTGCACGAAGACCGTCTGGGGCATGGACAACCGGACGAACATGTACGCCATCGATGGGGCGCAGCGTGAGGTCACCGACGCGGACCCGAATGCGACCTACGTTCCGACGTCCCACGTCGGCGTCGAGATCGGCGGCCAAACCGGGCTCCACTATCACTATGGAACCCTTGGGCAGCTTCAGCACGGGGAGAGTCACGCGGAGGCGTACCTGGCGGTCGCCGGCCGCGCGCCAGCACGCGAGCGTGAGCTCAAGAAGTGGCCTTACCGCGAGGGAGCGCCGCTCAAACTCTTTGTTCTGGCCGGCCACCGAAACATGGAGGGAGAGCGCGCCTTCACGGCTGACCTCGATTCCCTCCGCGGCCAGAAGAAGCTTGGTAAGGACGACCCTTCGATCGCTTACCGCTACGACCTTGGCGGCGGCTTCCGCGTGTCGGACGGATGGGAGCCGATGGGCCCAGCGGGCTTCAGTGCGAGCTTCGGTCCCGAGCTCAGCTTTGCGGCCGAGCTCCGCCGTGCCCGACAGGGGCCGTTCGCCGTGGCGAAGTTCACGCACAGCGGGAGCCAGATGGTCGACTGGACGCCAGAGGGGAGCGACGCGAAGAGGCGCAACCTCTACCCCGGCTTCGTCGCCTTCGTGAAGGAGTCGATCGCCAGCCTGGAGGCCAAGGGCCACGCGGTGGAGCTGGCCGGCATCGTCTACCACATGGGTGAGAACGACATGGCTTGGGGACCGTTTCGGCGCGACGCCGCCAAGCATCTTGGCGAGTTCGTCGTCGCGAGTCGCAAGGACCTTGGGCTGCCCGAGCTGCTCTGGCTGGTGAGTCAGCAGGACCCCATGGTCGGCAACTCGGAGGGCGCATTCGATGCGGTCGCGGCCGTCGAGGCGGTGGCCGCCGCCGACCCGAACCTCGTGCACGTGAAGGCCTTCGACCTGCCGGGCCGCGAGCAAGCGCTGGTGATTACGACGCCGGGAATCATCGAGCTGGGCAAGCGTTTGGCCACCAACTTCCTGGCGCTGAAGCGCTGAGAGCGCTTGTTAGCCTCGTTGCGGAGCGTTCAGGCGAATTCCCGAAACAGGCCACTCACGCGCAATCCACAGGCCAGTCCACTCAGGTTCTGACCGAAGAACTCCGGACGGGGCGATCTCACGCTCCGTCCTGCCAATACGGAGTCCTTCATGCTACTGCGCGTCTCGCTACCGATCGTTCTCGCCGCCCTGGTCGCTTGCCAGAGCACGTCATCCGCCCCTGGCCCCGATGCCGCCTGGAGGGCGGGGGTCGAGCGCTCACAGGTCGAGCTGAGAATTGAAACCGAGATCGTGCGCTCGCTGCTCGCTGCGCGCGGCTTGACATCGGGTGGGTCCGGACCACTGGCAGCGAGCCTCACCGGGCTGGGTGACCGTATTGCGCAGCTCGAGGCTCGGCTCATGGCCGGTGGCGGCGCCCAGGTGACCAACGCGTCCTACTCCGTCCCTGGTGATGACTCATCGGGAGGCCTTGAATCCCTCAAGCAGGCGCTGCTAGTTCTTGAGCAGGAGCATGCCGTTCACTGCGAGAACATCGCGAACGCGGGCACCCCAGGCTACAAGCGTCGTGCGCTCACCAGGTCGACCGACGTGTATGGCGAGGGCGGTGCGCAGGTACCAAGCGTCCAGGGGTCACGGCGCAACATGCTCCAGGGCGTGCTGGAGCTGACGGGCAACCAGCTAGACTTCGCGATTGAAGGGCAAGGCTTCTTCGAGGTCATGCTTCCCAATGGGTCATTCCTCTACCAGCGTGAGGGGCGCTTCCGCCAGGATCTCAGCGGCAGGCTTGTGACGGAGGAAGGCTATCTACTGACGGACTATGTTTCTATCCCGCCTAACGGCGAAGGCTTGTCGGTTAGCCCCGACGGTCAGGTGTTCGCGATCTCGCAAGAGAACGGCGTCAAGCAGATAGGGGCCATCCGATTGAGCACCTTCGTCAACGGTGACGGCCTCAAGGCGAAGGGGGGCAATTACTACGTTCCTACCCCTTCCTCCGGTAACGCTCAGCGCTCTATGCCCGGCGTCCACGGAACCGGGAAGATTAAACAGGGCTACATCGAGCGCTCCAACGTCAACCTCACCGACGAGCTCATCAGCCTGCAGCTCGTGGAGCGTAGGGCTGCCGCCGTCCGCCAGGCGCTGGCGACCCTTGGCGTCTACGTACCGTAGCCGCCGGCGAGAGCCTTGTGACGCCCGGGCCGGCTACAATCAAGGCCGAGCTATGATCGCTGGAATCGACCGCGCACCCGCAGCCCACCATGGACAAAGCACACTTCATGACCCTCGCCTGGACGGGCTCGGTCTTCTGCATGCACCTGCTCGTGGTGGCTCGAGCGATCCTGCGACCCCATCGCCAGCCTGCGTCGCGCGCCGCGTGGGTCGTGGTCATTCTCTCGCTGCCGATTGTCGGGATCATCGCCTACGTTCTCCTGGGAGAGACCAACATCGGCAGGGAGCGCGCGGAGAAGACGCGTCGTGCCAACGACAAGCTTCCCGAGGTGTCCACGGCGCCAGGCTGGTCAGAGCCGAATGCCCGCCATTCTGTGCCCGAGCGCTACGACCATCTCATCCGCGTGGGCCTCTCCGTGAACGGCTTCGAGCCGATAGGTGGCAATCGAGCCAAGCTGATGGCCGACTCCGTCGCTGGCATCGACTCGATCGTCAAGGACATAGACGGCGCGCTCCAAACGGTGCATGTGCTGTTCTATATCTGGCTGGCGGACGAGAGCGGGCGGAAGGTGGTGGAGGCGCTCAAGCGCGCTGCGAGCCGCGGCGTAACCTGCCGCGTCATGGCGGACTGTCTCGGCTCACGCGCCATCATTGCTTCTGAGCATTGGAAGGGCATGGAGGCGGCGGGCGTTCGTGTCGCGGTGGCACTCCCGATCGGCAATCCAGTCGTCCGCGCGCTGAAGGGGCGCATCGACCTCCGGAACCACCGCAAGATGGTCGTGATCGACAACTGGGTCGCCTACTGCGGCAGCCAGAACTGCGCGGACCCAGAGTTTCTCGTGAAGAAGAAGTTCGCTCCTTGGGTGGACGTTCTCGTGCGTTTCGAGGGTCCCGTCGCACGCCAGAACCAGCATCTCTTCGCGAGTGATTGGATGGCGCATGTCGATGAGGATCTCGGCTATCTCTTGCGGGAGCCCCTTCCTGCCCATCCGCCAGGAATCTCCGCCATGGTGATCGGGACCGGCCCGACGACCCGTGCTTCGGCGATGCCCGAGGTGTTTGAGAACCTGATCTATTCGGCGCGTGACTCGGTCATGATCTCGACGCCTTACTATGTTCCCAACGAGGCGATGCAAGAGGCTCTTTGCGCCAGCGCTCGGCGCGGTGTGGAAACGACCATCATCTTCCCTGCGCGTAATGACTCCTTCATCGTCGGTGCGGCGAGCCGCAGCTACTACCTCGAGCTGCTGACGGCCGGAGTGCAGATCTATGAATACGTCGGTGGCCTGCTGCATGCCAAAACCCTGACGCTCGACGGCGAGGTCGCGATGGTCGGCTCCGCGAACATGGATCGCCGCAGTTTCGAGCTCAACTACGAGAACAACATCTTGCTCTGCGACGTGACGCTGACGGCTGAGCTTCGCCAGCGGCAGGGTGACTTCCTGGAGCAGAGCCGCCGGGTGACCCAGGGCATGGTCGAGGCCTGGCCGCTCGCCATCCGGTTTCGCAACAACGCCATTGCGATGCTCGGGCCGGTCATGTGAGCGCGCCGCTTCGGCGTCTTATTTCTCAGGGTGGTAGCGGTCCTTGTCGCAGTGCCGCGTTTCTCCCGCGCCAGCGGCGACGAAGCCGGTGGGGGCCGCCGGATCCGCAGACGGGAGCAGGGCGCCGGCTATTCTGGATCCTCTTCGAGGTTGGGCGCAGCCATCGCCTGCTTGGCTACAGATGGAGAACCGCGAACCAGATCAAAGGTAGAGTCACCATAGCGAGCACCGTTTGAACCGCGATCAAGTTGGCGGACAGGGCCGTGTCGCCGCCGAGCTCGCGCGAGAGGATGTATCCGTTCGTGGCGGTCGGTACGCCGGAGCAAACCAGCGCAATGGCGAGGGGTGTCCCGGTAAGGCCGACGGCGAGGCCGACTAGGTAGGTGACGGCCGGCAGTCCGAGGAGGCGGATCAGGGACCAGGTGAGCGTGCGCCTGCCCGCGCGCCTGAGTGCACTCAAATCAACGCCGGCGCCGGCGGAGAGGAGGCCGAGCGCGATCGTGGCGCTCCCAAGGATCCGCAGCGTATCGTCTAGCTCTCCGGGGATCGAAGCGTTCGTGGCCGCCAGGATGCCGCCGATGGCGCAGGCAATGATGAGTGGGTTCGTGACGAGGGCGCGGAGGGGTCGAGGCTTGCTGCCGGAGGGCTGATCCGCGTGCAGCAGAAGGCCATGGACGGAGAGCACGTTCGCCGTTGGAATCATCGCAGCCGCCGCGATGGTCACGAGCGCGAGCCCTTCATCGCCGAACAAGGTCGACCCGAGGGAGAGCGCCACTAAGGTGTTCCAGCGGCGGAGAGGAAGCTGATCATGGGCGCGAGCTGGCCGCAGCCGCGTACGGTACCGCGGCATGGGGCGGATGCTGCCCCATGGGGAAGATTTCTAGGGGTGTAGGAACGTCACTCGGTTCGACCGGTGACGTTGCTATGCCGCCGCCTGTGCCAAGCAAGCCTGTCGCACCAACAAAAGAAGCCCCGGGCCCACAAGGGGTCCGGGGCTTCTTCTCGCGGAGGCCGATTTTGAGGGGTCAGGCGCTGTCGCTGTCGTCCTTCACGGGTTCGGTCGACGGGTCCTTCAACTCGTCGGAATCCGTTGTGTCTCCGCTGGCGGTGAGAGCAACCTCTTCGACGCTGGCGGCTTCGGGCAGATCGTCCGGGACGAGCTTGCCCAGGAACTCCGGCATCTCCACGCCGCCGATGTCCCTCATCATCTGAAGGGTCGGCGGGAGCGAGCCCGCAAGGGACTGGAGGAAGCGGCTCGTTCCCGAGCCCCCAGGTGCGCCGCCCGGGCCACCGCCCGAGCCGTTCGCCCCGTCCCACACCACGATCTTGTCGAACTTGATGTTCGAGATCGCGGTCGCGGCGGTCTCTGCGAGGTGGTCCATGTGCTCCAGCATCAGCAGCTGGAAGGCTTCCTTTGAGCCACCACAGGCGTTGACGATCTCGCGGAGGCCGTCGCCCTTTTTCTTGAGGATCTCGAACTGACCGCGGGCCTCAGCGTCGAGGCGTGCAAAGGTCGCCAGGGCTTCACCCTCGGCGCGAATGCGCGTGCGCTCGGCCTCGGCTTCTGCGGCAACGATCGTCTCGGCCTTCTCGGCTCGCGCCGACGACTCGAGCTCGGCTCGCTTCTCGGCCTCGATCATCTTGCCTTTAGCCTCGGCAGCGCGGGCCTCGGCGAGGTACTGGGCCTCACGGACCGCGGCTTCGGCTTCTTTCTGGCGCGTTTGGCCGAGCTGGAAAGCCTCGGCTTCGCGGACCATCAGTTCGGCGTTGGCGAGGGCGATCTGAGCCTTCGAGTCGTTCTCGCCAGAGACTGCGTCGGCGTTGGCGGCTGCGACACGAATCCGCATCTCACGCTGCGCATCCTGGACGAGGGCATCGCGCTCGAAGCCGGCCTGGCGCTCGCCAACCTCGCGTTCCTTCTCAAGGTCTGCGATGCGAACGGCGCGCTCGCGCTCCGCTAACTTCGTTCCGATGTCCCGGGTCTTTTCACGCTCGGCGACCTCGATGGCCTGCGTTTTTTGGGCCTCGGAGACACCGATGAAGCCGTGCTTCTCCTGCTCGGCCACGTCGATGGTCGCCTGCTGGATCGCCTCGGACGCGGCCTTTTTACCGATGGCCTCGATGTAGCCAGAGCTGTCCGTGATGTCCTTGATGTTGACGTTGATCAACACCAGGCCAATCTTGGCGAGCTCCGGTTCGAGCGACGACTGAATACGCGAGAGGAACACGTCGCGGTCGCGGTTGATCTCCTCGATGCGCATCGAGGCGATGACCTGGCGAAGCTGGCCGAAGATGATGTCCTCGGCCTGCTTGATGACCTCGTTGTGTTTGAGGCCGAGCAGTCGCACGGCCGCGTTGTTCATGATCTCGTACTCGGTGCCAATGGCGACCGTGAAGACCGAGGGAACGTTGACGCGGATGTTCTCAAGGCTGAGCGCGCCTTCCAGCGGGATCTCGATCTGCATCGGATCCAGCGGGAGGAAGTCATAGCTCTGAATGAGCGGCCAGACGAACGTGCCGCCACCGTGGATCGGCTTGGCAGACTGGCCTTTCTCGGTGCGTCCGTAGACGACGAGGACCTTGTTGGAGGGACACCGCTTGTAGCGTCGTGCAATGGCGAGCACGAAGCCAACGGTGATCAGGACGGCTGCGAGGACGATATACAGGACAATGTTGTCCGTAATCGGTTTCTGCAGCGCGACGAGCGCATACGAAAGGGGGGAAGTCATCAGGCTTTAGCTACCTCAAAAGTGTTTTCACTGATCATGCGAACAATGGTGACGTCGGCTCCCGTTGGAAGCTCGGGGCCGTCGGTGACTGCGGCGAACTCGGATGTGCGTCCTTGGAGCGCGACGGTGATCTTGCCCTTGCCGCTGTTCTCAGCCGGAATGCGGAGGTACACGATGGCGCCAAGGCCGACGGCACCGGCGGGATGGATGTTGCCGTCTTGGTGCAGCTTGTTTTGCAGGGAGAAAAGCCACGCGACCACCAGCATCATGCCGGCGCCGGCTCCCAGCGCGCTCCCCGCGGCCATCGCGTCCGACCAGCCCTGCTGCTGGCCGTACATGCCGATCAGGCCGAAGAACGTGAGGAACGACGCGACCGTGCGGATGGAGAAGAAGGAGACGCCGTCGGAGGCTCCATCGAAGTCCACCTCGCCATCCGCGACGTCGCCGCCCAGGAAGAGCAGCAGCATCTGGATCGAAAGTACCGCTCCGCCGGCCACCGCGCAGCCGAAGTAGAGCGTGCTAGTGGACAGCGACGAAAGGTCTGCGCTGGCCACCAGGGTTGCGGGGGTGAGCGCACCTTGAAGCAGCATGTAGAGCGTGGGGTGAGGGAAGACCATGGGTGGATGGGGTGAACTTGAACCCGCTTACTCCGCGGGCGAGCGGGCCATTCAGTGCATTCCGCGCTTCTCCATTGGGCCCGATCTGAGCTCTGGGGGCTACGGTTGGCCCCATGAGAACTTAACTTGCGGGCGCCTTGGCCTCCGGCGGACAGTCGGGACCCTGCCCCAATCGCCCAAGTTTTATGCTCCGCCTTCCACCTCCACCTCCCTTCCGTGCCCACCCGTGCTTTCCCGGTGGGGACCTACAGACCGTTCTCGGCCTTGCGCTTCCGAAGGGCATTCGTCCGCTGGAGGAGATCCCGGGCTTCGTTCGTGTGCCGATCCCGCTGCGCTGCGGCGGCACGTTGGACGGCTGGTACCACGAGGGGAAAGTCCGGCCCGCTGTGCTGCTTCTGCACGGGCTCGGTGGCACGACGCGCTCCGGCTACTTGCGCCAGGGTGCCGTACGTTTCGCATCCAGTGGGCACGCCGTGCTAGCGCTCGACCACCGGGGGTCCGGAGGCCAGCATGAGAAGACCACGCGCCCCTACATGGCCGGCAACACCGACGACATCGAAGACGCACTCGCGTGGCTGAAGGAGCGAGCCGCCACGGACCGAATCTTCGCCGTGGGCTATTCGATCAGCGGCAATACGCTCCTGAAGCTCCTCGGCCGCGGCACGACCCATGCGCCGGAGCTCTCCGTCGCCGTCTGCCCGCCCATTGATCTCGACGCCGCTTCCCACGACCTCAGGCACCCGCGCTCGAAGGCCTATGACCTCTGGGTGCTTCGCAGCTGTAGGCGTTGGATTCCGACGCTCACCGGCGACGAACCGGAGGGTAGCTACCACGTCCCCCGCCTGAGCGGCCTGCGGACCTTCGACGAGCGGTACATGGGACCCGTCTGGGGCTTCGAGAGCCTGAGCGAGTACTACCTCAGTGCATCCGCTGTGACCACGCTGCATCGCGTGGAGAGCCCCGCGGTGGTCATGCACTCCAGCAACGATCCCATCGTCTCTTCACGCGTGCTTCAAACCGCGCCGCGCAGCCGGCATGTTCAGGTCGAGATCATCCAAGGCGGCGGGCACTTAGGGTTTCTCGCGCGCCGTCCGGGCTCGCTCCGCGTTCACCGCTGGCTGCCCGACGCGGTCGACCACTACCTCGCACTCTGCCGCGAGGGTGCGCTCGGTTCCCACTACGCGGATTCAGGCGTTCACAGGGCAATGGCGCGGAGTTCCACGCGGCGGCCTTCGACGACGTCATCGTAGATCGTCTGTGGAATTGGACCTTGAGCAAGCGCCTGGCGAGCCAGGGGCAGTACCGCAGTACCGTACCGGAACTAAAGTTGCGGGAATGAATCTGGCGGTACGGAGCCAGGTACGATTCCGCCACATGACTTCACCTGTTC
>JBLIHL010000192.1:0-9804 GCA_047635895.1 Paracoccaceae bacterium | reverse complement strand
CGTGGCCGTGCCCGAAGGCGCACAGCCGGCGGTCGATGACCTGGACTTCGACGGCGCGCTCGACATCTTCTGGCCCGTGGCCGGGACCTCCGGCGCGGGTCTACTGGCCGCCGGCCTGCCCACGCGCACCCCGATCACATTCGGCGCGCTGGAGGGGGCCTCCGGACCGATGCTCGTCCGTGAGATCGACGCCCCCGACCCCTACGGCGCTCTGGCCCTCGAGGTGCTTCAGATCCAAAACGGCGAGCTGATCGCCCAGAGCCCAGACGTGTCTACGCTGGCTCCGAACAAGATCGGCCAGGCCATCTATCTGAAGTTCATCGGCAAGAAGGACAACCGTCAGGGCGTCGGCGCCGTGGTTGAGGTCCGCTCGGGCAACGTCTACCGCCGGATCTACTGGCGCGGCCGCTCGGAGGTCGTTGGCATCGGCCAGCAGAAGTGGGCGGACGTTATCCGCGTGACGTGGCCGAACGGCGTGGTCCAGCAGGAACTCGACGTCGAAGAGGGCGTCGCCATTATGCTCGACAACCCGAGCTTCGGCGAGCAGCCCGAGGGCCTCATCGGCTCCTGTCCGTTCCTCTATACCTGGAATGGCGAGACGTTCGAGTTCATCAGCGACGTCCTCGGCATCACGCCCCTGGGCCTGCCGCTGGCACCTGGAATGCTCGTGCCGCCTGACCACGACGAGTACGTCCTCGTGCGCGGCGACCAGCTCAAGGTCGATGCGAACGGCGAACTCGTGATGCAGTTCACCGAGGAGCTCCGCGAGGTCACCTACCTGGATCGTGTCCGGCTCGACGTCATCGATCACCCGGAAGGAACGGACATCTACCCGAACGAGCGCTTTGCGTTTCCGCCCTTCCCTGAGCCCCACGTGCACACGGTCAGCCGTATCGCCCAGCCGAAGAAAGTGACCGGGTCCGATGGTCGCGACTGGACCGCGGAGCTGCAGGGGAACGACATGCACCACCCGGCGCCGTTCGAGCGGCTCGCTGGCCAGTTCCTCGGACTGGCCGAGCCGCACTGGCTCGAACTCGAGTTTGACCCGGCCGACCTGGCTGGCGCGAAGCTGATCCGGCTCGTCGCGACGGGCTGGTTCTTCTGGAGCGACGCGAGCGTCAACGTCGCGGCCGCTGGCACACCCGGCATCGATTTCGTGCCCCCGACCCTCGAGGTCCAGAACGCCGACGGTCAATGGGTTCCCGCCGGTCCACCGCTGGGCTTCCCCGCGGGCAAGACCAAGACCATGGTGATTGATATCACCTCGATGATCCCCAAGGGGAACCCGCGCTTCCGGATTAGCTCGACCCTTGAGCTCTACTGGGACTCGATCCTGCTCGCCGTCTGCGACGACGACGCCGAGTTCAAGACGACGTCCCTGGAGCCCGTCAGCTCGGACCTTTGGTCACGCGGCTTCTCCGAGCCAATCATGCCCGATCGCCAGGACATGCCGCTCTTCTTCGACTGGTCTAAGACCACCGAGGAGCCGCGCTGGGACCAACACCCCGGTCTCTACACGCGCTACGGTGCGGTCGACGAGCTGCTGGAGACGATCGACGATCGCTACGTGATCATGGGCTCCGGCGACGCGCTGACCCTCCACTTTGATGCCACCGCGCTGCCTGCGGTTCCAGAGGGCTATACGCGCGACTACCTCGTGTTCCTCGACGGGTGGGCCAAGGACCGCGACCCCAACACCTACGAGGCCCTGGAAGTGGAGCCCCTGCCCTTCCATGGGATGAGCGGCTATCCGTACCGTGCCGACGAGTCGTTCCCCGACTCCGCGGAGATGCAGGCCTGGCGCAAGGAGTGGAACACACGCCCCTCGCATCGCTGGATCGTGCCGCTCAGCACAGAGCGGGAGACGCAGTGGGTGCGCGAGGCTATCTCCAAGCTGAAGGCCAGCGAGCGCGGTGGCCGTTAGCGGCAGAACCGTTAGATCTGAATCCTTCGAGAGGGTGTACTCGAAAGGCTCCCCGGTCCTCACGCTCATCACCGTATCGAGTGGAACGCCGGCGATCTTCTCGGGCCCGATCAGCACCACATGCGTTCCGATTTGGGCCTGGGGCGAGCCTGGAGTGTGCTGGGATGAGCACGGGTAGAGACGGTGCCTGCGGCCGATTCTGGCACAATCCCGCGAACCCGCTGAACCGCCCTCTCACTCGCCCATCGCTCCCTTGATCTTCCTCGACCAGCCCTACGTCTCTGACTTCCTGACCGACACCATCCGCAGGTACGAGCTGCCGGTGATCCTGACGGAGGCTGCACGCGCGTTCCGCGCGGAGGAACTTCCATCGGCCATGAGCGAGGAGAAGGCTAGAGAGCACATTCTCAGCTCGCCTGCCCCGCGCCTCTACATGGTCTCGGAGAGCTCCATCGGATGGGTGGCCGAGCACCTGGGGTCCACGCCCCTCCCGGGCCGCATAGAGCAGTTCAAGAACAAGGCCAGCTTCCGGAACGCCACGGCCCACCTCTTCCCCGAGTTCCAATTCAGGGAAATCGAGCTCGCGCATCTTGATCAGTTTGATCCCTCTAGCTTCCCGGCTCCTTTCATCATCAAGCCGACGGTCGGGTTCTTCAGCCTGGGCGTGCAGCGCGTGGAGTCCGCCGCGGACTGGCCCGCCGCGCTCGCCGCGATTCGGGCGGACATGGCCCGGGCGGCCGGCCTGTTCCCCACCGAGGTGCTCGACACCTCAAGCTTCCTCGTGGAGCAGTGCATCGACGGACGCGAATACGCGATGGATGCCTACTTCGATGAAGACGGGGAACCGGTGATCCTCTCCGTGCTAGAGCACCTGTTCGCCTCCAAGGACGACGCGAGCGATCGCGTGTATATCACGTCAGCGGAGATCGTTCTTGAGAACATGGAGCGGTTCACCCAGCACCTCCGCGATCTTGGCCAGGTGTTTGATGTACAGCACATGCCCGTTCACGTGGAGGTGCGCATCGATGCGGCCGGAAGGGTGTTCCCGATCGAGGTCAACCCGATGCGTTTCGGCGGCTGGTGCACTACGGCCGACCTGACGCACCACGCCTTCGGAGTGAATCCCTACGCGTGCTACTTCCGCTCCGAAACGCCCGACTGGAACGAAGTGCTGAAGCAAGACGAGGGAGACGTCTTCGCACTCATCGCGCTCGGTAACTCCACAGGAGTCGACGGCGCTGACGTCGACTCCTTTGACCACGACGCCTTCGTCGCTCGATTCTCCCACCCCCTCGAGCTGCGCAAGACGGACTTCCGCCGCTACCCGATCTTTGGATTCCTGTTCACAAGGACGGGGAGAGACCAGCTCGGAGAACTGGACTTTGCCTTACGGTCGGACCTGCGTGAGTTCATCACCCAGGCCTAAGCCGTCGACCCGTTCACCTGGGCGTAGGGAACTACGCACGTGGGCTCAGTTGCTGCTTCCAGGCGGCGTAGCCCGCTAGCAACGAGGTCGAAGCTACGCGCCATTCATCCGAACACCCTGCGGGGGCCAGCCCTGGCTCCGATCATGGCAGAAGGACTGAAAGGCACGATCAGCCGTCCCCGCGCGGGGGATGCGTCGTGTGCCAGCGTCTATTTCCATGACTCCACCCAGCGCCAATACGCAGACCGAAGCCACCAAGGCCCCGAAGGCCTCCAACGCCACCCCAAGCGCCAACGGGCACCCAACGAGATCAGGCGGTGGCAACGCCCTCAGCAACGAGGAGAAGATCTTCGGTAAGACGCTCAAGAAGAGCCTCAAGGTGGGCGCGGCAGAAGTCGCCGAGGTCACCACGCGCAAGGGGCTCGTCAAGCTCCTGGGGCGCAAGAAGATCAACGTCCGGAAGGCACTCGTCAAGCTGCGCTACGAGCAGGAGCTAGAGAAGCTCCAGATCGAGTTCGTCAAGCTGCAGCGCGCCGTACAGCTTGAGGGTCGCCGAGTCGCGATCATCTTTGAGGGCCGTGACGCTGCGGGTAAAGGCGGCACGATCCGCCGCTTCATCGAGCACCTGAACCCGCGAAGTGCCCGAGTCGTGGCGCTTCCAAAGCCGACCGATGTCCAGAAGGGCCAGTGGTACTTCCAGCGCTACGTCGAGAAGCTCCCCAACCCGGGAGAGATCGTCTTCTTCGACCGCAGCTGGTACAACCGCGCGGTTGTCGAACCGGTGATGGGCTTCTGCTCTGAGCGCGAGTACAGGGTGTTCCTCCGGCAGGTCCCGGAGTTCGAGCACATGCTCTATGAAGACAACCTCGAGCTGGTCAAGTTTTGGTTCTCGATCTCCAAGGACGTCCAGGCCGAACGCTTCGACTCGCGTCGCTCCGACCCCCTGAAGCAGTGGAAGATCAGCCCAGTCGATGAGGAGGCCCAGAAGCGCTGGTCTCTCTACACCAGGTACAAGGAAGAGATGTTCAGCCGAACGCACACCTCCTACAGCCCATGGGTCATCGTGAAGGCCAACGACAAGAAGCAGGCGCGGCTGGATAGCATGCGGCACGTCCTGTCCATGCTCGACTACCCGGGCAAGGGAGAGTCGGAAACCAGCCTGTCACCGGACCCGGACATCGTGCTCCGGTACCACCGGTCCCAGCTCAGCATCGAGTGACCACCGCCCCATGCCAGGACGCCCCACGCCAGACCGCCCGGCTCGATGAAGCTATCCGCGCTCCAAGAGCATCAGCAGCTCGTCCGCCACGGCTTGGCCGCGGTCCTTCGCGTACCAGGCCATGATCGGAGCGTAGAACTCCCCTTTGGTCGCTAGCGTGGGTGCCCCCTCGTCCGCGATCTTCTGGCGCAGTAGCCCCTGGAGCTCCGCAGGTCGCGGCCCCCAGGCTCCGATTTCCACCCCGTCCGCATCGAAGACAATGACGATCGGGATGGCCCGCGCGCCCCGGGTGAGCCGACCGTCAAGGGCTTCGGGATGCTCCTCCACATCCAGCACCCGAACCTCGACGGCACCTGTGACCTTGGCCATGGCGGCGATGGTGGGCGTGGACCGGATGGCGTCGCCGCACCAGTCCTCGGTGAGAATCATTACCTTGCGCGCGCCAGGGAGCGCTGAGAGCCGAGCCACAACCGCCGCCGAGAGCTTCGCTCGACCGGCGTAGGAGTGCCAAAGATCTGCCTTGGCTTCGACCGTCTCAAGGAAGTTCTCCCAGGTAGCGGTCTCAGGCCAAAAGCGGGTGAACGCGGCGCTGGGCGCCGTGTCTTTCAGGTGGAGGTCCGTGACGTTCATGTGACCTGATGCGACATGCCGCGCCGTTTGGGACAGAACTCCGGCTGATTGGGTCCTGCTTTAGCGGTAGAGCCACCTAAGTCCCAGGAGTGTTAGGGCTACGCAGCCCCCCCCCCAAGGGCGGATCGACTTCGCTCTCAGGGTGTCGCGTCCAGGTTTCTCGACGCCCGTGTCTAGTTCTTGCGACAACGTCCCATCCGCTCGACGCGGCGCCGGAGAAGGCGGGGCGCCCAGCCAGCACGCCTGATGGAGCTAACCGCCTGTTCTGCAACGGGTTGAGCCCATCTTCGGCGCCCTGCTGCCCACCTGGCAAGCGCTGTGCTTGAGTGACCCCCATGACTAGCGCCTTCCACAACGACACCAAGTTCTGCCCCTGCTGCAACGAGTACGTCAACTACCTCGCCAGCATGGAAAGCAGCTACTGCATCCAGTGTGGCGCCCAGGCTCAAATGTTCTCCGAGGCTGACCGCGCTGCCTTCCAGGCCAAGCTCGCCGCCCGCAAGCCCAAGGGCGGACGCCCCAGCAAGGACGCTCGCCGCACCGCGGCCGCCGCCGTCCGCGCCGCCGCCTGATCCAGCACACCGCGCCCGCCTCCGCCGGGTACGGACTCTGACTCGACTCTCTTCTCAGCTCTCCAGCCTCTTGCCCCACGTCTCCAGTCTCTCGCCCCGTCTCTCCGGGTAGGCCTACTCAGCCTGCCCGCGCCACGCTCCCCGGGTTTTCGGTTCCCAGGTAGCAAGGCACCCAAGAACGCCCGGCCTCCACGTGCAAACGCGGAGGCCGGGCGTTCGCACATGCGCACTGAATCTGGTCAGTCGCCGGTGGCCGCGCTCAACCGCTTGACGATCGCGGCCCCCACTAGATTCCCGACGCGCCGCATGCCCTTGTGGGAGAACTGGTCTGTCGCGTGGTCCAGTACGAAGGTTCCCCGGTAGGACTCCTGGCCCGCGTCGAGTGCAATGAGCTCATCCAAAACAACCCGAACCTCGGCGACTCGATCGCGATGCAGGACGGCGAGCAGACCCACTGCGTTCGCGTAGTGAACCGCCTCATCGTTCTTTAGCTCGCGAATCAGCGTCTCGAAGGCAGGCGGACCCAGGCTTGCGTAGAACGGAATGTCCTCGCTGTATCCATGGGTGCTCATCGCCTCGTCGTACGCGAAGAGCAGCGTCAGCCTGAACTCGTCGTCCAGCACTTCCGACAGCGATTCGAAGCAGCCTTCCCTTGCCGAAAGCCGCGCCAGCACGCTTGACTCCGACTCTCGACACACGAGTGAGTACAGCCTGAGGAGTCCGTCGGCGTGCTTATCCTCGTCGACGGCCCAGGCATCGATGAACGCCCTGAACTCGTGGGAGTACCGCATGCCGCGACGTATCAGCTCCGCCTGCAGGAGCCTCGCGTCGTACTCGGCCACCAGGTCCATCCACAGCCGAGGCTCATGCTCCTTGGCGGAGCGTGAACTGCACCGCACCTGATCGGCGGTCACGGGCGTCATCAGAGAATCGACGTCCCAGCTTCGTCGTCGAGGCGAGTACTTCATCAGCGGGTCACGCACTCTAGGAAAGCGGCCCTGCATACACCAGGTTCGCTCGGGTGCAGTCCGGCTCGGCCACCGAATGGCACCTGGGCGCACGGGCGGATGAAGTGATAGGGGCCGTCGCGTCGGGGGGGCAGGGCGAAACGATCGACTATGAAATAGAACGCGGCACAGCCGGCGCAGGCAGGAGCACGGCGAATGCGACGCCGCCCAGGACGAGGGCTGCCGACGCTCCAAATCGCAGCGTCAGCGCCTCATCAAGTAGTACGACGCCACCGAGAGCGGCCAGAATCGGCACGAGAAGCTGAACGGCCGCTGCGGACGTGCGCGTGTGACCGCGCAGCGCCGCGTACCAGATGGCATAGCCTGCCCCCGAAGTCACGGCGCCAGATACTACGCTCAGAAGAACGCCTCGCGCCGTCGGTGGTACGTCGCTCCCCCACCAGGCCCACGCGCCCAGAAGGGCCGCGAAGGGAGCACTCGCGGCAAAATTACGCGCCGTCATGCGCACCGGATCGACGGCCCCTCGACCCAGCAGCGTGTAGATGCCCCACCCCACGCCCGCGAGGATCATCAGAAGCGCACCGAGCCAGTCGAGGCGATCCGCACTCTCAGCGGCAGACGGCCCAACCAGCACCAGGATGCCGGCGATCGCCGCGGCAAATCCAGCCCACTGAGCGAGCCCCATGCGCTCGCCACGGGCCAGCGCCACGCCGAGCATCAGGACCTGGACCGTCCCAAAGAGAAGCAGCGCGCCGATCCCCGCAGGAATCGTCACGTAGCTCAGAGAGAAGGCGAATGCATAGACCAAGAGCGCGGTCGCAGCCAGCGCCCACGTGCGCGCCTTGACCTCTACGTGCCCGGGTCGTGGCCGAAGCAGAACCGGCGCCAAAACGAGCGCCCCAGAAAGCAGCCGCAGCGCGGTGAACTGAGCCGCACTGATCGCGCCGACGCCATCCGCCCCGGGGAGGAGCGCCATGCGGCAGAGGATCGAGTTTCCGGCGAACGCGACAAGCGTGACGGCAGTGAGGAGAAAGGTACGGATGGCAGCTGCGGTGGGTCGAGGTGCCGCTCACGACACACAGGCTGGAGCCGACCGCACCAAGCGATCGACTATCTGATCGCAGATTGAAGCTGGTAGGCCAGCACCTCGTCGGGGTTTTCTCCCGCAATCCCTGAGACCTTGACCTCCAGCGACTCCCCAGGAGCCAGTGACACGAAAAGTTCGTGCAGCGCTGCCGACGAAGCCGCCGCACCCTCAAACACGCAGTTCTCCGTGATCCGAACGCGGAAGGGCGGCGCCACCGCGCCGCCCCCGAAGGGCGCCTCGATCCAATCCACGCGCGCGTCAAAGGCCTCCTCCCCCTGCGCCCAAGACGTCACTTCTCCCATGAATCGCCCCGGCCGGAGAATCACCTCACCCGAGAAGATGGCCGGAGCTCCGGGTGTTCCCGTCAGGCGCCCGCGGACGATGGCACGGAGGCCGGGTGGCGCCTGGCTCACGCGCACCAGTGGACCGCCCTCCACGTCGAGCCTGGCGAACAGGCTGCCCGGCGTCACGGCGACGGCCGTTGACGCGCCCGCCACGAGGCCTCCCTCGATCGCCGCCGCGTCAGGATCCAGCGCCAGCATGGCGAGGCTCTGCCCAGGCTCCCTCGCGAGCCAAACGCCCCGGTGCTCCGCGCGCCCCTGGATCAGGACCCGTGACGCGCGCAGGGGTGCCAACTGAAAGGCGGCGAAGTGGAACTTCACCCGCATCCCGATGTGCAGGTCCTGGCGTGAACCGAGCCCGTGCCACGGAATCTGAACCTGATCCGACGCTCCGACGATCACCTCGAGTGAGCTCATGGTGTCGATGTTCGGCAGCGCGCTCCGGGCTAGCGCTTCCCCCCGCTCGAACTCGATCAGCCGCACGCGGAACGCGTCATCCGCCAGCCGTTCGATGATCCTCGCCTCCAAGACGATCGCAGACCCGCTCCCGCTCGCCGGAACCAGGCTATCGAGCTGGATACTCGTGGCCCACATCTGGGCCTGGTAGCCGGGGCCACCCGCCGTGTGATCTCCCTGGACCAGAAAGCGAGCGCCCGCGAGCGCGGGCTCCAACGTCAGCCCACTCAGCTCCGTAACGGGCAGGCTGGCCGGATCGAGCAAGAGGGTCGACGGATCCAAGACAACCGCCGCGGGGAGCCGCCGATTCGCGACGGTGCGGTCCACCTCAGACGCGAAGAACCACACGACCTGGTCGCTCGAAGCCGACACGAGCCCGCCCCAGAAGTCATCCGCGCGAACGCGCTCACCCGGCGCTAGACCGCGAACCCTCAGGACAGGCTCGAACCCGAGGGATTCGAAGCCCTGGGCCGCGCCTAGCCCGAGGACAGACTCCGCGGGGTCGAGCTCCAGAAGCAGCGTGCGCGCGAGCGTCTCTCCGCGTGCAGCACGCCACGGCTCCGGCAGCGCCATCAAGACCGAGCTCCGGGCCCGCGGCGTCCATTCGACGGCCTCGCCGCCATGCCACCTCCCACTCACGGGGTCACTTCCAAAGTCCACCCGAACGTGCGTGTAGAGACCGTCGCCGTAGTAACGCGTCGTCAACAGCTTCGCGCGATCATCGAGCCCGAGCACTTCCGCCGCTGCGGGGGCAAGCAGCGCACCGATGCCGTCGCGTCCGCCCACGACGTCTTCATGGGAGAGCAACCGAACGTCATCAATCGTGAGGGAGAGGCTCAGCAGCTCATCGACAGCTCCACCCCCGAGCAGGTAAGTGACGCTGAGGGGCGGACCCTCCGGGCCATCCCCGAACCACGTGACTTCGGTTTCACCGCAGGAGCTGAGCCCCACGAACAAAGCGGTGAAACAACTAACCATCCAACGGGCCATGGACAAACTCCGGAAGCGAGGCGAGCGATAGGACACGTAGAGCGCCGTGCGCAAGCGCACAGCAGCCAGCGCCATGGGCTAGCTACACGGCCTGGACCTGCACAGCCCTCCCCTACTCATAGAACCGCAACTCTCGTTCCGGCCGCCGGCGCGTCTTCGTTCGTTGGATGCTCCCCATGGACCCGAGTCCT
>JBLIHL010000191.1:0-9812 GCA_047635895.1 Paracoccaceae bacterium | reverse complement strand
CTGATCCCGCTCGTGCTCCAGGTCGCGCTGGGCCAGCGTGACAAAATCATGGTCTTCGGCAGTGACTACGAGACGCGCGATGGCACCTGCATCCGGGACTACATCCACGTGGACGACCTCGGTGACGCTCACCTCCGGGCGCTTCGATACCTCCAGGACGGCAAGGGCGACCTGGAATGCCATCTCGGCACCGGCAACGGGTTTACGGTGATGGAAATCATCGAAGCGGCCAGGGAGATCACTGGTCACGCGATTCCCGCGGAGTTCGCGCCCCGTCGGCCGGGTGATCCCGCGATGCTCGTAGCGGGCGGGTCCAAGGCCAAGGACGCGCTAGGCTGGGCGCCTGCGAAGGACGACGTCCGTGAGGTGATTCGTGACGCCTGGGCCTTTCACTCGAAGAATCCGAAAGGGTACGCGAGCGAAACGTAGCACACGCAAGTGTGCGCGGCCAAAGGGGGCCGCGCCGTCTTAGGAGTGATCGAGCATGGGGGCACGGGACGTGATGGCCAGGGGACTCTTCGGTAGATGTTGGCTTGTGATCGTGGCGCTAGGAGCGCTCTCGTGTGCGAGTGTCGATTCGTCGGTGTTCGATGAGCGCCTGCGCACGGCGACGTTTCGGGCATACGTCGGCGCGATCGAGGCGCAGTTCGGCGGCTTGGAAGCGGCTGGGATCACCGCCGACGAGTTACGAGCGCGGTACGGAGACCGCGCGGCGAGCGCTTCGTCCCCCGCGGAGTTCTATCGGATACTGAGTGAGATGCTCAGCGACCTCGACGACCCGCACGCAGTGCTGCGCGTATCGCCGCGGTTCTGGCAGGCGCCAGTGGCGGAGCCAGAGTGGACCCAGTTTGTCCAGTCACGGGGAAGCGTCTGGGTCGGCATCCCGCGACCGTCGCTGCGCCGGCCGAACGAGCTGGCCGAGGCGATGGCCGGCTGGCTCAGGTCATTCGGCGGGGCCTCCCTCGCCGAACTCAAGCCGGACGAAGTGGCGCTCTTCCTGCGACGGAGCGCGGCCTTTGGCGGCGCTGGCGGCATGGCTGCGGCCAGGGAACCACTGGAGTGGCTCAGGCTCCGATCGATCGACGGTTTCCCCGTGGAAACACCCCATGACGCGGAGCTGGTCGTTCGCGGCGAGCTCGGTTCCACGGTCCAATTCGAGGTGGACGTGGACGGCCAGCCAGGCACCATCGCTCTGCTGCGAAACGCAGGCGTCTTCGAATCGAGCCTCGAGGGCAAGAGCGTGCGTCGTCGGCTCAACCCCATCGAGCTAGCGGAGCTTCTGGAGGGTGAGGATGGTCAGCGCCGTTTCGGCTCCAGGACGCTCTTCAATGGTCGCACTCCGACGTCCGCCAATCGAGCCCGGCGTTCCGGCCGGCGCAGCAGCGCGTTCCGGGTGGGCAAGCGGCTTGTCCTCGAAGACCCCGCGGCGGAGGCTTTTGGGATCGAAGCCTGGCGGCTGCAAACGCCTGAGGGCCGCCGCGTCGCCTACCTTCGGATTCAGCGCTTCGAGCCCCGCGCGACGGATCCAGAGGAGGCTCCGCCCAGCGAAGGACAGGAGGTCGCCTCGGCGCCGCTAGAGACCGAAGAGGGCGTGAAACCGCGCCTCGACGCGACATTTCAGGAGGTGTTTCGCGCCTTGGATGTGACCGGTTGGCGCGGTCATGGGCGAGCCGACGCGGTGGACGCACTGATCGTCGACGTGATTGGTAATGCGGGCGGCTCGTGGGTCGAGACGGGGCTCCTGCTCAGCTACTTTCTTCAGGAGTCCACCGAGGTGGTTCCGCACGCGGTGGAGTCCGTCAGTCAGCGCGGTAACTGGTTCTTTCGGACTCGTATGAGGGCTCGTCAGTTCCTGGCTCGCGCTAACGTCCCGCACCTTTGTCCGTCGCAGCTCTACGTGCTGGTGGACCAGACGACAGCGAGCGCAGGTGAGATTACGGCTTCGACGCTGCGTGGAGTCGCAGGTGGCGTGCTCATCGGCGAGCGCACGGCCGGTGCGGAGTATTCGACCGCCGAGTTCTTGGCCCCAGATGGATCGGTACTTCGGATCGGGCTGAGCGGAGGCATGCAGCCGCCGATGGCCTCGTTCCAAGGGCGTGGGCTCATGCCGGATATTGCGATCGAGCCGTACGCGACGAAGGGCGAGCGCATTGACCTGGAAGCTTGGCGCGCAGGGTTTCGCTTCGTGGCGCTGCAGAAGGCGCTGGAGCAGATCGATGCGAGCGCGCGGGCGCGGGGCTCCGAATGAGCCGCGGCGACTGGGATGAGAGCGGTTGGCGTGGACGAGTTGCGTCGGCACCTGGCCAGCCGAAGTCCGGGGAGGGACAGCCTGGTCCGTTCGCACCTGGCGAAGGCGGAAGGGCCGCCTGGGTTTCGCTGCTGCCGCTCGCGCTTCTGGTGCTGGCGGGGACGGCTCTGGGCGGACTGACGCTCATTCGTATTCTTGGGCACCTCGGAGAGGACCGGGCGGCCGACCTCGTCATCCCTGCGAGCCGTGGTGCGGAGAGAATCGACGCGCTCGCGGCGATCGAGACGCCCTACCTCGGCCGCTGGATTGAGATCCTCTCGTCGGTGGAGTTCGGAGGACGAGATACGCCAAGCAGGGGCCTCGACCTGGCCCAGGAGCGCGTGGCCAAGGAGTTCCAAGCCATCGGGCTCGCGCCTGCGTACGCCGTCTCTGGACCTGGCGGCTCAGCGGGTGCGCCGCTGAATCAACTACTGAGTCAACCGCTGAGTCGACCGTTGGGGGAGAGAGCACTTCGCCCCTATCTGCGAACGTTTCGAGCGGACGCAGCCTTCTTTGGGCGAGTGCCGTACGAGGCGCCGGACCCTGGGGCCTGTGCCCTGGTCTTGGAGGAGGATGGGGAGTTCATTCCGCTGGAGTTCGGAGTCGACTACGTGCCGCTGGTAAGGTCGAGCGATGAGGATCCTGTCTTTGCCGGCGTCGCAAACAGCGACCTTGTCTTTGCTGGATTCGGCATCGATTCGACCTCGGCGGGCTATGACGACTTCGCGGCCGTGGATGTGAAGGGGAAGGTGGCGCTGATCCTGGATGGGGAGCCGGGAGGAGCCGCGTTTGCGGGCCGCTTCCTGGATGAGGAGGTCTCCGCGGAAGCCTGTATCTGGAACAAGCTGGATGCGCTGGCCCGTGAGGGGGCGGTTGGGGCCCTGGTGGTCGACATGTCCACTGCTTCCTCGGCTGGGCCCTCGGCTGGGTCCTCGGCCGGCGGGCAGCCGCTCGAGTACCGCTGGACGCGTGCCTACTGGAATCCACCGACCATGGACCAGGTTCGGGGCGGACTGCCGACGCTGCGCCTTTCGGTTCAGGCGGCGGAGGCCCTTCTGGGCGAGTCCCCCGTGGTGAAGCAGGACGCAATTCTTGCGGCCGGCGCGCCGCTGGGTCTTGGCCCCGTGGCGGGACGACGGGTGCAAATGTCGTCCGGTACGCAGACGGCGGCCGTTGAGCTCCGGAACGTGGTCGGCATGATCCCCGGCGATCCGGATCGCCCGTTCATCGTGATAGGGGCCCACTTGGATCACATTGGCGTGGGGCCGCGCGGCCGCGTTGGTGCCGGGGCAGACGACAACGCAAGCGGCGTCGCCGCCATGCTCGGCATCGCCCGCGCGCTCGTCTCCACGGACGGGCGCCAGCGGCTCGCGGGCATGGGGGTGGTCTTCTGCGCCTTCACCGGGGAAGAGGACGGTCGGACCGGCTCCGAGGCCCTTGCCCAGGACCTGCCGCTGCCCAAGGAACGCTGCGCGGGGATGATCAACCTCGACATGATCGGGCGAGGCGCCGAGGCGTCCGCGGCGGTGCTCGGACTCGTCGAATGCCCGGAGATGCGCCGGCCCCTCGAGCGGGCACTGGCCGCGGGTGATCACGGCCTCGAACGACTCCAAGAGGTCACGAGCGCGAGCTTCTTTCAGCGGTCGGATCACTACTCGTTTTACAAGGTGGGGATTCCTTCGCTATTCCTGTTCGAGGACTGGCCCCATCAGCCCGGCATCTACCACACGTGGCGCGATCGACCGGAGGGCGTGAGCGTTTCCAAGGTCGCATCCGTGTCGCGACTGGCAGCGCTTGTCGCGTTTGAGCTCGCGCGTTGACACAATACCGCCATGGGCGTTGTTAACCGCACACATCGATCGTCTCGTCCTCTCCTCAAGCTGATTGCGGCCGTGGGAGCTGTGGCCGTTCTTGCCTTCGTCGGCAGTCCTGGCTGCGGGAGCGAGGAGGGGAATAGCGGCGCCTCGGAGCGTCCTGGCGACGAGTCCGACATCGCGGCTGGAGCGGGCCAGGCGGTCGGAGGCCTCGATCTTGATCTGTCGCCCATGGAGGGCGCGGCGGCGAGCGGCGCCGCGTCTAAGGCCAAGCCGGCCGGTGGCGGGAATACTCCCTCTGGTTCTACAGCTGGACCTTCCGGCAGTACACCGAGTGGTACGCAGGCGGCAGCTGGGTCGACGGGTGCCCCGAGTGCAACACCTCCCGCTGGGCCAGCGTCCTCCAACATGGAGGGCGGAATCGAAGAGCTCCGCAAAGGCGTCGAGAAGATCGTGGCGAACGCCGTCGCGAAGGCCTCCAAGGGATCGAAGGGTAAGGCGAACGGGAAGAACTGCGCCGTGGCCGTGATGGCCGTGGACGTGGAGACGGGTCAGGTCCTGGTGCGTCGGCAAGCGGACCTCCCCCTGATCCCCGCCTCGAATCTGAAGCTGATGACGGTGGCGGCCGCCCTCGGGGGCCTCGGTCCGGACGGGGAGTTCGTGACGAACTTTGAAGCGCTCGGAGAGATTCGGGACGGCGTACTCGAGGGTGACCTCGTGGTCCGCGCGGGCGGCGATCCGCTCTACCAAGCCGAGGGCAGCGGCTCGATCGACCCGTGGCTCGGCCCGCTTGCAGAGGACCTCAAGAAGGCCGGTATTGAGCGGATCCGTGGCGCGCTCGTCCTGGATGAAGGGACGTGGGTGCAGCCAGGTCCTGGGCCGCAGTGGCCCTCCGCCTCCGACTTCTGGCAGTCATACTGCGCGCTCGCCGCCGGGCTCACCGTGAACGCCGGTTCGTTCCGAGCAACGGTGACCCCGCTCCCGAAGAATGGCAGAGTCGACGTGGACCTACAGCCCCGTCACTCGGGCCTGAAGCGCCGTGGCAGCGTCAAGCTAGGCAAGAAGAACGCGGTCAATGTCGGGGCCAATACGGCAGGCGTCACGGTCAAGGGAACCATTCCCAGCTCGTCGGGCCCGCTTATCTCGGAGTTCAGCGCGCCGGATCCCGTGGAGCTCTTTGGGCATGCATTCGTGGGGGGGCTGAAGGACCGAGGCATTCCGGTCGACGGCGGCTTCGTGCGGACCCGCAACGTCGCGAAGACGGGGCCCGTGGTCCACTCGATCCGGACGCCTATCGTGTCCGTGTTTCAGCCCATCCTCCAGGAGTCGCACAACGCCATAGCGGACCAGCTCTTCTTTGCGCTAGGCGCCCAGACGGAAGGGGCCGGGACGCGCTTGGCCTCATCCCGCGCCGTAAAAGCGGCGCTAGGCAAGATCGGCGTACTGGACGACGGGTTGGTCCAGGTCGACGGTTCCGGGCTCTCCAAGGCGAACAGGACGTCCGCGACGCAGCTAGTAGCTCTCGTCGGGGCCGTGGTGAAGACCGGCGGGCGGACCGCCTCTTCGTTCCTGGATGCGCTTCCCGTTGCCGGCCGTAGCGGAACGCTTTCCCAGCGCATGCGCGGGACGGCCGCCGAGGGGCAGGTCCGAGCGAAGTCGGGATGGGTGAGCGGCGCCAGTTCGCTGTCCGGCGTGGCCAAGACGCTGAACGGGCGGACCATCGTGTTCTCGATCCTCGTGGGCTATCCGCGGTTGGGGGGACTCAACCGGACCGTCTGGAAGCCGATGCACGACGACATCTGCGTACTTCTCGTCGAGTGGTCGCCGGAAACGGCGCGATGAGCGCCTCCTCCATATCCCCAGAAGGACTGGGTGATCGGGCCGCCAGGGCATTGGGCCTCGATCGCGACGCCCACCCTGAGGTGACCATCGACGCAATTCGAGCCGCGGTGAATGCGGCGGTCGAGGCAGGCGAGCTCCAGCTGGCCTCGCTGGGCAAGCTGCGTTCGTCGGAGGTTCGGACGAAATCCTCCATGCGCGACCTGGTCACGGACGTGGACCTCGCGTCCGAGAGGCTGATCGTCCGCGCGCTCCGAGCTGCGACGCCGGACTTCACCATCGAAGCGGAGGAGGAGGCCAACGACGAGGATCTCGGCGCGCCGCGCTGGATCGTGGACCCACTCGATGGCACGGTTAACTTCGTCCACGGGATCCCCATGTTCGCCGTTTCGATCGGGCTCATCGGATCATCCGGTCCCCAAGGAGCGCAGCCACTCTTCGGCGTGGTGCACGCGCCCCGGCTCGGGGAGACCTTCGTGGCGCTGGCCGGACGAGGTGCGTACTGCCTGGACGCAGCGGACCCAAGAGCAGGGCACCCAGGAGAAGAGCGCCGCCTGAGGGTTTCGGAGCCGGAGGGTCTGTCCGATGCGATCCTGGCGACCGGCTTCCCCTACGGAAGGAACGAGCTCGAGCATTCCAACCTGGAGAACTTCAACGCCTTCTTCTACGACATCCGCGGCGTGCGGAGGCTCGGCGCGGCCGCCCTCGACCTCGCCTACGTGGCAGCCGGGCGCATGGACGGATTCTGGGAGCTGCACCTCGGCCCGCACGACATGGCAGCCGGCGCCCTCCTCGTTCGTGAGGCGGGCGGCGAGGTGACCGACGCGGCCGGCGGCGACGACTGGCTCCGATCCGGGCATCTCGTGGCGGCCCACGCACCCCTGGCTGCAGCCATCCGCGAGCGCCTGGTCTTCTGAGGCTGAACTTCCGGGCCTGGGAGGGGGCTCTCGGTGGCGTGAAGAAGGTTTTGTGACGGCGAGGCCCTCCAAAAGGGCGTCGAGGCGGGGCAAGTTGCCCTGCGACTATTTGCCTCACCGTCATTTGCTTCGAAGTGCCAGCATCGCGCGTTAGACTACGCGGTTGACGGCGGCGCACCGAACTCTCCCGGAGCGCTCCGCCGGCTACGTTTCTGGGCTTCCGACACCCAATCCGCAATCCACTCCGCCGGGCCTTTCCGCCGGAGCTCGCTTCCATGGCACGACCGAATTCCGCCGCTGCAGGGGCTGCGGGTGACGACCAGATCGTCATCCGCGGCGCGCGTCAGAACAACCTGGCTAACGTCGATGTCGTGATCCCCCGGGGCGCCCTTGTCGCAATCACCGGGGTGTCGGGCTCTGGCAAGTCCTCATTGGCGTTCGACACCCTCTTCAGGGAAGGGCAGCGGCGTTTCCTGGAAACGCTGTCGGCCTACGCGCGTCAGTTCCTGGGCGGCCTCCAGAAGCCGGATGTGGATTCCATCGAGGGTCTCTCTCCCGCGATCGCGGTGGACCAGAAGAGCATTGCGCGCGGAAGCCGCTCGACCGTCGGCACGCTCACGGAGATCGTCGACCACCTGCGGGTCCTCTTTGCCCGCGCCGGCGTGGCCCACAGTCCCTGGTGCGATCTCCCCGTCGAGTCTCGGACACCCGAGGCGGTGGTACAGGAGCTTCTGGCCGCCCACGCAGGCAAGAAGCTGATGGTGGCAGCGCCGCTGGTGAAGGACCGCAAGGGTAGCTTCCGCGCGCTGTTCCAGGACCTGCAGCGGCGGGGCTTCGTCCGCGCACGAATTGATGGTGAGATCTGTCGACTCGAGGATGCACCAGAGCTCGAACGCTACAAGCGGCACACGATCGAGGTCATCATCGACCGGATCAAGCCGGACCCTGCGGAGCCGGGGCGTCTACGGGACGCCGTGGAGCAGGCGCTGGCCCACGGGGACGGTGAACTGGTCGCCATCGGCGAGGAGAGCGAGCGCACCTGGTCGACCCAGCGCGTCTGTCCTGAGACCGGCCGTGAGCTGCCGCCGCTCGAGCCTCGCCTGTTCTCGTTCAACTCGCCCCACGGGGCGTGCCCGATTTGTGCGGGTCTCGGAATTCTCAAGGCGCCATCCTTGGCGGCCGTCATCAAGGACCCCGCGCTCACGATCCGCGAGGGGGCACTGGCGGTGACGAAGGCCACGGGGAACGGGCTGCTGTTCCCTAACGTCGACTTCGGCTTTCTGGAGACGGTCGGGGAAGAGGCGGGCTTCGACCTCGACACTCCGTGGAAGGACGTCAGCGGCCCGGGCAAGCGAGCGGTGCTTTACGGCACCGGCGACAAGCGCTACCGGGATTCGTTCAAGTGGAATGGCGCGCGCTCCAAGGGGCAGGGCGCCTGGAACCGCGTCTACCGCGGCGTTCTCGGCGATCTGAAGCGGACCTGGGACAAGGGCTCGCGGAAGAAGATGGTCGAGCGTTTCCTCTCGGAGCAGGTCTGCCCCGAGTGCGAAGGCTCACGCGTCAACGAGTTCGCGCGCTTCGTGAAGCTCGGTACGGTCCGCTTTCAAGACCTGACGTCTGGGCCGGTGGAAGAGCTGGTCCCGATGCTCCGAAGCGTCGAGTTCACAGGGCGCCAGGCGCGGATCGCACGGGATCTCCTGCTCGAGATCGAACGTCGCGCTGCCTTCCTGGTCGAAGTCGGCCTTGGGTACCTCACCCTCGACCGCGGCGCGGACACGCTCTCGGGCGGAGAGTCCCAGCGGATTCGCCTGGCGGCCCAGCTCGGGGCTGGGCTCCAGGGCGTCTTGTACGTGTTGGACGAGCCTTCGATTGGACTCCATGCTCGGGACCACGACCGGCTGCTGGGCGCGCTCGCCAAGCTGCGGGACGCCGGCAACAGCGTCATCGTGGTGGAGCACGACGAGAACACGCTTCGCAGCGCAGACTGGCTCGTGGACGTTGGGCCGGCCGCGGGCAGCCGCGGCGGTCAGATCGTCGCCTGCGGGACGCCGGCGGACATTGTCAAGCAGAAGACCGACACGCCCACGGGGCGCCTTCTGCGCGGGCTGATCAAGATCCCTGCGCCAGAGGTTCGTCGGGAGGGCAACGGGAACTTCCTGAGCGTGCGCGGCGCCACGGCCTTCAACCTGAAGAGCGCGGACATTGACATTCCGCTGGGGACGCTCACGGCGGTCGCGGGCGTGTCGGGGTCCGGCAAGTCGACGATCATCGATCGCACGCTGAAGCGCGCGGTGCTGCGGCATCTCGAGCGCGAAGCTCCTGACCCCGGCGCCCACGACGAGATCATCGGCCTCGAGCACATCGACAACCTGATCGCGATCACCGCCGCACCGATTGGCCGGACGCCGCGATCCAATCCTGCGACGTACACCAAGGTGTTCGGGCCGATTCGCGACCTGTTCGCGAGCTTTCCCGAGGCCAAGATGCGCGGCTACACCAAGTCACGCTTCAGCTTTAACACGGCTGGTGGACGGTGCGAAGAATGCCTTGGCGCAGGAGTGAAGGTCATGGAGCTCCAGTTCCTGAGCCCCGTCACGGTGCCGTGCTCGGAGTGCGGTGGGCGGCGGTTCCAAGAGGAGACGCTCGACGTGCGCTACCGTGAACACTCGATCGCCGACATCCTTGCGATGCCGGTCGAGGACGCGGTGGAGCTGTTCGACGACCACCCTCTGATCGCGCGGCCGCTGCGGCTCATGATGGACGTGGGCCTCGGGTACCTGACCCTCGGTCAGCCATCGCCGACGCTTTCCGGCGGCGAAGCCCAGCGCATCAAGCTCGTGACCCATTTGGCGAAGCGCCCGAGTGGGCACACGCTCTTCCTGCTGGATGAGCCGACGACGGGCCTCCACATGGAGGACGTTGGGCGCTTGGTCGGCGCACTGCAGCGGTTGGTCG
>JBLIHL010000190.1:0-9849 GCA_047635895.1 Paracoccaceae bacterium | reverse complement strand
CTCACTCCTGATTCGAAAGTCGCGGACCCCGCGAGGATGAGTGGCTCGCGGTCCCTCACGCGAAGGACGGTGCTACGCACGGCCGCCGCGGCGACTTCATCGCTCGTCCTAGCTCCCTTTATTCACGCGCGAACTCGTCAGGAAGCAGCGACCCAGGGCGCCCCGCTCCGCTCCCGCCTGAAGCTCGCGGCAATCGGGGCGGGCAATCGCGGCGCCTCCAACATCGCGGGAGTCTTGGGGGAGGACGACGTGGCGGTCCTGTGCGACGTTGACGATGAGCTTCTCGAGCGCGGCATCGCCCAGGTGACGAAGGCAGGCCAGCCCAAGCCCGCCACCTTCAAGGACTGGCGCACGCTACTGGAGAAGGTCACGGATCTCGACGGCGTTGTGATTTCGACCCCGGACCACACGCACGCGGCGATCGCGCGCTGGGCTCTGGGTAAGGGCCTGCCCGTGTACTGCGAGAAGCCCTTGACCCGGACCATCGAGGAGGCGGCTGAGCTCCAGAGGCTGGCTGTCGGCATCCCGACGCAGATGGGCACTCAGATCCACGCGGGGGAGAACTACCGCCGCGTCGTAGAGGCGCTGCGCGGCGGCGCGATCGGAGCGGTCCATAATGTACAGGTCATGTGCTCGAAGAGTTGGTCGGGCGGTGCGTTCCAAGAACCGGCCGTCGCACCGAAGGGGCTCGACTGGGATCTCTGGCTCGGCCCGACGCCCGAACGTCCGTACTCGCCCGGGGTCCACCCCGCGAACTGGCGCCGCTTCTGGGCCTTCGGCAGCGGAACCGTCGGCGACATGGCGTCGCACTGGATCGATCTTGTGCACTGGGCTCTCGAGCTTGGACCGGCGAAGACGATCAGAGTGGAGGGTCCCGAAGTCGACGAGGTCGGGACGCCGGCCTGGATGCATGCTCGCTGGACGCACGGCCGCAAGAACCAAGAAGGGAATGTCGACGTGCACTGGTGGGACGGCGGCAAGAAGTGGGAGAAAGCTCCGCTCGACGACTGCCACGTCTTCCTGGGGACCAAGGGGCGACTGATATCGACTTACAGCTCGATGAAGGTCGAGCTGACCAGTGGAGACGTTTGGACTCCGCCGGAGCCCACGATCCTTTCTTCGCCGGGTCACTACGTTGAGTGGCTCAACCGCATCAAGGATGATAAGGCGCCGCTGCCGCTGTGCAACTTCGACTACGCGGTGCCGCTGACCGAGACGCTCTTGCTCGCCGGAGTGGCGTTCCGCGCGGGCGGGCAGATCACCTGGGATCCGGTCGCGCGCGATGCGGGTCCGGGAAATAAATACTTAAGCTCGGAAGAGCGCGAGGGATGGAGACTATGAAGTCAGATGAGTCGTCCGCGAAGAAGCCGTCACGCGGCAAGGCCGTGCGTACGGAGCGCATCACGTTTCAGAACGCGGAGGGGCAGCAGCTTGCCGCCCGTCTGGAGCTGCCGCCCTGGAACGTGGGGGAGGGCGTCCCGCGCGCATTCTGCATTTTTGCGCACTGCTTCACCTGCAGCAAGGACATCCCCGCGGCGAGCCGTATCTCCCGCGCGCTCTCGCGAGCGGGTTTCGGTGTTTTGCGTTTCGACTTCACGGGGCTTGGGTCCAGCGACGGCGACTTCGCCAACACGAACTTCTCGTCGAACGTCGACGATCTGGTGCGCGCAGCCGGCTACCTCGAGGAGCATCACCGCGCGCCGGCGCTCCTCGTAGGCCACAGCCTGGGCGGCGCGGCCGTGCTGGCTGCGACGCGTCGGCTGGCGAGCGTTGAGGCCGTCGTCTCTATCGGGGCCCCCTCTGACCCGGGGCACGTGAAGCGCAACTTCGCCGCCAACCTCGACGAGATCGAGCGCGTGGGGGAGGCGAGCGTTCAGCTCGCGGGCCGCACGTTCAAGATCAAGCAGCAGTTCCTGGAGGACCTGGACGCCCAGAACCTTGGGGGTGCGCTCGGCGATTTGCAGGCAGCGCTGCTCGTGATGCACAGTCCTCTCGATGAGACGGTGCCCATCGAGGAAGCGCAGAAAATCTACCAGGCGGCGCGGGGCTACCGGAGCTTCGTTTCGCTGGGCGACGCGGACCATCTTCTATCGAAGGTTGAGGATGCAGAATACGTAGCGGCCGTGATCGGAGCGTGGGCGACGCGCTACGTGACGATGCAACCCGACGGAAATCATGACGACGTGATCCCGGAGGTAGGTGACGTGATCGTCGAGGAAATCGCGCCGCCGTATACGAACGGCGTACGCACGCACCGGCATGGTTTTACAGCGGATGAACCGGCGAAGATCGGCGGTGCCGATTTGGGCCCCGCACCCTTCGAGCTTCTGCTTGCGGGGTTGGGCGCCTGTACCTCGATGACGCTGCGCATGTATGCGGACCGGAAGGGCTGGCCGCTGGAGCGTGTAAGCGTGGCGCTTCATCTGGAGCACGTGAAGTCCGAGGATGATCCGAAAGACGTGACCGAGCGCTTCGAGCGGGTGGTCACGATGGATGGCGATCTCGACGCGGACCAGCGCAAACGCCTGCTGGAGATCGCGGATCGCTGCCCGGTTCACCGGACGCTGGAGAATCCGAAGGTGATCGTGACGAGGGAAGGATGACGCGTGCGACACGCGCCCAGCGCCCGGCCAATAGACCCAGGGAAACGGGGAGATTCTTCTCCTTCGACCGGGGACGGTTGGAAGCCCGGCTTGGCGGCGCTACTGTCTCTCGTATGTCGCCCCTCTATCCGCGGTTCGTGTCTGCCGCCTCCTGGTGTGCGCTACCTCTGCTGCTCGCCGCGTGTGCTGCGCCACCGGCGGGTCGGCTCGATTCCCTGGAAGTGGCCACGTCGCTGCTGGCGCGGACGGAGCCCAGCGTGCTCGACGAGGCGCTGGAGGGACTTGCGCTGCCTGCGTCCTTCATGAGGCTGCCCGTCGATGCGGAGCGCGCGACCCCCGCTCAGGCTGGATACTGGTTCGTGCGTGCGCTCGCCTGGTCGCCCGAAGTTCGCGCGGCGCGCCGGGAACTCAGCGCAGCCGCGGCGACGGCCAAGAGCGCAGGCGCCCCCAATCCGATCGCGATTCAGGCCGTCGATCACGAGCTGGGCGGCGACGATAAGCTGGTGGAAGCGATCGGCGTGCTGGATCTCATCGGGCTTCTCGGGCTGGGTCCGTCGCGGGCTGAACGCGGGGTGGCCTCGGCCGAGACGCTGCTGGCGGCTGGACGGCTGGAACGCGTTGCCTTTGACGCCTGGATTACGGTCGAGCGTGCACGCATCGGCGTCGTGGCGGCGCGCCTGCGGGTCGAGCGACTGGCCGAGCTCGTGGAGGCGGGGCAGGTGGACCTCGAGCGCGTTCGGATTCTTGAAGAGAACGACCGCCTGAGTGAGGCGGACGCGGCGCTGGCCCGTGCTGAGGTCGCACGCATCGAGCGGCGCGGGCACCTGGCGGTGGCTGAGCTGGGCGGGGCCCGGAGGCAGCTTGCCCTCGCGGCTGGATCCCTTTCAGGATCCCTTTCAGGTTCTCCTGATGGCGCCGGCGAATTCGATGCGGCTGTCCAGGCCGTTGGGCTAGGTGGACTGGGCGAAGTGGCCGACGTGAGCGTCATGGCGAGGGCCTCGGCGTTGCCCACGGATATGAACCTCGCAGCGCTGGCCGAAAGCCATCCCGCGCTGCGGGAGGCCCGCCTTGTTTTTGACGTGCGGGAGGCCGAAGTGCGCGAGGCAGCCTCACGCGCCTGGCCCGGCGTGGCGCTAGGACCGCATTTGGGGTATCTCGACCAGGCACAGGTCGGCGCGGTGCTGCGCCTGGCCATTCCGTTTCCATCAAGCTGGAAGGGCCGTCTCGAAGCCGCCGTTGAGCGCCGGGATCGGGCCGTTGAGCGCTTCGAAGAGATCCTCGTCGATCTCCTGGCTCGTCAGGCCGACGCGCTGGGCCGCATCGCGCAGATGCGGGCCACCGTGACCGATGAAGACGGTGCCACCAAGCGCGCGATGGAGCCGGGGTTTCAGGACTGGACGGCGGCGCGCGCACGTTTTCGCACCGGTCGTGGCGATCTGGCCGGTTGGACAAGGGCATTGAACCGCCTGGCTGAGATGGTCACGTGGCCCATCGACGACGTCGAGGCGCTGGTCCTGGCGAAGCTCGATTGGACGGCGGCCAGCGGACCCGGCATGTCACCCTTTGCGCCACCGCCGACTCTCTACAACGACGACGCAGATACCACGGACCCGGAGTCCCAGCCATGAGCCTCGTCGATGACCAAGTCGATCTCTCCGCGCTCGCCCGCGGCGCGGGCGGGGTTGAGCCGCCGCGCCGAAGCTGGCTCCGCATCGTCGTTCCCCTGGTGATCCTGGGGGCGTTTGGCTTTGTGCTGCGCGACACGCTGCTCGAGCTGTTTCGCGAGCGGCCAGCCGTGACGGTGGTTCGTCCTCTCCGCTTGGAAGGATTGGGGCCACTGACGGGGGCACAACCAGGCACGGAGGGCCAGGGGCGCGGCGGGCCGAGGGTCAGCCGGCAGCTGGCGGTTCAGGCTGCGGGGTGGGTCGAGCCAGATCCGTTCCCCATTCTGGTGCCGGCGCTCGCCGGTGGCGTCGTACTGGACGTTCTGGTCCAGGAGTCTGACGCTGTTGAGGACGGAACGGTGGTCGCCAGGCTTGTGCGGGATGACGCGCAACTGGCGCATGCCGAGGCCGTGACCCATGTGGACGAACAGCGGGCCGCGCTGGAGCTGGCGCGCGTGCGTGAGACGGTTGCGGCCGAGCGCTACAAGGCCGGGATCGAGGTGACGGAGGCCGCAGCGGCCGCGACTGCCGAGCGAGCCGGCCGGGAAGCAGAGGCGAAGCTTCGCGGGGCCTCGGTGCAGGAAGGAGTGGCGCTAATCTCTCTCGCGGAGAGCGAGCTGATCGTGCAGCGCGAGCTGGACGCGGCGGGAGCCTCGGGCGCGCGGCAGGTCGAGATCGCCGAGGCCGAACTCGACGTCGCGCGCGCGAAGCTCTCGACGCTCGAGGCCCAGCACGAGCTGGCGCTCAGCGCGGTCCAGGTGGCGATGGCCCGGGACCAGCGCGCCCAAGCGGACGTGCGGCTGCGCTTCGACGATCGGCTGAGAAGGGATGAGTCGGCGGCGGCCGTCAAGCTGGGCGAGGCGCAGCTGGCGCGGTCTGAGGCTGAGCTGACCACGGCGGCGTTGGCCCTTGAACGAACGGTGGTGGTCGCGCGGGGGTCGGGCGTCGTGCTCGAGCGCATCGCGGCGGCGGGCGACACGCTGGCTCCTGGTGCTCCGATCTGTTCGGTTTTTTCACCGGACAAGCTGCGCGTTCGCGTGGATGTTCCCCAGGGGGACATCGAGAGCGTGCGGGTCGGGCAGACGGCGGAGGTGCTGGCCGACGCGCGGCCGGGCCGTCCTTATCAAGGGGAAGTGATCCGGATCGTCGAGCGAGCGGACATTCAGAAGGTCACGCTGGAGGCCCAGGTGCGCGTGCTCGATGGGGATGGACTGCTGCGGCCCGACATGTTGACCCAGGTGCGTTTCTTTACCGAGGGCAGCGCCGCGGTGGGCGGCACGGCGACAGGCCCAGGAACACAGGGGGCAGGAGCAGCAGAGCCGGACAGGGGCGCTTCGCGTGCTGTCCCGCTCCGGCTGGCCGTGCCGGAGCGCGTCGTGCGCAACGGGGCCATTTGGCTGCTGGATCCAGTGGCGGGCGAAGCTCGCCTCGTCACGGTGGAGCTGGGCGGGACGATTCAGTCGCCCGGGAAGGAAGTGGGTGAATGGGTTGAGGTCGTTGCGGGCGTCAACCTAACCGACAAGATCATCGATGGGGGACGCGCGGCGCTGGACGCCCTGAGCGCGGACCGCGGTGGTGCGGATCGGATCGCTGTGCAGGTGGAGGAGTCCAAGCTATGAGCCTGATCGAACTGCGGGGCGTGACCCGAACCTACTCCAAAGGAGAGCACGAGGTGACTCCCCTGAGTGAGGTCGATCTCGACATCGAGCAGGGCGATTTCGTCGTGCTGCTGGGGCCGTCCGGCAGCGGCAAGACCACGCTCCTCAATCTGCTCGCGGGGATCGACCGGCCCCAGGCAGGCACGGTGACCGTGGGCGGAATGAACGTCGGTGGGACGCGCGCGGGCAAGCTCGCGCGCTGGCGCTCGTCGACGGTTGGATACGTTTTCCAGCGTGCGAATTTGGTGCCAGTGCTGACGGCCTACGAGAACGTCGAGATGCCGCTTTGGCTCCACAAGCACTCGAAGGCAGAGCGGCATGCGCGGGTATCGCTCGCGCTGACGGCCGTGGGGCTTGGCGACCGTGCGAGGCACTTGCCGAAGCAGCTTTCGGGCGGCCAGGAGCAGCGGGTCGCGATCGCGCGCGCCATCGTGGCGGACCCCGACCTCATCGTGGCCGACGAGCCCACGGGAAGCCTGGATGCTGTGAGCGCTGAGGGCATTCTCACGCTCATGCGCAGGCTCAATGAGGAACGCGGTAAGACGATCGTCATGGTGACCCACGACCCGAAAGCGGCGAGCTTCGGCAAGCGCGTGCTGCACCTGGAGAAGGGGAAGCTCTACCCCTTCGACGACGCGAGCGGGGAAGGCGCATGAGGATCCTTCGACTCATTCTGGTCAACCTCAAGCGGCGCAAGGCACGTACCGTCCTGACCGTACTGGGGGTGGCCTGCGCGCTGGCGCTGCTCGTGCTCGTCGAAAGCCTCGGCACCGGCATGGCGCGTGCGATGGACAGCACCGACGCGGCGCGGACGCTGGTGGTGTTTCGCAAGAACCGCTACTGCCCGCAGACCTCGTTCCTGCCTGAGTCTTACACCCGCCGGATCGAAGGCGTGGACGGGGTGGACGCGGTGCTGCCCGTGAAGGTTTACCTGAACAACTGTCGGGCGAGCCTCGACCTCGTCACGTTCCAGGGCGCGCCGGTCGCGGAGATGCTGGCCCAGCGCAGCATCGAGATCGTGGACGGCGATGCCGCGAAGTTCGAAGCCCAGAAGGACGCGGCGCTCGTGGGCCAGCAGTTCGCCGCGCGGAAGGGCCTCAGCGTGGGGGATCGGTTCCGCTTCGGCGATATTGATGTCAGCGTCGTGGGCATTTTTAGCTCGGAGGAGTCGACCCAGGAGTCGCTCATTCTCACGCACCTTGAGTATCTGCAGCGCGCCGGGCCCATCAGTCGTCTTGGAACCGTGACGCAGTTCGAGGTCCTCGCCTCCGAGGGGGCTGATGCGGAGCGGGTCGCCAGTGAGATCGATGAGCTGTTCGCGACGGCTGAGGAGCCGACCGACACCCGACCGCGTGTTGCGTACCTGGAGAGCGCCACCCGGGACCTGCGCGAGATTCTGCGCTTCGGCCGGTATCTCGCGCTTGCCTGCGTTGTGGTGGTTCTGTCCCTCGTGGCTAACACCGTCATGATGTCTGTCCAGGAGCGCGTGCGAGAGCTGGGCGTTCTGCGGGCGATCGGTTTCCGCGAGGTGCACGTGGGCGTGATGGTGATGGGGGAGGCTCTGGCGCTTGCGTTTTTCGGGGCGGTACTGGGCGTGGGGGCGGCGGTGGCGCTGCTCTATACGACGCGGCTCACGATCGGCAGTGAAGGCGTCTCGATCGGGTTTGCGGTGACGCCTGCGCTGGTGCTGCAGGGCTTCGGCGTGGCCTTGGCGGCTGGACTCGTGGCGGGACTTGTGCCGGCTATTCGAAGCGCACGCGCTGGCATCGTCGATTCACTGGCCTAGCCTTGAAGCTCCCTATCGATCATGCGATCCGAAATCTCGGTCGCCGGCCTGGCCGCACGATTCTCACGGCGCTTTCGTGCGCCATGGTCGCGGCGCTGCTGGTGGCGACGACGGCGTTCGTTCGTGGGCTGAGCGGCACGTTCGCGGGGGCTTCGGATCCTTCGACCGCGCTGCTTCTTTCCAAGGTGGCCGAGCGCGACGTCGTGCGTTCGACCACGGTGGCGGGGTTGGCGTCGCTCGTCACGGCGAGCGTCCCCGGGGTGGAGGTCGCCTCGGATGAGATCCACATGGGGACGTCGATTTCGGTGCCCGGTTACGACGGGGAGCGCGCTGGCTTCGTGCGCGGCGTCTCGCCGAATGCGTACGAGGTTCACCAGGCCCTGACTCTGTCCAGGGGCAGCCTGCCGGGCCCCGGCGAGGTGATTGTCGGCCGTCTTGTTGCCAGGCAGTTGGGCGTGCCCGAGGGCGCAGTGGCGCTCGGTGAGACTCTTATCGTGGAGGGCGCGGAGCATCGGATTGTCGGGCACTTCGTGGCTCCCGGGACGACGCTTGAGGCAGAGATCTGGACGCCGCTGGATCCCCTGCGAGGGCTGGCGCAGCGCGATGATTCGTCGGTCGTGTTCGTGCGCCTTGCGGACGATCAGGCGCGAAAACGGCTCCGACTGTTTTGTGATCGGCGGCTTGATCTCGAGCTGGATCTCGTCACAAGTGAGGAGTACTACGGGGAGCTCGTGGCGTACTTCGTGCCGATCCAGCGCATGGCCTGGATGCTGGCTGCGCTCATCGGTGTCGCGGCGCTTCTGGGAGGCGCAAACGCGGCCGCCGCGTCGGTGCAGGACCGGATCAAGGAGTTGGCGGCGCTGCGAGCGATCGGTTTTGGGACACGCTCGCTGTCGGCATCACTGCTGATTGAGTCGCTGGTGGTCGCGGCTGCGGGAGCGGTGATCGGGCTCTTTCTAGCGCGGGTGGCCCTGGAGGGTGGCGCGGTGCGACTTGCTATGAGTGCGTTCGAACTACGTGTGGATCCTGTCGCGGTGCTGGTGGGATTCCTCGGGACGCTCTTTCTGGCGCTGGCTGCGGTGGTGCCCGCTATGTGGCGATTGGCGCGGTTGCCGATCGCGGCGGCACTGTCGGAAGACTGAACCCTGGCCCGTTCGCTATCATGTGGGCATGCTGAAATCATTGACCCTTCTTGCACTCGCAACTCTTCCGCTAGCCGCCTGTGGTGGTGCCGATGAGGCCGGGGAAACCACGGACGTCGACGCCGGAATCTCGACGGCATCGGCGGCGGCCTACTGGTCGGATACGCCCATCATGGGTGCCAGGGAAATCCGTGTCGCGCGTGATGGCGTCAAGGACGGCGAGGCCGTGGTGCTGCGCGGTACGCTCCAGGAGTTTGGCGAGCTGTCTACTTTCAGGCTGGTCGACGATGCTCTCAAGGATTGTTCCGAGACGCACGACGACGGCTGCACGACGCCGTGGGACTATTGCTGCGCTGACCCTGTAGAGGTCCAGCAGTGGACGGTGAACGTGGAGTTCCTCGAGGAAGGTCTGCCGGGGGACTGGTCTCTCAAGGGCAAGCACGGCCTTGACCGTTTGTCGGAAGTGATCGTCGCGGGCACCTTCCGCAAGGACGAGGCCGGTAACCTCCGTCTGGAAGCTGACCGTATGTCGCTTCAGTAGGTGCTCGCCCGCATGGGCGAGCGTTGGGTCCGGTGTTTCGTGTCTCGGCGACTAGGCCGAAGTCGTCCCACGCGTCCGCAGGACGCCCGGGCCATAGCGCGTGCCCGGAGGGTGCGTGCGGCCCCGCGCGAGGCTCGCCCTCGCGGCCTCTCCGGCGAGGAGGCCTGTGCGGCGGCACGCCCGTCCGGCGAGGACGCCTGCGCGGCGAGCGCACAGAGACATAATCGCTCCAGCGCCGTCAGGCGATGGGCGCATAAATACAGCGCGGTGTCTCAGCAATCGCACGGTTCGGCATTCAGTGCCTTGGTAGCGGCCGTGACGGACACCAACCTGGCCGATACCGACTTCCCGCGACTGACCTGCTGCCGTCGGCGCGCCAGCGCTCGACGCGTGGTCGGCGTCGTGACCGCCGCGGACCTGTCCGATACCGACTTCTCGCGACCGACCCGCTGCCG
>JBLIHL010000189.1:0-9851 GCA_047635895.1 Paracoccaceae bacterium | reverse complement strand
CGTCGCCCACCAGCCCTTCAGCGAATCATCTTCGGGGGTGATTAGCGCGAAGCTGGCCCCGTCCGGGAGCGTTGCCGATAGAGCCGGCGAGAGTGGCTGAACGAGAGAAGTCGCCGGCTCCAGTTCCAGTTCCAGTTCCGCTTCCGCTTCCGCTTTAGCTTTAGCTTTAGCGTCAGCCGCGTCCTTAGCCGCGGCGCCGGATTCGGCCTCGGAGGCCTCCTGGCCCTCGTCTTCCGCTCGGAGCTTAGTCGTTTCGACGTCGCTCTTCGCCACGACTATGGGCGGCGCTTCGCCAGGCTCACTCTCGGGCGAACGCTGCAGCCACCAGCCGAGTCCGGCCAGGGCAAGGACGCCCGCCGAAACGCTCGCCACCTTGATCTGCCCTACGCCGCGCTTCGAGGCTCCCGACGAGCGTTTCATCTCCTCCCGCGCCTCTCGAATCTGATCGAGCAGGTCCCCGTAAGTCGCCGGTCGGTCGCCCTGATCCCGCGCGATCATCGTGTCGAGCAGGCGGCGCGTGCCCGGCGAGATATCAAGATCCTTGTGGGGACGCACTCCACCCTTTGCGGTCTTCTCGTGATAGATCGCCGTGAACGTCTTGCCCTTGAACGCGGGGTCGCCGGTCAGCGCATAGAAGAGGACGCACCCGAGGCCGTAGATATCCGTGCGGTGATCGACATCGTCCGGGTTGTCGAACTGCTCAGGCGCCATCGTGCTTGGCGTCCCCATCACGGCGCCCGCACGCGTCAGTTCCATCGACTCCTCCAGGCACCTCGCCAGCCCCAGATCGACGATCTTGCCGAGCAGCCTTGGGCCGGGCCCATCTTCCTGAACTTTCAGCAGCACGTTCTGCGGCTTGACATCCCGGTGGATCATCCGCGCATTGGTTTCGTAGCCGTGCTTAAGCCCGCACGCCACGTCCGCGACGAGCGCGAGCGCTGAGTCCTCGGACAGCGCTCCGTTCTGCCTGACATGCTCGTACAGATCGAGGCCCTCGATGTACTCCAGCACCATATAGCAGTGGCCGTCGTCCGTGACGCCCGCCTGGTAGCACGCGACGATGTTGGGGTGCTGCAGCCGCGCGAGAAGCGTGGCCTCCTGGCGGAATCGCGCCAAGTCCCGATCCACGGACTTGTGAAGTACTTTGACCGCGACATCGCGGTCGAGGAACTCCTGGTGCCCACGAAATACGATGCCCTGACCGCCTTTGCCGAGAACGCCAGAGACCTGGACGTCTGGAATAGTGGGAGCGTCAGTGACCGGTTCGACCTTGGGCATCGGGATCCCCGCTTTCGAAACGTCGCCTGTGGACTCGAAGAGGGTCGGTTCAGGGCGATCGCCCTTTGGTTCGGAACTCATAATGTCAGAGCGAGGGCCTCAGCTATTCGGCCTCTATGCGGTCAAGCTCCTTGATGAGGAGCGGCAGCGTCGGACGATCTTGGACGTTCTTGCCCACGTAGGCAAACCGAACCGTTCCGGTGTAATCAAGGATGAGCGTGGAAGGCATGACCTTCTCACCTACGAGGTCGAACTGCTCGGCAACGTCATGCGCGTTCGCGTACCGCATGTGATACGCGTCGCGCTGCTTCTTGCCCAGCATCTCGTACGACTCTTGGAACGTCTCAAGGCTCACTGAGGACCCCGGGAAGACCACCACAAGCTTAGCGTCACGGTCGTCGAACTTACTCAATGCGCCGGCTTTACAAAGGGACTCGGTCTGGGCGACGCAATAGGGGCAGACTTCGCCGTCGAAGCCGCGCAGCAGCACAAGGACGACGTTGCCCCCCTTAAGTTGATCGATGTCATACAGCGTCCCGTCGGGCGCGTACATCTTGGTCATCGGCAGGGGCTTGCCGATGAACCGCGCCGCGCGGGCCGTATCGCCGCCCTCCTCAGGAAAGCCCGTGGTGGCCGCCTTCTTCGAACTACGCGAGCCCCTGTAGATCGATTGAAGCTCATTCAACGCCCCCTGTTCACCGCCGTAGTACTCGACGAGTTTAGCGTAGGCGGTCTGCTCTTTCTCCGTGAACGTGGTCGTGGGCACGGGAACCTCGGGCTCGACCGCAGCGACTTCCAACGCGGCGGAGAGTTGCTCGGCGGACTCTGGCTCGATGTCCAATGGAGCTGCCTGGCTCACCATCGCGGACGGGTCGACGGGCGACCGCGCTTCTTCGACCCATGTGTTCACCACCACTCCGGTCGACTCCGAGTCATCGAGCGTCTTAGGGCTCCACTCACCCATCATCGGCATGCCGCCCTGGAACGTCATGGCATCGACCACCGAGCTGCTCCCGCCCTGGGTGACGGTCCATTCCCCGCGGGGGCGCCCTCCGGCGAATTCGCCGCGGGCGATCAGCTCGCCGTCTCCGCAGTATAGATGCCAGGGTCCGGCGGGTTCGCCGTTCTCAAAAGCGCCGACGGCCCGTAGCAGACCGTCGTCGTGGAAAGTCTTCCAGAGCCCGACGGGCTTCCCGTCCAGCAGGAATCCCTCGCGCCTCAGGGCGCCTCCATCGGGCCAGCTTTCGGAACACCACTCGAGCCCCTCCGGCATGCTGTTCCAGATATCAGTGAGCTCTCCGTTCTCGTCGAAGTGCTGCCAGTGCCCAACGCGTTGCCCTTCAAAGTGGAGCTCGGTCAGCTTCGGTGAGCCGTCCTTGTGCCACTTTGTCCAGCGCCCCTCACGGTGGTCGTTCAGGAACGCGCCGGTCTCTGAAAGCCGCCCGGCCGTGTCATGAAAGGTCCAGGAGCCAAACTGGTAGCCCTGGACAAACTGCCCCGCCGTCGCAAGCTTGCCGCTGGGGTGCCAAGACTGGAACAGCCCGTGCCGGCTGGAATCCTTCAGCGTGTAGAGGTACTTCGGGTTGCCGTTCTCGTAGTAGTCAGCCCACGGACCGGTTCTAACGTCATCGACGAACTCGCCCTCGGAGATCACCTGGCCCCCATCCGCCTTGTAGCGCCAGCGTCCCTGTTGAAGCCCGCCCTCCGCCGACACCTGGCCCTCAGCCGAGCGAATCCCGGGGCCATAGACGAAGCCATAGGCAGTGGGATCAAGGAGAGCGCAGCCAGAGAGGGAACTGAGCGCAACGGCGGTGACCAACGCCCCAAGGGGGGTGACGTGACGAAGTTTGTCGGCAGACATGGATGGTTGTCGGGCCTAGTCGGCCGAACGTGGGGACGATTGCGTTTCCAGTGGATCCGCGCGGTTCGCGCCGATTGGCAGCAGCCTGCTCCCAAGGGTACATCATGAACGGCCAGGCCCCCGAGCTTCCTCTCCCAAGGCCTGGGCAATCCCCAAGGCATGGGCGGGCAGCTGCCTCGACGACCCAGCACGGAGCCCCGCACCAGCCCCGCGAGGCCCATCCCAGAGAGGGCCGAGCGGACGTTAGCTCAGGGCCTGCGCAGCGTCCAGGCGAGGATCGGCATGGGCATACACGCGAGTGCGATCACGGCGACTGCCGTGGAGTAGTCGCCGACTGCGCCGGCCAAAAGGCTTGCCAGGTAGGGACCGACGGCCGCGCCTGCCACGACCGCGGTGGACGACGCGCCTCGGATTGCGCCATGGTGGGCCTTGCCGAAGAAGCGGGCGAGCGTCGTGCCAGCGACCGCTCCCACGAATCCGTGCCCGACTCCGAGCGCGGCCATACCCGCGTGCGCCAGCACAGGCGTGGGCGCGAGCGCGGTGCCTGCCATTCCCAGGAGAAGGAAGAAGAGGCCCGTGGCGAGAATGCGCGCGGGCTGGATTCTGTCCACGAGGACGCCGCCGATGAGCGTCGCCAGGAAGCCTGCTGAGGCGAAGGAGATGAACGTAGCGGCGGCGACCCCCTCGGCCATGCCCGCCTCACCCAGCAGCGGCTGGAGGAGGAAGTGGACGGCCGTTAGACCTGCACCGGTGAGAACGCTCGAGAAGACCAAGATCCAGAAGGCGCGGGTGCGGCGAGCCTCGGGCAGGGTGAAGCTGACCTCCGCGCTGTCACCCGTCGACTCCTTCGGATGGGAGGCTGGTGGGGCCTTCGGGTCGGGGTCGAGGAGCACATAGGCCGCGATGAGCGCGACCACCGCCGCGCCCGTCGGCATCATCCAGGCGGCTTCCCGCCAGCCATGCGTCGCGATCAACGCAATGGCAATCTGGGGCGCCGTGGCGATGGCACCGGAGAAGACCGCGCCTTTGAGACCCTCTACCGAGCCCAGCTTCGCATCAAAGCGCAGCGCAAGCGCGTGGCTGGTGGCCATGGAGAGCACCCCCTGCCCGAAGAACCGGAGCAGGTAGAACGCGACGGCCAGGGAGACGAAGCCTGCGGCTTTGGACAGAGCGAAACCCGCCACGATCAGGCCCACGGAGGCCACGCCGATCATGTGCCGCGGACCAATGCGATCCGCCAGGCGGCCCGCGTGCGTGAGCGAGGCCGCCGAGGAGAGCGTCCCGATCAGGTAAGCCCCCGCCAGCGCCGAAGCATCGAGGTCCAGGCTCTCGCCAATCGCCTCGGTGAAGTTCGAGATGACGAACGTCTGACCAGGCGAGGTGGCGCACATCGCCGCGAGGGCCCCGAAGACCGCGATCGATCTTCTTGTGGATCCCATGCGGGCGGAACCTTAGCGGATCAGGATCGCGGCAGTGCGGCTCAAACGGGCTCTATTCCCCTATCGGTCTCGCGCATGAAACGGACCTCGCCGCCCGACTTCTTGAGCTCCTTGAAGTACGCCTTGTCCGAGCGCTGGAGTATCTGGTCCTCGCGCACGCCACCTGCGTCACACAGGTCAAGGAGCGCACGGCCGCGCTGGAACCTGGGCCGCTGGAGCATCCGCGCCCCTTCCTGCTCAGGATCGGCGTGACCCAGGGCACGCAGTCGCAGCGCCAGGAACGAGTAAGGCAGACTCCGCAGGTCGATGCGGAGCTCACGGTGGATCTCCGACCACTCCCCCGTCGTATGCACCTCGGCGGGCGGCTTGGCGAAGAGGTGGCACCAGTCCCCCTTGTGGTCCGGCGTCAGCATCCCGCACGTGGCCTGGTGAGTACAGGGGCCGAGCACCTGGAACTCCTCGAGCATGGCGTCACGCTGACGGCTGAGCGCGCGGGACGTCTGCTTGGACCCGGGCTCGACCCAGAGCACGTGGCCCGCACCCCGGAAGGTGTCGCGCAGCGTCGCGGCGCCTCTGCTATCAAGCTCGTCCAGCACGTGGCTCGCGAGAGCGAGATCCGTCGGCTGTGTCGGCGGCTCCGTAACGGCCTCGACCGCGACATCCGGAAAGGCCTCCTCGACCGAGCGCTTCGCGAACGCCAGCACGGTTTTGTCCCGGTCGAAGAGCGTGATGGCCTCGACTCCGGGCATCCGACCGAGCACCTTGCGCGCCGCGATCCCCGTACCCGTCCCCCAGTCCACGACGGTCTTGGGCGCCGGAAGGCCGTGGCGCATCTCGATCTCGTCGAGCACGGCGTCCCATTTCCAGCCAATCCGCGCCGCGAAGACCTGGTCGTATAGCTCGATGTCCCGACGATCCCTCCAGTACCGCGGGGCGTCCTCGCCCTCGGGTCGCCCCTCAATTCCGAGGATCGTCTGGCGTAAGTCTCGAAGTCGGTCGAGGTCCTGCTGCTTGAAATAGGTTCCCATGGATAGCTCGGGCACTAAGTGTAGGATATACACTTTATCATTGAATCGTTCGGCCCGGGTCCCCTACAAGCTGCCATGGATCGCATCCACTTCGCCACTGCGGCGGTCAACCAAACTCCACTCGATTGGTCGGGCAACCTCGATCGCTGCAAGCGGGCCATCGAGTTGGCGCGCTCGAGGGGCGCCAGCGTCGTGCTGCTCCCGGAGCTGGCGCTCCCCGGATATGGCTGCGAGGACGCCTTCCACGGCGCCCATATCGAGCACCGCTCGTGGGAATCGCTCGAGGCGCTGTGTAGCGACGTGACCGCCGGCATGGTCGTGGGCGTGGGCCTGCCTGTCCTCCACCGCGGCGCGCTCTACAACTGCGCCGCGCTCATCGCGGACGGAAAACTCGTCGGTATTGCCGCCAAGCAGCACCTCGCCGGCGACGGAATTCACTACGAGCCGCGCTGGTTCCGCCCTTGGCCGCCCCAAAAGAGCGTGATGATCTCCGCCAGGGGCCTCCCCACCTTCGAGGGAGCCGACCGGGTCCCGATGGGCGAACTCGTCTTCGATCTTGGTGGCTACCGATTTGGCTTCGAGATCTGCGAGGACGCCTGGGTTTCCGATCGCCCCGGCGCACGCCTCGCGGCCCTCGCGGTCGACGCCATCCTGAACCCGAGCGCGAGCCACTTCGCATTCGGCAAGCGCACTCGCCGCGAACGCCTCGTTTGCGACGCTAGCCGCTCGCTCCACGCCGTGTACGTGTACTCGAACCTCGTGGGCAACGAGGCCGGGCGCGCGCTCTACGACGGCGCGTGCTTCATCGCGGTGGACGGCAATCTCGAAGCCGTGACGCCGCGGTTCAGCTTCGAAGACGTCCAGATCGCCGACGCCAGCATCGATCTCGAGGTCGTCCGGCGCGGCTATCGGCGCACCGTCAGTGCGCCAAGCACCGTCGAGGACCCCGAGGGCATGCTCGTCGCGGTGCCCTTTGACTGGCCAGAGGCCCAGCCGCCGATTCCCTCATCGCCGCTGCCTGCCTGGGAGCGCAGCATCGACTCCGAGCTCGCCTTCGAGGAGTTCACGCGCGCGGAGGCGATGGCGCTCTTCGACTACATGCGCAAGGCCCACAGCAACGGCTACGTCGTTTCGCTGTCCGGCGGTGCTGACTCAGCGACTTGCGCTGCGCTCGTGGCCCTGATGGTCAAGCTCGGCACCGCCGAGCTCGGCGTCGAGCGCTTTGCGAAGCGCCTGCGCCTCGACGATTCCAAGCCGCTTGTGCCCCAGCTCCTCACCTGCGCCTACCAGCCCACCGAGAACAGCGGCGACGTCACCCGCGCGGCCGCGGCCACGGTCGCAAAGGCGCTCGGCGCCCGCTACCACGTGATGGATGTCCAGCCGATGTTGGAGGCCTACCGCGCCGCCATCGAGAAAGCGCTGGGCCGCGAGCTGACCTGGGAGCGCGACGACATCACGCTCCAGAACCTCCAGGCCCGCGTCCGCAGCCCCTCGATCTGGGCGCTCGCTAACGAGCACAACTCGATCCTGATGGCCACCAGTAACCGTTCGGAGGCCGCCGTGGGCTACACGACCATGGACGGCGATTCGAGCGGCGGCCTGGCGCCGATCTCTGGCGTAGATAAGAGCTTCGTGCTCGCGTGGCTCCGCTGGCTCGAGGTCACCGGACCCGGCGGCGTCGGCCCGTTCCCGGAGTTGTCCGTGATCACGGCCCAGCAGCCCACCGCGGAGCTGCGGCCTAAGTCCGCGAGCCAGCGCGACGAGGACGACCTGATGCCGTACGCAGTCCTCGACGCGATCGAGGAGCTGTACATCCGCGATCGCCTCGCCCCCCAGGCCGTCCTCGACGCCCTCGGCGGGCGCTTCCCGGAACACGGGCGTGAGGACCTGAAAGGCTGGGTCCGGCGCTTCTACGGCCTGTGGGTCAGGAACCAGTGGAAGCGCGAACGAATCGCGCCCTCTTTCCACCTGGACGATGAGAACCTCGACCCGAAGACGTGGTGTCGCTACCCGATCCTCGGTGGCGACTGGGGCGACGAGCTCTCGGCGCTCGAGTAAACCGGTCCTGGCGCCCGTTGGAACTGAACGGGTTCCCCTAGGCCCGGTGAGCAACCTGTAATCGAACCCGCGAAGCGGGCGGAGGCCGTAGGCCTACGTCTGACGCAGCCACAGCGTCGTTCAGGCGTGCTGCTGGCTCCATCTCGTGAATAGTGCGGGCTATGAGCGTGTCGCGCATAGGAGCGTTCGCGCAATCCAGGTGACAGATCGGTAGCGCTGGGGTCCAGGGGGTGTTTCCCGAAAACCCCTCGCACTACCGCCATGCGCCTCACTCACCTGACCGGCCTCCTTCTGCTCGCAGCGCCCGCCTTGGGCCTGACCCAGCTGGCGCCCCCGCTGGCCCCTCCCGAGAACCCCGTCACCGCGGAGAAAGTGAAGCTCGGGAAGATTCTCTTCTGGGACGAGCAGCTCTCCGCGACCAAGACCGTCGCCTGTGGCACGTGCCACCAGCCGTCCGCCGGATTCGCCGATCCTCGGGTCAAGCTCGGCCCCGCGCTCTACCCGGGCGCCGACCGCGCGCTCGGCACGGTGGACGATGTCTTCGGCTCGGCAAGCCTCCCGACGGTCCAGGCCAACCACCTCTACAACAGCCACGTGGTCTTCGGGCTGGGGCTGCAGTCGACCAGGCGGAACTCCCCAACCGTCCTCAACGCCGCGTACGCGCCGCACTTGTTCCTCGACGGCCGGGCGGAAGGTGCGTTTCATGATCCCGTCACCGGCGCGGTCATCTCCGCTTCGGGGGCGGCGCTGGAAACGCAGTCGCTCGGGCCGCTGCTCAGCCACATGGAGATGAGTGAGCTCGGGCGCACGATCGGCACCCTGACCACCGCGATGCGCGTGATGATCCCACTCGCCGACGCCGAGGCCATCCCCCAGGATCTGTCGCAGTTCATCGGTTCGCATCGCTATCCCTTCCTGTTTGAGCGCGCGTTTGGAACGGACGACGTTACCGGGGTTCGTATCGCCCAAGCGCTCGCGACTTACATGCGCACGCTCGTCGTGACTGACGTGCCGTTCGATCGCTTTCTAGCGGGCGACACGGCAGCGCTGACGCCGCTGGAACGGCAGGGCCACGATCTATTTCACGGTAACGCGGGGTGCGCCGACTGCCACGTGGGCCCGCTGCTTACGGACTTTGACTTCCATAACATCGGAGTCGACCCCGTCCTGGACGACACGGGCCGCGAGCAGGTCACCAACGACATCGCCGACCGTGGCAAGTGGAAGACGCCGGGCCTGCGCGCGGTCGAACTGACCGGGCCTTACTTCCACGATGGAAGCGTCGCGACGCTCGAGGAAGTCGTTGAGTTCTACAACCAAGGAGGGCTCCACGCCGCCCCCAACCTCGCGGCCGAGATGGTTCCGCTCGGGCTGTCTTCGTCCGAGCAGGCGGCCATCGTCGCATTCCTCAAGCGACCGCTCACGGATCGCAGGCTCATCCAAGAGGCCGCGCCCTTCGACCGCCCACGGCTCTTCACCGAGTCCTCGCGTGCGCCGGTCGTCTTCGGAGAGCCCACCGCGGGAAGCGGCGGGTTCGAGCCCCAGATGGTGCTGTTCGAAGGCGCGCGTCGCGCCTTCACGATCACGATAGGCGTCGAGGGCGGCCTCGGGGGCGCACCTGCTGGACTGCTCTCTGCCACGTCCTTCCACCCCGCGGGAATCGCGTTCCAGGGCAGCACGCTCTACGTCCCCTACGGACCGGGATCACGTCTCGACCGCGCGATCCTTCAGGGCTCAGGCCCTGGTAACGGCTTTGCCTCGATCCACTACGACCTGAGCCACCTATCTGGAGCGGTGATCGGGACGCGACTGTACTTCCAGTGGCTCGTATACGACCCGACGAGTCAGGGCCGTCTCGCCGCGTCCAAGCCCGCGCTGGCGCTGCTGTTCTAAGCGGTCGTACCAAATCAGTTGCGGATCGGTATCGCCTCACTTTGCCAGAGTCTGTTACCAACCGCGCACAGGACGCTAGCCTTGAGTCCCTGCCCTTCCGTCACTTCCGTCTCGTTTCAACGGGAGCGCCCCTGAAGGACAGTTCGCCCCTAGGAGCGTGTCGCGCATAGATGGATTCGAGTAGTGGGTCCCCAGGTTTCGGAGGCAAGGCGCTCCCTCACCCCTCGTGGCAGTAGTCCCAGGGGTGCTGGGGCTACGCAGCCTCCGGAAGCTGGGGGCCCGCTACACGGATTC
>JBLIHL010000188.1:0-9871 GCA_047635895.1 Paracoccaceae bacterium | reverse complement strand
ACCTCCACGGCCCCCTTTCGGAACCGAAGCAGGTTGTAGGTCTGGAACAGGCCGTCCTCTCGGCCACAGGCGACCAGCGTCTCCTGCACCACCGCGCGCGCAGCAGCGAGGAACGCCATGACCTCACTAACGGGTGCCACCACGGCCTCCAGCCCGTCTCCCGCGTAGACGCTGGACCGGTGGCGTTCACCGGCCTCACCCGCGGCCCGGACGAACGCCCAGCGCGCCGCGTCGTCCTCTCCTGTGGAGGCCGCAAGCGCCGCGCACAGCTCCGTCATGAAGCCTGCCGTCCGCGCCGTCACGTGCGCATCGCGGCTCCCGAGAAGGTCGGTGAGCACCTCGAGGTGACGCAGCAGCGCCGCCGTCGTCACCACCGACGCCCCGAATCCGGCCAGCGCGTTGTTCGCGTCGTTCCATTCAGGCCGCTGCGTGTTCATCCACACCCCCGCCCCGCTGACGAAGTTCGACAGCTTCGCGAATACCGGCACGAGGAGCTTCTCCTCCAGCGTCGAGCGCACGAGCTTTCCGCGCCCATCGTGCAGAAGGCGCGCGTCCTTGCCGAGGCCGGCAGCCTCACGCTTCGCCACCCGATCAGCGACGATCTGGGCGAAGGACACGGTGTTCCGCGGGTCCTTGACCAGCGCCAGGAAGCCCATGATCCGATAGGGAACGTCGGCATGCACGAAGAGCGGCTTGCCAAGCAGGCGCGCCGGCGCTTCAGGATCCCGCTCCATCCAGCGCTCGATCAGGCGCGTCAGGTAGACGATCTGGTGATCGCCCCAGTAGCCGATGTGGGACCACGGATCATCTGGATCCTCGACCTCCCAGTCGATGCCCTTGGCGGAGTCCACCCGGTACGGGTTATAGCCGTCCGCAGTGCTCGCATTGAGGAAGCGCGTGACGAAGCCCGGGAATAGCTCCGGAAACGAAACACCGAGCGCTTCCCAGTTCTGGAAGATGTCGCGCCAGTTGCCCTCATAGGCCGCCTTGAGCGTTCCGTCTGGATGGCGAACGTCGATCGAGAAGCGGTTCCAAGGGCGGCTGGGGTCGCCGTGGCGCCGGCTGAATCCCAGAGGGAGATCCTCCATGGCGCGGCGGAACTCGTCGGGACTGGCTTGTTGATCGGCTGGCGCATCCGGACGCGGTGCCCGGTACTCGGCGATGGGCAAGCCGCCGCGCATCACGTTGTAGAGGGTGTTCGCGTAGTGCCGCGCGTCTTCCGCAAAAGAGTCCGTTCGCTGTAGGGCATCCGCGCGGCTCAGAAGAGCCACAAGGTCCAGCTCCGTCCCTTCCGCGTCTTTCCTGAGCGCATCCAGAAGGTCGGGCTGGACCTTAATCCACGCCTGCAACCCATCGACGTCGCTCGCCGCTTGGTGAACCTCAAGGGCCATGGCGGAGCGATCACGCTCACCCTGGCTGAGATGCACCGTTCTCGCCACTAGAAGGGCGCAGCGCACGCCGCGCGCGCGCGGCTCCTCAACCACATCCTCGCCGCGCCGGAATCCCTCAATTTGGGCCTCCGAAAGAAGCCGCGCTCCCTGGGCGGTGGACCACGCCGTCGTTCCGCGTAGCGCCTCATTCGGCGCAGCGCGGTCGAGGGGGATCGACCCGAGCGTGAAGACCGCGACGTCTTCGGATAGTTCGGCCATGCGGTATGCGGTCACGAGCGAACTGAGGCGAGCCTGCATGTCCGGATCGACCTCCGCAGGAAGCACGTCGACCACCCCGTCGATGAGGTCGAAGCTGACCGGGTCGCTGCCCGTCGCGATGATCTCCGTGAAGCGCAGCACGCCGCGGGCCTGACTCGTGGTCCACGTCTGGCGGACCTCGATTCCGAAGGCGCCGTGGAGTTCCGAGAGAGTGACGGACGTCCCCCATGCGCTTCGAGAAATGGAACGCGTGACGCCCTCAAGGCCCGCACTCCGCTCCGTGAACGGCTCCCAGATCGCTCCATCGGCGTGGCGTCGCACCAGCGTCCGCCCGCCAACCTTCCCCGCGGCATCGTGAATCTGATCCACGGTGCGATAGGGAAACAGCGCCTGCTCCACGCTCTTCCGCCCGGCTGTCAGGGACCCGAGACTGGACACAAAAAGCCAGTGATTCGAGGGCGATGCCACGCTCATGAAGAACGGCGACATCTTCTCCAGGCCATGAATGGCCTGGGTCGCACGGGGAAGCCAGCGTCCGTCTTCCACGGTCCGTTCGGTGCGATAGGTAACCATAGGCCTACTGCTTCCGGCCCAAGACGCGCACGTGGTCGACCACCACCCGCTGAGGTCCGGCCCCGGCCGCGAGTTCGCCCCCCATCCCACCGCCCATGGCGAGGTTCAGGATCAGGTTCTGCGGCCGATCGAACGGCCACGCCTCGGGCGAGCCGTGCTGGTCGTAGGTGTAGTAGTGAACTCCATCCACGTACAGGCGAACCTCTTCGGGCGTCCACTCGCAGTCGTAGTCATGGAACTCACCGTCCATGTTCAGCACCGGCACCACCTCGGAGATGTGGTTGCCCTGCTTGAAGTAGAAGGCTCGCGTGTGACACGACCCGTGATTGATGCCGTCACCGGAGGCGTCGTCGATCTCCTTGCCCACCGCCTCCATGATGTCGATCTCGCCGCAGTACGGCCACGACACCTCGTCCCGGTAGTCGTCCCCAAGGGTCCAGCCGGCCGCCCACGTGCCGTCGACCGCGGGCACCTTGGCCCGGATCTCGATGCGCCCATAGAGGAAGCTGACCTTCGCACGCGTCGTCAGTCGCGCCGACGTCCAGGCGTGCCCGTCGTCGTTCGGGTGCGCCTCGATGATCAGGTGACCGTTCTCCTGGCGCGCGTTGTCGGGGTCGCTGGAGGTGTAGTACTGGAGTTCGCGATTGCCCCAGCCCCAATCGCCGATGTCGTGGTTCCAGCGGATCGGATCCGGAACGCCCTCGCCGTCGAATTCGTCCGCCCAGACGACCTCCCAGGGGCCATCGCCCTCCGTGTTCTGAATGAGGACCGTCGGCGTCTCCCGATGATGGCGGAGGAGATCGAAGCGCACGCTCTTGATCGTCGCCGGCGCGCTCGAGTGAACACGCATGCTGTGAGGCCCCTCCTGGAGGGGCGACCCATCGGCGTGGACCAGGCCGGAACCCGTCAGCGCCAGCGGCCCCGTAATGTCGTAGGTCCGTCCGTCTTCGTTGCCGACGTAGTCCTCGATCCAGAGAGTCGCGGTCTCTGGCGCGTCGGCCTCAATGGTCACCCTGTAGCGACCCGTGGCGGGGAAGACGAGCTCAAGGTCCTGACCGGCAAGGCCGTCCATCTCCATCAACGCGGGCTCGCCGGAAGCGATGACGACCACCGGCTTCGGCCCGGCGCCCTGGCAACCGACAGTAAGAACGACCAACGCTAGAAGGCCGGGGCGAGCGAAACGTGAAACGTAGTGAGTCAACATGTCAAGAAGGTCCAATGAGCTCAGCCTCGAGCTCTTCCAGGGACTTGCCCTTGGTCTCAGGGACAACAAAGGCGCTGAACGCCAGCGCCAAGACGGCAAAGCCGCCAAAGAAGAAGAAGACCTTGTCGGGGCCGAGCGTCGCGAGCCCGACGGGAAACATCTTCTGGACGAGGAACGAGATGGCGGAGTTGAAGAACCCCGCCGCCGAGATCGCGATCCCGCGCATCCGCGCGGGAAAGATCTCGGAGAACATGGCCCACATGACAGGGCCAAGGGAGATCGCGAAGCCCGCGATATAACCCATGATGGCCAGGAGCACGAGCATGCCGTTGATGCGCAGGCCTCCCTTCGCGAGGTCCTGTGCGGCCCCTTCCACGGCGGCGATCGCCTCGGTATCGCCGGTCGCCTTCACGCTCGTCTCAAGCGCGGCCAGGAACGCGAACTGATCCTCGTAGACCTCGTCGGCGAGCCCGCCGACCGCAGTCTTAGCGGTCGCAGGCAGCCCGCTAGCCGCAGCGTCGAACAGGGGCCCCTGGGCCTGGAAGGTGGCGTTCTTGAAGGCCATTCCTGTCGTCAGGAGCGCGGCGGCCATCAGAGTGGTACCTGCGATGAGGAGCGGCTTGCGCCCCGCACGATCGATCAGCCACATGGCGATCACCGTGAAGACCACGTTCACCAGACCGACGTAGATCGCCTGCTCAAGCGACGCTTCGCGCCCTGATCCGGCCATCTCGAAGATCGTCGTCGAGTAGTAGAAGATCGCGTTGATCCCCGTGATCTGCTGGAAGAACCCTAGCCCGAGCCCCACGACCATCACGAAGCGCATGCGCGGATGCAGAAGCTCCCGAAGGCCTGCCTTGCTCTCCGTCTTAGCGACCTCGAGGTTCGCGTCGATCTCCGCGAGCGCTGCGTCCGCACGCGCCTCACCGCTGGCCCACGCGAGCACTTGCCTCGCTTCTTCGCGGCGTCCCTTCATCGCCAGCCAGCGCGGGCTGTTGGGCACGACCCAGAGCGCCACGAGGTAGATGATGGCGGGCACGGCCTCTACGGCCAGCATCCAGCGCCAGGCATCGTTGAAGACGCCAGGCTCGGTGTTCGGCATCGCCTTCTCGATGAAGTAGTTCGAGAAAAAGGCCGCCGAGAAGCCAAGAACGATATTGAGCTGGTTGAACGAGACCAGACGCCCGCGCTTCTCCGCCGGAGCGATCTCCGCGATGTAGAGCGGCGCGATGATCAGCGCGCCACCGACTCCGAAGCCGCCGATAAGGCGGGCCGCAATCAGCCCCACATAGGTCGTTGCCAGCGCGCTCCAGATCGCCGAGATGGTGAAGAGTAGCGCGGTGACCGCCAGGATTCGCTTGCGACCAAAGCGATCTGCCAGCGGTCCTGCGATGGCCATCGCCAGCGTGGCGGAAAGCGTCAAACATGCCACCACCGTTCCAAGCTCGCTGGCCGACAATTGGAAGACGCTCTTGAGCGGACCGGTGACGCCGGAGATCACGGCGCTGTCGAATCCCATCAGGAATCCGCCAAGGGCCACGGATGCGGCGATGAGTGCGGTCGATCCGCGGGGCTTCTGACTCATTCGTGGGACTCAGGTGTCAGTGGGGGGAGGAAATGGCGGCACCAAGATACAAAAACAGCGCGCGGCACTATCCGTGTCGCGCGCTGTCTGCGGGCCCGCTAGCGGCACGCAATTACAAAGATCAGTTGAACAGGACCGTGACGCCGTCCGTGAAGTTGGACGTCGGGGTGCCGCCAATTTGGTCGCGGTACCAGGTCTGGAAGTTCCAGGTCTCGCCTGCCTGAATACTGATGAAGCCAGTGGGCTGCGGGGTCTGCATCAGGTCGAGGTCCAGCGTGAAGGAGCCGTTCGAGCCCGAGTTCATGATCTGGCCAGAGCCGACGTAGCGACCGACGTTGCCGACAACGCAGAGGTTGCCACTGCTACCACCCGGCCCCACAACGAAGCCAGTCGAGTTGCTGACGATCGAGAAGCCGAAGGAGAAGTTGGGGAGGTTCGATGAGACCAGCTGTACGTCGTTCGAGGACGCCGTGAGGCTGCCGGTGGCGACGATCGTGCCGCTGGCGCCGGTCGAGTTCGCAACTGCGGGTCCGCAGTAGCTCGTCCCGATGTTGCCGGTGGGCTCGCCTTTGGCGATGACGATGTCATCCCAGAAGAAGTGCGTGCCCGAGCCGCCCGAGTTGAGGCGAATCTCATCCCAGCGAAGGTCGGTGATGAACGTGTCGAGGTCGGCGGTCGTCAACGGGTAGTCGTCGGCCGGGTCAACCCACATGCGGACGCGCTCGTCGCCCGCGAGGTGATCGATACGGAAGACGAGCTGCGCGCAGACGGCAGCTTGCGTGCCCGCTGCGGTCTCCGGGAGAAAGCCCGTACCGGCGTCGTCGTCGATGCCCCACTCGTTGGTGGCCCAGGGGGAGCCGAGGAGGATCTGCTCCTGCGCCGCGTTGTTCGACTGGAACAGCTGGAGCGCGCCGAAGGAGTCACCGAAGACCTGGTACTGCTGGGTGCGGAACGAGATCCAAATCGTGGACCCGTCGGCGCCGATGAAGCCGTTGCTGTCGACGATGTCCAGGTGCGGTGCCGTGTCCGGCGTGCGGACGGCGGCGAAGAACTCCGAAGCCTGGCCGCAGTACGCGCCGACGCCGTCGGGGCACGTCATCGGCGGGTTGATCGTCTGATCAAACATCACCAGCTCGTTGCCGTTGCCGTTCGGGATGTCCCAGGAGTCAGCCCAGCCGGTGCCACCCGATGAGTTGGCGAGGAGGCCCGGGACCGTGTAATCGAAGGACTCCGTGGAGATCACGGTGACTTGTGCGCTGGCGTACGCGGCGCTCATCAACACGGCGGCTGCTGCTGTGAGAACTTTCATGGAAGAGATTGGCTTGGACGATGTGGAATGCGTAGGAGCGAACGGGGCGAATGCCGGGAGACGCTGCCCCATGTCGTTGAAGTCTAGCCAACAATTGCGAGGCGCGCTGCCCGCCTGATCGTCGCTGTGCGTTCGTTATCCCGCCAGTGTCTCGTCTCTGGTCAGGGCGCTCTCACAAGTTGTCGCACCACCTCGCCCTGAAAGGCTCTCACGGCGCCTGTCCATGAGAGCAGCGTGAGAAGTCGCCTTAACGGAACAGCAGAATCGGAATGTGACAGTTCTGCATCATCTGCGTAGTGATGCTCCCGACGATCAGGCGCCGAAGGGGCGAGTGTCCGTAGGCGCCCATCACCAGCATCCCGATCCCGTTAGCTTCCACGTACGCCGGCAGCGCCTCCTCGGGAGCGCCGGTGACGTGCTCCACCCTCGCCGACGGAAGCTGGCCTGTCGCCCAGTCCATGTGCTTCTGGCGAGTCGAGCCGCTCGCTCCAGCCATGACCAAGTGAATTTCCAACCCCGCGAACAGCGGCGAGCTCGCCACGAACTCCACGGCCTTCCGTGAGGTCGCCCCGCCGTCGAACGCGATCAAGACGCGCTCTGGTGCCTTGAACACCTGGGAGGCGACCAGCACCGGCCGGATGCTCTCGCGGACGACTCGCTCAATCTGGCTGCCGAGGTGCTGCTTGGCAAACGCGGACGAGGCGCCGCGCTTTCCGATCACGACGACGTCCGCGTCCTCCTCGCGCTCGATGACCGTTTCCACGATGCCACCGTGGCGATGTGTCGTCGTGACGTCGGTGACGCCGTGCCCGCGGAGTCGCTCCTCGGCGACCGACAGCATGACGCGTCCCCGCTCCCTGGCCAGCTTTCCCTCGGCCTCGTCGATCGAGACGAGCTCCTCGAGCAGCGAGCTCTTCGCCCCCAGGCCAACGGCACCGCTGAGATCATGCCGAACGGCAACCGCGTCATTGCGCTGGATGACGTGGAGGACCTCGATGGAGGCGTCGAGTCGACCGGCGGCCCAGGCGGCGCTATCCACGACGCTGGCCGCGTAGCTCGATGCATCAATACAGACGAGTAGCTTTCTCATGTCAGTGTCCCTCGAGCTCCTCGCCCGGTTTCAGTTTGTCGTGAACGCCGAAGCGGTCGATCATTGTGGCGCTCGCCTGGCTGACGCCCACGAGCTCAACGGCCGTTCCCTCACGACGGAATTTGACCACCACTCGGTCGAGCGCGCCGACTGCCGAGATGTCCCAGAAGTGGGCCTCGGAAACGTCAATCACGACCGAGTCGATGACCTCCTTGAAGTCAAAGGCGCTGGTGAAGCGCTCGACGGAGGCGAAGAACACCTGACCGGTGATCTCATAGCGACGGCCCGTGCCGTCCGCATAGGCCTCCGAGGTGACCCCAAAGAGGGTCCGCACCTTACTGGCGAAGGAGATGCCGCTCAGGAGCACGCCCACCAGGACGCCCTGGGCGAGGTCGTGGGTCCAGACGACCGTGACGACCGTCGCGATCATCACCGCGGATGAGTGCTTCGGGTGCTTCGTGAGGCTCTTGACCGAGCTCCAGCTGAACGTACCGATCGACACCATGACCATGACGGCCACGAGCGCCGGCATGGGGATCTTGGCGACCACCGGCCCCAGCACGACGATCAGGAAGATCAGGAACGTGCCCGCCACCATCGTGGAAAGGCGGGTGAAGCCGCCCGACTTCACGTTGATGACGGACTGTCCGATCATCGCGCAACCGCCCATGCCACCGAAGAAGCCGGTGACGAAGTTGGCGAAGCCCTGGCCCATCGACTCGCGCTTCTTGTTGCTCGGCGTGTCGGTCAGGTCATCCACGATCTGGGCCGTCAGGAGCGACTCTAGCAGGCCGACCGCCGCCATCTTGATCGAGAAGGGCAGGATGATCTTCAGCGTGGCGAGCGTTAGCGGCACGGCCGGGAGACCGAAGAGCGGGAGCGACTCCGGCAGCTTGCCCATGTCCCCGACGCGGTTCACGTCCATGTCGAAGTGGATCGCCAGAACCGTCAGGACGACGATCGTCACCAGCGGCGACGGGATCGCCTTCGTGAGGTACGGGAACAGATAGATGATCCCCAAGCCGCCCGCGACGAGCACGTAGGTCATCGTCGTCACGCCCGTCAGCTCGGGGAGCTGGGCCATGAAGATCAGGATCGCGAGCGCGTTGACGAAGCCGGTGATCACGGAGCGCGACACGAACTGCATCAGGAGGTCCACTCGCACCAGGCCCGCCACGAACTGGATCACCCCCATGAGCACGGTGGCCGCAAAGAGGTACTCCACCCCATACTCCGTCACCAGGGGCTTGATCAGCACGGCGATGGCCGCGGTGGCCGCGGAGATCATGCCGGGGCGACCGCCCACAATCGACGTGATGACGGCGATCGTGAAGGACGCGTAGAGGCCGACCCGGGGGTCGACTCCAGCGATGATCGAGAAGCCGATCGCCTCAGGAATGAGGGCGAGGGCGACGACGATACCCGCAAGGATGTCGCCACGAATGTTGGAGAGCCAGTCGCGACGAAGCGACGCTGTAGAGATCATCGGGCCGAGCTTTCCCCGGCAGCGCGGGGATGAGAGAAGCGGCCGGAGGAGCCGTGTATCGGGCTCGGGTCCCTTGCAACAGCCGCAGAACTGGCCAGGGGTCGATATTCCGCCGCCTCGCACATAAGCGCGGAACTCTACTGGGTCTGCTCTCGAACGGGAAAGGCTTAGGCCCGAACCCGTGGACTGAGGAGTCGAATTAGGACCGCAGCCAGCGTCGCCCCCGTGGCGTTGGCGACAAGATCCCAGCCGGTATTCTCGTAGCCCCCCACGTTGGTCTCGGGGATCGTCAAGACCGCGATGAACTCGACGATCTCGTTGGCAGCGCCCAGGCCCATGCCAGCGAGCGCACAGAGAGTCAGGAGTCCAAAGGTAGGGCGTTCCAGGCCGACGGAGCTCGCGAGGGCCTGCCAGCACAGCCAGGTGGAGAGGCCGAATCCGTAGGCGTGGACCACCTGGTCGTACTTGAGACGCCCGGGGATCAGCCAGAGGTTGTAAAGGACGCCGGTGGACTCAGAGACCGTCCAGAGGCCCCCAGCCATGTGCGCGAGGCCCCACAGCGAGAAGCCCCAGAGGGTCAGGGACGTAAGCCCCACCTTCCGGTGCACGGCCCAGACGAATGCCGCCAGCACGAAGAGCACGGCAATGTAGAAAACGAACTCGCCGCTTCCTGTACGGAGAGCGGCGGGGATCGCGGCCGCGATATAGAGGGCCGTGAAAAGGAGGATCGGGAGCTCGCGACGCTGCATGATCAGACCCTAACAGGGGCGCATGGAGAACAATCCCCTCTCCATGCGATCAGGACTTGACCGCCTTCGGCTCCTTGGCGGCCACGCCCTTCTCATACCGGGTGTAGAGGTAGATCGGGATGTCGAGGCTTCCGAGGGTCTCCTGGACGACCGGCAGGACGTCATCCCAGTCGAGTCCACCGACCCCCGTGGCGATCCGCGGCAGAGCGAGGCTCTCGATCTTGTC
>JBLIHL010000187.1:0-9942 GCA_047635895.1 Paracoccaceae bacterium | reverse complement strand
CCGGCCCCGGTCGACGGCGCGCGCCCCTGGGCCCTCGAACACCCGTCTCCCCCACCGCCATTCCCCGCGCTGGCCTGACTCGTTGCCTTCCTTCGCAATGACTCCAGGAACTCGGGGGACCGTCTCAGGATCGGTGATCACTGAGATCATGTGCCGACCCCCATGACAACGCGGGCGGGCACAAGACGTCCTCTGCGAAAACCCGCTTCAAGAGATCCGCCCAGCGAATGTATGTCGGCCCCTTCGCGCTTGATCCCGGGGACTCCTCCCTTGGGCCCTGGCTTTCCAGCACCCGGGGCTGAGACCTCGTGGCAGTACCGTTCTGCTAGACAGTAGGTCCGTCAGAACAGATCGAGCACCCCGCCACCATTCCTCGGACTCGTGAGGGACGGCGGCGCATCGTTCCAGGTGATGTCGAGCGCGAGGTGCGCGTTCCACGGGAGCGAGCGGCGCGAGCAAAGCGCGCCGAGGGCCGCTGCGGCGAACGCTCGCGACGTGTCGTCGATCGACCGCATGCCAATGGGCTTGCGCAGCACGTAGAGCAGATTGGGGACGGCGCGTAGGTCGTTGCACCAAGCGAGGCCCTGGAGGGCAGCGATTCTCTCCGGCATGAGCTCCGCTTGAGTGAAATTGCCCCATAGGAGACCAACGAGGGAGTCGGCGTGCAGGAGCGCAAGGGAGATCGAGGCTTCCCTCGTCATGATGGCCGCGACGAGCGGGTTGGCTGCGATGCCACTCAGGCGGGGGATGGCGGCGTTGGCCCTCAGGAGGCCTAGGGCGGTGGCGAAGGTGTATTCGCCCCCCGAGAGACGCTGGATCAGGAGAGGGATGGACTCTTCATCACTGGCAAGGCCGAGCGCAATGCCCGCTGCGGAGCGTTCCTCGGGCCCTTGGGCCTTCACGAGCAGCCGACGAAGCAGGACGCGTGACTCCAGCGAGGGAGGGGCGCCAGCGGCGATCGCCTTCTCTTCGAAGAGGCCCAGGCTCAGTGCCGCCCACGGCCGTTGGTCTCTGTTTCCCTTCGTCGCGAGTTTGGAGACGTTAGACGTGATGCCGCGAGCGACTTCGGCGCGCGGGCCCCCTTGATCGCTGCCGACGCGCGCGGCGATGCGCGCGAGGGCGACCAGCGCGAGCCCTCCCTCGCGTTCCTCCCCTTTCTTCGCGACCTTAAGGAGCTGCTCGATAGCGTCTTTGTCCGGCCCTTCGGCCCGTGGCTCCGCCAGAATGCCGAGGCCCTGGGTGAGGCCCTCCCGCGCGGAATCGACTTTCTCGCCACCCCGCGTCGCGAGCCCGGCCGCGAAGTGCCCAAGGAACTCGATGCGCAGCTGCTCACGCCGTCCGGCGATCGCCAAGGCCACTTGCGGGTCGGCTTGGCCGGCTGTCGATCGAATGAGGCGCGCGATAGCGGCTGGAATATGCGCGCGGGTACGGAGGTCGGTGCCGCGGCGTTCGAAGAGAGCGTAGAGGCGACGGATGGTGCTCTCTTGTCCTTCGACGTCGGCGTCCGGGTTAGAGGCAGGCGGCGCGAGCGGAAGCGGCGCCCAGCCGAGGCTGATGACGGCCGCCGCGCCGACCTCGGTGTCCTTGAAGTGCTCCTCCGCCGTGCGGATGAGTTGCGCCACGGCGAAGGTACGCTCCGAGAGTCGGCGAGAGTGGTGCGCGGTCAGCCCAAGCGCGTACGTGGCGAAGGCCCTGGAACGCTGGTCTACCCGGCCGCCGCCCAGGGCTTTCTTCCCTTCGGGGAGCTCGTTGACCATCGCTGTCAGGAGCACCGCCGCTTTGGGCCCACCGACCAGCCCCAAGGCGATGAGAGCCGCCTCGCGTACCCGCTTGTTCGTGTCCCTAAGGCGCGGCTGAATGGACGACTCGACCGAGCGCAGCTCAAGCTCCTTGGCAAGGTCGCGCGGCGCTTCGCCGATCTTCCCGAGGGCGAGTAGGCAACTGACGACGAGGTCGACGTTCCTGGCCCTTTTGAGCCGGCCTTGGAGCGCCGGAACGACCTCGCTAAAGACCTTCCGTGTGTTGAGCCCGTGGATCGGCCCCGTCGGCCGTTCCCCGTTCAGGGGCATGGCTATGGCCGGCCCCGAGTCGGGCGTGCGGATCTGCGCGAGGAAAGGCTCACGATTCAACGCCCACCAGCGGGCCCAGCTGGCGGTCCCATCGACGAAGTAGCCCCCCGAGGCGCCCGGGCCACCACGGGTGGTGTCGTCGTGTCCAAGCGGGAGCGGCGCACCACTGGGTGGCGACAAGGGCGTTTGGGCCCGTGCCAGGCCGGCGCTGGGGCCTATCGCGAGGATGGCCACGGAGGCCCAGCGGACAGCGCGGACCCTCCACCTAGTGCCATGGATCTCCGTCCTTTGGGAGCCCAGAGCGGCGACGGTGTGAATCGGAAGCTCGCGCATGGTTAGAAGGGTCGCAGATTCGGCGGTGGGTCCTACGTCCCTCTATAACACAGATTGTCCGCGATGGGTGTCGGAGGCATTGTTGGCCTCTGCTGGCCGGCCAGTCACGGTGGGGCCCAGCCCGGTGCGCGGCGCCAGGGCCCAAGAGAGGACCCCTCTCCTACCTTCGTTGCGGACGAGACGCGGCCCTGAGCCTGGGGGCGGTCTACTTTGCGGCGGTGCACCGCGGGCGGCCGCAGCACAAAACCAGAGACCGTACTGAGGAGGGCGGTCTGTACCCAGGTGAGCCCATACCGGACAGGCATCCGCTCGGATAGCACTGAAGGTGCTCCCTGAAGCATCGCCCGCCCGTCCGCTGCGAGCCGATCGAACGGCACTCCAAGAATGAAACTCCGCTTCCCTCACATCCCAGCCCAGTTGGGGTTCGCGCTCTTCCTGGCTGCTCCTGTCTTCGCACAGGTCATCGACAACGGCGACTTCGAGCAAGGCAACAGAGGCTTCCGAACGACGTACAGCTACTCTCCTGCGACCGGCTTAGCGGAGGGGATCTACACCGTGGCCACGACGACCACGGGGTGGCACTCGCTACTGGCAAACTGCGGCGACCACACCACGGGCTTCGGCAAGATGATGATCATGAACGGGTCGCTGCTCGGGGCGACGGATCTGGTCTGGGCCCAGACCGTCCCCGTAGCACCCGACACCACGTACACATTCTCCTACTGGGCTGCGTCCGAGTACGCCTCCAATCCAGCCGATCTCCGTCTGTATGTGGACGGCATCGAGATGGTTCGCGGTCTCCAGCTGCCAACCACCACTTGCTCGTGGAGGCGCTACGTCGTCGAATGGTGGTCTGGCTCCGCGACCAGTGCGTCCTTCGTCCTCACGAGCGTCACGACCGATCTCCTCGGCAATGACTTCGCGCTGGACGACATCACCCTGGAGCCTGCACCCGGGATGAGGTACTGCGCGCCGGCCGTGCCCAACAGCGTGGGTCTCTCGGGTGTGTGCCTGTTCGGCGGGTCCACCGCCGCAGCAGATGGCGAGGTGCGCCTGACCGCGACGCTCTTGCCGCCCGACGTACTGGGCATCTTTCTGGTCTCTCAGACCCAGGACTTCGTGCAGGCTCCGGCCGGTGCCGTCGGGAACCTCTGCCTGGGTGGAGCGATTGGCCGTCTGTCGGGCCAGGTCAGTTCGACCGGCGCGACCGGGACGACCTCGATCGACCTCGACACGTCATCTCTCCCGCCGCCGCTTCCGGCGGCCATCCTCCCCGGCGACACGTGGAACTTCCAGTTCTGGCACCGCGACGTCGGAACCTCGAACTTCACAAGCGCTGTCAGCCTGCTCTTCCACTGATCGGCCCCGCGTGCGGAAAGGTACGCCACCGCCGGTCGCGCTCCTGGCAGTACGGTTCCGCGTCCGTTTGCGCCACTCCCTATGAGCCTGACAAGCCACGAGCGGCGGAGTCCGACTCAGGACCTCGGACGTAGGAGGAGTGGCGCAAACGAACTCGGTAACGTACTGCGTGAGCACTTCGCTGCGATCAGGCTTTGAGCGGCGTCGCCGCCGGCTGAGGCGTGATGCGCAGATACGGCTTAATCATCTTAAACCCAGCGGGGAACTTGGCCTTGGCTTCTTCGTCACTGAGCGTCGGCACGATGATGACATCCTCGCCCGGCTTCCAGTTGGCGGGGGTGGCGACCTTGTGCTGTGCGGTCAGCTGCAGCGAGTCGACGACCCGAAGAACCTCGTCGAAGTTGCGGCCCGTGCCAGCTGGGTAGGTGATCGTTAGCTTCACTTTCTTATCGGGCCCGATGAGGAACACCGACCGAACGGTGAACGTCGCGTCGGCCTCGGGATGGATCATGTCGTAGAGCAGAGCGATCTTCCGGTCGGGGTCGGCGATCAAGGGAAAGTTCAGCGCTTGGCCCTGCGTCTCCTCGATATCCTTCGCCCAGCCCTCATGATCCTTGAGCGAGTCCACCGAAAGCCCGATGGCCTTGACGTTGCGCTTGTCGAACTCCGGCTTCATCTTCGCGACGGTTCCAAGTTCCGTGGTGCAGACAGGGGTGTAGTCCTTGGGGTGGGAGAAGAGGATGCCCCACGAGTCGCCGAGCCACTCGTGAAATGAAACGGGGCCAGCTGTCGTTTCAGCTTGGAAGTCGGGGGCGATCTCTTCGAGTCGAATAGCCATGGGGAGCGGTGGTTACGGTGTTCGGTGCTGGCGGGACGGCGCGCGCGGCGCGCCTTGTGTAGCGCCAGCTTAGGAGAACTCGGTCCTAGGGTCGGGGCGAATACGCAAGTGGCGCAAACGAACGCGGCACCGTACTGCCAAAAACCATTGCGACGGCACTGCTGCGCGATCTAACGACCCTTGGCGCTTATTCCAGGACTACTCTCAATGGGCGTCTAGGTGAGGCTTGAGGGCTGCGGCGATCGCGCGGGCGAAGCGTTCGAGCGCTCTGGCGTTCGGATGGCCATCGCCCGGTACGCAAAAATCTTCATTGTGCTCGCCGCGAAAGTCGTCGAGCAGGTCGATGGTTGAGACACCGAGCTCCGCACCCCAGGTCGCCACCTGCTCGTGGATCGGAGCCAGGCGGTAACCCGTGGCGCGGAGCGCCGTTGTATCGGGGAAGATCGCGATCACCAGAGGTGTGGCGCGTTCCTCGCAGAGTCCTGCAATCGCACGCAGGCCGTCGAGGCATGCGTCGCGCTCCGGAGCGCCCGGAGCAAACTGGTCCAGGTAGTCGCGAAAGCGCAGCAGCCGCGAGGGGAAAGGCCCGTCCGCCAGCCCAGTCCGCAGCTTCAGATCCTCGAGCATCCACAGCCTGGCGAACCGGTAGCGCTGGCGCGGAGCCTGGGGCGCGATGCGACTCGGCTCGGCGTCGTTCATGACGAAACCGAGCACAACGACATCCGGGTCGAGAGCCTGCCAGTGGTGCTCCAGATAGGCCGCCTCCTGGGTCGTGTTGAAGCCAGGAACGCCGGCGTTCACCACCAGGGGGGGCTCTTCCGGGCGAAGCGCGCGGAGACGCCGCGCGAGCGCGCTTGGATAGGTCTCCTCGTCCTCCACCGCCCATCCGAAGGTGTACGAGTCCCCAAGACACACCACGCGGACGGCGTCGACGCTCGCCGGTACGGGAGCGGTCTGCCGATGCCCTTCGGCGTTGATGGTGCAGGTCCAGGTCGCCCCATCGATGGAGGGAATTCGATTCTCCCGCACCGTGGAGGGACGCGGCGAGTACAAAAATCCACTGTTCGCGATCGGGTCGTAGAGCTCGTGAGTGAACGCCGCCATGCGTTTCTCGAATCGACGCTCGAGGAGCGATCTAAATGCCACCTCGGTGACGACGAGCACTGCGGCGGCCGATACGGCTCCGAGAGCTAGCTTCTTCAGCAGGGAAGGCGACTGTGCCATGCAGCCAGGCTATCCGTTGATGCCTGAGGGGCAAGTACTTCCTTGCCTGACAACCAGCCTAGTCCGTAGCTCTCGCCGCGGCCATGAGTGCCTCGTTGGTCGTTCGCGTCGTTCGGGCGATGCACACGCGACGGATAGCCAGGTCGATCACGAAGAGCGTGTGGAACGTGGTCAGCCCTCTTGCCGTCCAGTCATCCGTCGTAGAGAAGTCGGCCGCGGCGCATCCCCCCCCGTTGCCTTGATAAACGCGCTCCACGAAGACGGCCGCTCGGGAGCGAGCTTCATACCTTCGTTCCGCAGGATCCTGGCTTCTGATGTTCGCCCGATTCGATGCCCGAGGTCCACGAACGCTCCTTGGATTCTCGAATCGCCCCCGGTTGGGTTCTCCCTGGCGAAGCGGACTACAAGCGCCGTATCTCGACCATGACGCCTACACATCTTGATGAGCGGCTACTACACGTCCACTTCCCAGCGATGAGCTGCCGATGCCACCGCATGATCGAATCAGGCGCCACGATCGTCGCCACACGATCCACGAGCCGTCGTCCGAGTTGCTTGCCCTTCTCAACTAGACTCCGACGCTGAGTAGCAGCGCGCGGAGCAGGAAGCAATCGGCCAGCATGCCGGCATGATACCGGCCCTCACACTGCCGTAAGGGCGTGGGCTGACCGGTGAGACACGACGGCCAGCACTCCCTGGTACGTCAACTGATGCCCAACGGGAGCACGCAGGACGGCTTCTTCGGGATTCCGTGACTGAGAATCCGTGGCCGCGCGAACCCGGTAGTGGTGAAGAGACTTCTCCAACACGTCGGCGAATGCCTGACGCGTTCCCAGGAGGTCCATGTGCAGTATCGACCGCTCCCATCGCCGCCCCCCCCTGAAGGCCTTCCCAGCCCGCCAAAACCATGCGACCTACCACGATTCGAAGCATCTTGAATGATCCGGTGTTCCTCGAGCGCAGCCTGGGCATCCTGCTCTGGTCGGCCCTGATCCTCGTCCTTCTAAGGGGAACCGGCGCCTGACCGCGAGCCCCCGTACTGCCCCATCGCCGCGCTGGTGCACGAAGGATAGATGGCGATGCAAGTCGCCCATCCGCACCAGGGTCATCGAGCGACCTTGACCGACTGTGGGCACCCGAGCGCGCGCATGCGATTCAGCAAGTTACACGCGGCCATCGCTTGCGTTACCTGCGCCCCCAACGACCGCGCACGTAGACGGCCGTCCTGTAGCGGAAGAACGTGTTCTCCACTCGCCCTTGCCAGTGGTAGCCCGACTCCTTCTTCCACCGGCGCCGGCCGACTTCCTTTGCTCGCCGGACCGTTCCCCTTGGCCCACGATCTGCAGGCCGCTGCTGTCGATGATCAGGTCGATGGGGTCTTTGCCCGTACGACTGGCCATGGACGCCTTCAGGCGCGCGCTTCGGCGTGAGAGGTTCGTGTGATCATGGGCTTCAATATCGACCGCCATCAGCTTGAAGAGGGATCGCAGGAATCCCTCGACCAAGTGTAGCGATGAATAAAATACGAGGCGCAAGGCGAGCGCGGTCTCGATTGCTAGGTTGGAGAAGTTCGGCTGCGCTTCAAGGCAGCCACTCGGCTTGGCCTTCCATGCTTCAAGAGCATCAGGGGACAGCCAAATCGTGACGTCGCCTCGTCGCACGAGACCCCGTTCGTACTCACGCCAGTTCGTGACGCGGTAGCGGGTCCTGTACTTCGGGTGGACGCGTGACTTCATGCCGGCAGGATGCTCGACGGACGCCTGCAACGCTCAGAGGGCGGCCTGCGGTCGCCCTAGAGGCCGGTATTCGTGCACCAACGCCTCGTACCAGCCATGCGGGAGTCGCACAAACGAACCCGGTACCGTACTGCCCCATCTGTCGACCACCGCAGATACGCTATCGGCGGAGACTCAATGCCGCTCGCCCCGCATGCTCACTGGAACGTGATCGAGCGTCCCGACGTCAGGTTGGTCGTTGGAGCGAGTGCACCTTGGTCGCGCTGTCGTAGCTGAAACCTCCGACCAGCGATCCGTCACCGTTGCACAAGATCGCATAGGTCTGAGCGGGACGGTACTGCCATTCGATCAGCGGGCCGCTCGTCGAGGCAGCACCAGCGCTTCCCGGAGGGCTTGGAGCTGAGCCTCAATACTGCGGATGCGCAGCTCCAGGCTTTGAATGCTGGGCGCGCGCGGATCGTCGGCTACCGGCTCGCTCGGCTCCACGTCCACACCGGCGGGCGCTGGAGGACGTGTGGCCGAGTTGTCGACCGCCTTGCCCTCTCCACGACGCTCGTAGTACACAGCAAGATCGCGACAGCGCCTCGCGCTCTCCAGGTCCCCCACCCGCTCGTAGACGTCGCCGGCGTCGGCGATGCGCTCGATCAAGAGGTCCATGGACAGCGGCCCGGACACCGGAGGCAGCTCCGTCTGCGTGTCCGTGACGCGGTTCTTCCCCACGGTGTACATCCATGTCATCCACGCCTTGGCCGAGCGCCGCGCCTCGGGATCGAGCGAGACTCCTCGGAGTGAGTAGGCGTCACGCGCCAGCTTCAGGACCGGAACGCGCCCCTCGATGTAGGTGAGGTCCGTCGCCGTGGATCGGGCCTCTGTCCCAACGTACCCAATCCCGCGGAGCGCACGAACGCGCGCGGTGGGCGGTTCGTCGGCCCCTAGTGTGGTGCGACGTTCGACTCCGACGGAACGCTTCACATCGAACGCTCCGGATCGCCGGGCGGGCTTCTTCGCTCGCATCTCCCGCAGGATCCGTCCGAGCTCGCGTGCCTCTTCCGCGTAGCCATTCATGGTGAGGCACTTCATCGCGGCCTCGAGCGTTCGAATGTCGTCGGCGCCTTGTCCATCGAGTTCGGAGCGATTCAATCCCGCACTCGGAGGTGCGCCGCGATCGCTCGCAGGCTTGGGTGCGACGGCAGCCCGCGTCCTGCGGGAACCCCGCTCCTGCGCACTCAGTGGGGCCATTAGCGTGCACGCGAGCAGCGCGGCGAGGGAAACGGCATGGGTGACTTTCATCTGCATTGGTCCTTATGGGGTTGAAGCGTTGCGGGTAAATGTGCGCATGACGACTGCCTGGGCGAACACGAACTGTGGCCCAGATTCCTAGGGGAAGTCGATCACAGTGACTCCCTCGGGGAGTGGCCAGTCGACGTTGAGGGTCTTTCGTTCGCCGACGCCGCCTTTGGGCAGCAGGGTGAACGTGTGGGTGCCAGGAGCGCACCTCACGGTCGCCCAACCGCGATGGTCGGTGACCGGCGGCCCCAGGGCAGATTGGGCGCCCGACTCGAACATCATGGAGAGCGTGGCGTTGGCTCGCGGCAGGCCGCCCTCGGTCACACGCACCCGTCGCTCCAGCAACTCTGTGCCAACCGCGGATTGCTGCGCTTGGGCTGGGGGCTCCACGGCACCGTCGAATTCAACGGCCATCGCGGGCTCGCTTGGGCGAGGCGCCGGAGGCACTCCAGTGTTTCTTCCGAAACCACCGCGCCGTTCAATGTCGCGCCCCATGCGGCCGATCAGCGGATCATCACGCTCGCCGGGGGGGGCCACGTACCCCAAGCCAGCAACGCTCCGGTTCGCTGGCAGCTCCGCCTCGTTGACCTCCGTACGGTGGCCGTACCAACGAATACCGCCCCAGGCCGCGCCCAACAGGCAAGCGAGCAGCATGGCGGCGCCCACCGCGCTTCCGATCCCGGCGCCTGCGGAATCCGCGCGCGCAGCCACCTCCATCATCGGCGCAAGCCACCCGTGACGCCCCTTTGGCCCCATGCGATCGAGGTCCCCGCGCAGCATGACGAGGCCCCGTTCGACCCGTTCCGTCACGGTAGACGATGCAACACCCATCTTCGCGGCGATCTCCTTGACCTGTTGGCCAGTGATATAGCGCATGTGAAGAGTCGTCCGGTACGGCTCATCCAGTTGGAGCAACGCATGTGCGACTTGCTCTCGGAGCTGAAGTTCGGCGACAACATCATCCGTAGCCGGAGCCATGGGCTCCCTGACCGTCACGGGCGCATTCGTACGATCACGGCTCTGACGCCGAAACACGACCCGCGCACTGTTGAACAGCACCCCGGTAAACCAGGAACGTTCGCCCGCGCCACCTCGC
>JBLIHL010000186.1:0-9952 GCA_047635895.1 Paracoccaceae bacterium | reverse complement strand
CGCGGGCCGAATGCCCGCGCCGCCGCTTTATATGTCTGCCTGGGACGACCAGAACCGGTTGAATCAGCCGGCCACGTCGAGGCCGAAGCCCGCTTTGGTCATGCTCTCAGCGCCTTTCTGGGCGTTATAGATGACGCTTCCCTGGCTGCCGCGCTCCTGGGAGCCGCTGTCCATGAGGCCTGTAAGCTGCTCCTGAAGCGCGCTCAGGGCGTCCTGGTACAGGCTTTGGTAGGTGCCACGGTCGATCGAATCGCCCGACTCCGGGTTGAACAGCGCCTGGTCGAGGCGAGCCGTTGCGCTCTCAAACGCGCTGGCAGCTGCTTCAATCTCCGCCATGCTTGAATCGTCCATGCCTTCCATGCCGCCTACGCGGGCCAGAACGCTGTCCGTAAACCCTTGGTATCGGCTCCGAACGACCTCACCCGTGTCGGTGGTAGGGCCTGCGGGCATGCCGCCAGGGGAAGCCGCAACGCTGCCGGCCTCCATTGCATCGGTGCCCATCGCCTTGATGGCATCGTCTTCATCGGCCGGTCGGGCGCCGTTGAGGATCTCACGAGCCCCCTGGAAGGTGTTCTGAACGCCCCGCTGGATGTCGGAAGGCATCATGGTGCCGTTCTGGATTCCATCGCGGATCCTGGAAAGCCCCGACTCCAAGGCCTCGGCAGCCTCGCGGAACGACGTCACCTCGCCCTCCGGCGCATCAGCTACGGCTTCCTGGAGACGGCCCATGGCGGACTCCATGAAGTTGTCGAGGCGAGCGAGATTCGACGCCATCTGGTCCGGCGGCGGCGGGCCCTGCGCACCCATGGGCGGCGGTCCTTCCATCGCTCCGGCTGCGGCGTTGGCTCCGTTCGCGGAGACGCGTGCGGCCGGCACGGTAACCGTCCGCTGCGCGGATGAGGACTGCATCGGTGAGGCGGCTTGGCGCTGGGGTGAGATCTGCATAGTGTGGTTATCGGCTGGATCGCGTGAGAAGTGAGGCCTTCCCATCCGCCCCAGAGCCATGGGAAGAATTCTCCCGGCAGAAAGTCCTGCCTGAGGGCATCGTGGGAGGGAGACCCGCCCGTGGCCCGGAAAACGTTTCGGCTTCGAATCCCTTCGCTTTCCCGAGCGAATCCTCAAGGCGGCCCCCTCACCTGCTCCACACCTGTGCTCAAAACCGGGGCCCCGGCCCCTTTGCCCTATATCGCCATGACCTATGACACCGAGGACGATCCGCCTGCCTGGCAGAGCGTGGAAGACAATGACGAAGCAGCGGCGGAGGGCTTTGACCGCCAGCAGCTCGACGCCGACCAGGACGCCAGCTACGCGTGCTGGGCCTGCGGCGAGGAAATCGTCATCCCGATCGACCTCACCATGGGCTCGCGCCAGGACTACGAGGAGGATTGCCCTGTGTGCTGCCGCCCGAACGACATCCACGTAGAGATCGATCCTGAATCAGGGCACGTGCGCTGCTGGAACGACGCGGTGGGCTGACACTGTGGCCTGACACTGTGGACTGACACTGTGGACTGACACTGTGGACTGACACTGTGGACTGACGATGCCCACTGGATCGGAATGAGTCCGCTCAAGAGACCCACTTCCTTTCGTAGGCTGCGGCCATGTCCACCCAGGCCCCCTTTGCGCGAAAACTACTGCGAGCCGTCACCGACCTCTCCAGCGCGGTCGATCAACTCGAATTCGCTCCCCCCACGACCCACGTTTACAATCCGCTCCAGTACGCCCGCCCCGCGATAAGGCGCTACATCGAGCTTTACGCGCGCCAAGGGCCCAAGGCTCTCTGGCTAGGGATGAACCCCGGCCCTTGGGGCATGGCGCAAACGGGCGTCCCGTTCGGAGAGGTCGCACTCGTACGCGACTGGATGGGAATCAATGTCAAGGTGGGAAGTCCGGACCACCCGCACCCCAAACGCCCCATCCAGGGCTTTGACTGCGAGCGCAGTGAGGTCTCCGGGAGACGCCTGTATGGCTGGGCCCAGGACCGCTATGGGACCGCGGAGGCGTTTTTCGACACCACCTTCGTGTGGAACTATTGCCCACTCGTTTTTATGGAAGAGTCGGGCAAGAACCGAACGCCTGACAAGCTCGCGACCTCCGAGCGTGAGCCGCTCTTCGAGGCTTGCGATCGCTCCCTGCGCCGCATTGTCGACCTCGTGGAGCCCGGCATGATCGTCGGCGTGGGGAAGTTTGCTGAGGCATGTGCGAAAAGAGTGCTGGGTGACCTCGGCATCCCCATAGGCACGGTCCTCCACCCGTCCCCAGCCAGCCCTATCGCCAATCGTGGCTGGGCGCCCCAGGCTGAGAGGCAGCTGGCCGACATGGGTCTACTGCCGGCGAAGTAGTCTCACAGCGACTTAAGATCTGGCACGGACTTCAGTCGAGCCGCCTCAGTGGGCGATTCACGGAAGGATGTGCAATCTCGTAACCACCGTCGCCATGCCTCTCGCTCGCCCCGCACGCCGGCGCGGGCCCGTGGTCACGGCGGCCGCCGCGCGCGCGGGCATGTCGCTCATCGAAGTCATGGTGTCGCTCCTCGTCATCACCGTGGCGACCTACATCCTGACCTACACGATCATGGCTTCCGTGGCCCACACGGGTTCGAAGCGCGAGAAGAACCTCGCCGTCGAAGCAGCCACCAACATGATTGAGGGGCTGAGAGCCTGTCCGCCACAGGACATTTTCGCGCTCTACAACGAGACGCCAGCGGACGACCCCTACGGCGAGGGCACCTCACCCGGCTCAATCTTTGCGGTTCCGGGGCTCGACCCTCAGCAGGACGCGCAGGGACGTGACCTCCCCCTCGGACAGATCCTGATGCCTGGCGACGGCATGGTCCTCGACGAGAGCGTTGAGGACGCGCGCTTTGGGCTCCCCAGGGACCTCGACGGAAGCATGTTCATCGAGGAAGGTAACTGCGCGGATCGATACATTTTTCTGCCGTTGACCGTACGGGTTCAGTGGAACGGCAAGCTCGGAAACCGTCACGTGGAGATCGCCACCGTCATCGTGGATGTTCAGAGGTTGAAGCCATGAGGCTTGGCAGACCCACCGCCAAGGCCGCGGCTCATCGGTCCGGCTTCACGCTCATCGAAGCGATGATCGCCATGACCGTGTTCCTCTTGATCACCGTCAACGTCAACCTGGTGATTGGCGCCGGACGTTCCGCCGCCTCTACGGGCGCGTTCATGATGAGCATCGAGGACGAGCTCCACCTCACCATCGACCGCGTTTCTCTGGCGCTCATGGCGGCGGACTCCCAGGAGGTCGATGGCCCCAACCAGTTACCGATGTCATCCAACACGGTTCGGTTCCAGACGTCCCTCGGCATGAACGATGGCCAGGTCGTCCACGGTCCGGTCGAGGACGTCCGCTGGCTTCCGACAGCGGAGAACGAAGGCAAGATCGAGTGGCGCGAAAACCCTGGCGACGTGACCGAGCGCGCGGTCGTTTGGTCCAAACACGTCCCGATCGCGTTCCAGGCCGAGATCCTCGACAACTTCACAGACGACAACCGCAACGATATCCGCGACGAATCCGGCCTCGCCTTCACCATGCTGGCGCGGACGATCAGTATTCACCTGACTGTCGCTCGAGAAGACAACGACGGACATGAACTCTCCAGGAACAAGCGAAGCGTCATCACATGTCGAAACTGATCGTCGCCGTACTCGCACTCCTCGCGCCGGTCCCCGTGGCCGTAGCCACCGCGTCGCAGGATGCGCCACGCACCCAGGAAGTCACGCGGTCGCCTGAACGGGCCAAGCCCGCCGATCTCCTCGCTGAGCTCGTACAGGCTTCACGCCTCAGAAAGCTCACGCCAGAATTGGCGGCTGCCGCCCTCCTCGCAGCTGGCCCCGAGGCGACCGCAGCGCTCTACGCCCGGCTTCTCAAGGCCCCAGTCGCCGGCAGCTCCCAAGGATTCAGCCTCGAACACCTGCGCGTCCGTAAGGCCCTGCGGGAGATACCAAGCGTCATCGTCGGCATCGCCACCCTGCCTACGCTCTCCGCCAAGGACCGCGCCCACGCCCTGTCCGTCACGCTGGAAGTGCTAACAGGCAGCGATCCCGAGACGAGCATTCCCGCGCTCACAAAAGTTCTCCGGGCAGCCGCCACAAAGCCACTCCCGGAGTCCGTTTTGGCGCGGCTCAAGCGCACGGTTACGACTCTCAGCAGCTACCCCGAACTCCGGTCGAGTCAAGTCATCCAGTGGATTCGCGCGGCAGGACCGCGCCTCTCGACCCCTGTCATCGACGGTGTGGGCCAGAGCCAGGCCGTCATGACCCTTGTGGGCTGCCTCAGGGTCACGACCGGGGCCGAGGGTACGATCCTCAACCGAGTCGCCGCCTTGATCCAGCGCGGCACGCCGGTTGATGCCGAAAGGGCCGCTCTTACGGCCCTGCCGTTCCTGTCGAGCACGGGCGCGTTCGAGCGCAAGGAAGCGTCTGCGATCCTCGGATTTGTCGGTGATCGTCGCCACGTGCAGGCTCTGATCCAAGGCTTGGACGACGACGAGCACATCGTTCGAACCGCGTCGCTCAAGGCCCTCAAAGAGCTGACAGGAATGACCACTTCGGGTGATCCCGGTCGCTGGAAGCTCTGGTACCAGGACCAGGAAACCTGGTGGACCACGGTCGGCTCTGAACTCGTCGCGTCCATCCAGAGCGCTCCTCGTCGCGAACTAGTGGGCGTACTGACAAGCGTCAGCACGCGCCGCCTCTACCGGAAAGAAATTGCAGCCCAGCTGGTGCAACTCCTCCATCGTTCGCGAGCCGACGAGGTTCGCTTGGCGGTAGCGGGTCTCGCCACGCTGAGAGACCCTTCCACGCTACCCAGCATCCTTGCGCTCCGCGACCACGACAACAAAGAGGTACGCGCCACCGTGGAGAACGCGATCATAGCGTTCCGACACGCAGGTATCGATGCGCGGCGCGTTGGCTCTCGTCCCGCGAACTGACTCGCCTGCGCTCTGCCCCGCTTGATACTGGCACGACGACCGGCCAGCTCCAGCTCTGGACGATCCGGCCGCGCTAGGGGCTCCAGGGGCTCCTAGAAAATCGCCAGGGCGATCACGCCGCCAACGAAGACCGCGCCGGTCATGATCGCGAACCCCTTCGCCATCTTCGGGCACTTCCGATTGATGAACAGGAGCAGCGTCGGAACCGCGTACACCCCCTGGGTGATCCCCGCGAAGCGAAGCGGCTCAAGAATCGGCGTATCTGCGCCAATCACGGGCGTCTGGAAGGCACCGAGGATCAGGCCCTGAAACCCGAAGAACATCGCGACTGCGATCATCGCGCCGACGAACGGGGTGCGATCGGTATCCGTCTCGGTGTGGACGCCCGAAGGAACCTCTTGCACCGGTTGCTTCTCGTCGTTCGCATCCATGATTCGTGAATAGTGGTCTTCGGAGCCGCCGAATACAGCACTGGCCTACACAAAAAAAGGCTGCGGGGCACCGAGTGGTGCCCCGCAGCCTTACCTGCTGTTGGCTAGTGGCTAGCTCTACAGAAGTCCGGCTTCTTTCATCCGGCCTTCCATCATCTCGCCGAGGCGAGCGGGGCTCGGGCTCATGAGAACGCCAGCGGCCTCGAGGGCCTTGACCTTCTCGGCTGCCGTGCCCTTACCGCCGGCGATGATCGCGCCTGCGTGGCCCATGCGCTTGCCCGGAGGCGCGGTGCTGCCCGCGATGAAGCCGACCATCGGCTTCTTGATGTTGCCCTTGATGAAGTCGGCGGCCTCTTCTTCTGCGGAGCCACCGATCTCACCGATCATGATGATCGCGTCGGTACCTTCGTCCTTATTGAACGCGTCGAGCACGTCAATGAAGTTGGTGCCGTTCACCGGATCACCGCCGATGCCGACGCAGCTCGACTGACCGATGCCGCGGCTGGTCAGCTGCCACACGGCCTCGTACGTGAGCGTGCCCGAGCGGGAGATGACGCCCACGCGGCCCGGCTTGTGAATATAGCCCGGCATGATGCCGATCTTGCACTCACCCGGCGTGATGACGCCCGGGCAGTTGGGGCCGACGAGGCGCGACTTTGAGCCCTTGAGAGCCTCCTTGACGCGGACCATGTCGAGCACTGGAACGCCCTCGGTGATGGTGACGATCAGCTCCATTTCAGCCTCGATGGCCTCCATGATCGCGTCCGCGCAGAATGGCGGCGGCACGTAGAGAACCGTCGCGTTAGCGCCCGTTTCCTTGCGTGCCTCGGCAACCGTCCCGAAGACCGGAAGGTCAAGGTGCGTCGTGCCCGGCTTGCGCGGGTTGACCCCGCCGACCATGTTGGTTCCGTACTCGATAGCCTGCTGGCTGTGGAACGTACCGGTCTTGCCGGTGAAGCCCTGACAGATGAGCTTCGTGTTTTTGTCGACGAAAATACTCATGACTTGATCGCCTCGCAGATCTTCTGGGCGGCGTCGTCCAGGTCGGTAGCTGGGATGATGGGGAGACCGGAGTTCGCGAGGAGTTCGCGTCCTTTCTCGACGTTGGTGCCTTCAAGGCGCACGACAAGCGGAACCTTCAGGTCGATCTGCTTGACTGCCTCGATCACACCGTTGGCGATGACATCACACTTCATGATGCCGCCGAAGATGTTGATGAGGACGCCGTGGACCTGGGAGTCTCCCAGGAGGATGCGGAAGGCCGCGGCGACGTTCTCCGTCGTGGCGCCGCCACCGACGTCCAGGAAGTTGGCGGGCTCGCCGCCGTACAGCTTGATGACGTCCATCGTCGCCATGGCGAGGCCCGCGCCGTTCACCATGCAGCCGATGTTGCCGTCGAGTGCGATGTAGGAGAGGTCCCACTTGCTGGCCTCGATTTCCTTGGCGTCTTCCTCGTCGAAGTCCCGCAGGGCGGCGATATCGGGGTGGCGGAAGAGCGCGTTCGGGTCGAAGTTCATCTTCGCGTCCAGCGCGAGAACCTTGCCGTCGTTCGTCGTGACGAGCGGGTTGATCTCGTACAGCGAGCAGTCGTGCTCGGTGTAGAGGCGGCTGAGGCCAAGGAGGATCACGACCGCCTGGTCGACGAGGGCGTCCGGGATGCCGATGCCCTTGGCGAGCTCGATGGCCTGGCTCTCTTCGAGGCCGCGGTCCGGGTGGTACGCCGCCTTCAGGATCTTCTCGGGGGAGTGCTCGGCGACTTCCTCGATGTCCATGCCGCCCTCGCTGGACGCCATGACCACAGGGAGGCCTTTCTCGCGATCGAGAACTACGCCGACGTAGAACTCCTGGGCGATGTCAGAGCCTTCCTCGACCCAGACCTTCCGGACGAGCTGTCCTTCCGGGCCGGTCTGGGGCGTTTTTAGCATCATGCCGAGGATGGCTTGGGCCTCCGTTTGGGCCTCCGCCTTCGACTTGACGAGCTTGACGCCGCCGCCTTTGCCTCGGCCACCGGCGTGGATCTGGGCTTTGACGACGCAAACGGGCGTTCCGAGCTTGTCGAACGCCTCTGCGGCCTGTTCAGGCGTCTCGCAGATATAGCCGTTCGGAACCGCAAGCCCCGCTTTGCGGAGCAGCTCCTTGGCCTGGTACTCGTGGATGTTCATGGGTGCGTGTTGGGGTCCCGGCGACGCCTCCGTGTGGGGCTCTTGCCGCGGTTAGTGGGCGAAGAGTGTAGTGATCTAAGGGCTCAGTCCCCGCCAAAAACTGCCTGGTCTCGCCGGGACCGGCAGCTCCCCACGCCGTACCCTTGCGACATGGACACACCTCGGCCCCCTGTCAGCCCCCCCACGACCCCACGCTCGATCCCCGAGACGGGGGCACCGACGGGTGCGATCCTCGTGGATACGGAGCTCCGCCGCCTGATCGAGGCCGGGGCGATCCGCGGCCAGCCCGATCTTCCCCTGCGGCCCCAGCAGGTCCAGCCCGCCAGCATGGACCTCCGCCTGGGCCGGACGGCCGTCCGCGTAAGGGCCGGATTCCTCCCTACGACGGTCCCCATCGAGGAGCGCATCCAGGAGCTCGGGACCTCGACCCTGGACCTGGAGTCACCCGAGGGAGCCGTCTTGGAGCGCGGTCTGGTCTATTTGGTTCAGCTTGAGGAGTCGCTGGCCCTGCCTGCGGACCTCGGGGTGCGCTTCAACCCAAGGAGCTCCGCGGGCCGCTGTGATGTCTTCACCCGCGTCCTCTCCAGCGGGCATCCCCGCTTTGACGAGGCCCCCATGGGCTATTCGGGCCCTCTTTGGCTCGAGATCAGCCCGCTGTCCTTTCCGGTGCGGCTCCGACGCGGGGATCGGCTGTGCCAGCTCCGGGTCCACCGGGGCAGCCCGGGCCTGTCCACGGCCGAGCTCCGTGAGCGCTACGCGGAGACGCCACTCGTTTTCGACGGGGACCGCCCGCTCGATATCGACGAGGTGCGGTTTGATAATGATGGCGGCCTCGAGCTCAATCTCGGCCTGGCGAACCGCAGCCCCGCGGGCTGGCGCGCCTCCCTTCACACGGAGGTGGTCGAGTTCAGCGCAGAGGGCGCCCATGACCCGGCGCTGTTCTGGGATCCGGTCCAAGCACCGAACGGCCGCTGCATTCTGGCGCCCGAGAGCTTTTATATCTTCGCCAGCCGTGAGCGCCTGCGGATCCCGCCGGATCTCGCGGCAGAGATGCTGCCGGTGGATATCGGGATCGGGGAGCTCCGGAACAACTACGCGGGCTTCTTCGACAACGGCTTCGGCTGGCGGGACGACAAGGTCTGCGGCACCCCGGCGGTCCTGGAGGTCCGTGCCCACGACGTTCCATTCCTGGTCGAGGACGGACAGGTTTTCTTCCGCCTGAAGTTTTTTCGTGCTTCGGCCCGGCCTGAGCGGCTCTATGGGCAGGAACGGGAAGGCCAGAGCTACCAGGGTCAAGACCTCACGCTCGCCAGGGCGTTCCGCCGATAGGAGCCAACGTGACGCAAGCATCGCCCACCCCCACCGCAGCAGCCCCAGGACGGGAGTCCACGCCCAACGCCAACCACCGCGTCGGCGTCGTGCACTACCGTGGCCGCTTCGGTCAGCGGATGAATGCGTGGCGCAAGCGGACGCCGCTCAACCCGTACTGGCTCGACTGGAAGCACCTGCGGGACTCCGTGGAGGCAATGGTGCCGCACGCCCGGGGGAATCTGCTGGATGTCGGCGTGTCCGAGGGTCCGTACCGGGAGCTTTACGCCCCCCACGTCGATCAGTACGTCGGCCTCGAGTACCCCCAGGCGATTCTGGACAAGCAGCCAGACATGTGGAAGATCGACAACCTGAAGCGCCTCGTGCAGGTCTTCGGGGACGGCGCCAGGCTTCCGGTGTTGGACGGTTCAATCGATACGGTGCTCTCGACCGAGGTCCTTGAGCACGTGCCGGACCCGCGCTCGCTCGTGACGGAAATGGCGAGGGTGTTGAAGCCGGGTGGCCATCTGCTGCTGACGGTGCCGTTCATCCAGCCGCTCCATGAGCTGCCGAGCGACTACTACCGTTTCACTCCGTCCAGCCTGCGACTTTTCGCTGAGGGTGCTGGGCTAGTGGTCGAGTCGATCACGCCCAGGGGGAATTTTGCGTCGGCGAACGGTGCCATGCTTTCACAGTGGCTGACTCGATCGGTCGGTGCCTCGAAGCGGCAGTCGGACGGGAGTGTGATTCTGTCTCCGTGGCGCAGCGTGCTGCTCTTGCCGCTGACCGCCATGATCCAGGTGGGCTTCCACCTGGCGTCGAAACTGTCCAACGACCAGGCGGTCTGCCAGGGCTACGCGCTGGTAGCGCGGCGGCCGGTGTAGCGCGCGTAGCGGCGTTGGGGTGCTCGCCCGAATGGGCGAGTCTTGGGTCTTGGGTCTTGGGTCTTGGGTGACATGGCGTACCCGACACAGTCCATCGCGTCCGCAGGACGCCCGGGCCATAGCGCGTGCCCGTAGGGCTCGTGCGGCCCGGCGCGAGGCCCCGCCCTCGCGGCCCCTCCGGCGAGGAGGCCCGTGCGGCAGCACGCCCGT
>JBLIHL010000185.1:0-9971 GCA_047635895.1 Paracoccaceae bacterium | reverse complement strand
GCGCGACGGAATTCCCCATCCCATCATCGGCCAAGATTTCAGTAACCCAGCCCCCCCCTCGGCCCGCAGTGGGCGGCCGAAAATCCAGGATGGACGACCCCTGTAAACCGGGGACGGGCCGCCCCGTGAGGGGGCGGCCCAATCATTCATGTCGACTGACGGACTCCGGGCTTTGTGGGGAAGAGCTTGGTCAGCTAACCCGCCACGTTGACTCGAACGCTTGTTCGATTACACACCGTTTCTGCCGTTGCCTCCGTTGCCTCCGTTGCCTCCGTTGCCTCCGTTGCCTCCGTTGCCAGAATTTCCGCCGCCGGAGTTTCCACCACCAGAGTTACCGCCGTCGCTTGCGCTGCCGCCGGATCCACCGGAGCCGCTTCCAGCGTTATCGCCGCCGAGTGACCCTTCACCTGAACCTGTTCCAGCCTGTGCGAGGACCACGACCGCACGGTGCGGATCTTCCACGTTCCTGCGCCACTGAATTACCTCTACGGGGCGAAGCGTCAGGGGCAGCATCTCGCCAAGCATCCCGGCGCCACCGCCGATCATACGAGCGTCATAGTTGAACTGAAGCTGGGAGGTGCCGTAGACGATACTCTCGTTCCGCGCCACCATCGAGCCGTTGATACGCGCCGGCTGGCGCCCCATCACCACCCACGAGAACGCGTGGTTCGTATAGAAGACGCCGTCCAGGTTGTTCGCTTCCATCGACGAGATGTCAGAGTAGTCGGACACGCCGGCGACTGGCATGTTGCCGGCCCAGTAGGCAGGATCAAGATCGTCTTGGAATTCGAAGTCACTGACCGAAATCGTTCCGTCGTACTGCCCGTCGCCGTCGATGTCCTCCCCCGTCCCAGGGATTGCATCACCAGCACTGAAGCCGTCAGGAATGGTCCCTGCCTCTGCGTCAGCCTCTGTGTAGCGCTCTACGGTGAAGACTCCGTCGCCCTCAAGGAAATCGTCGTCAGCCGTTCCGTAGACACCGTCTCGACCTGCCCCGGTGTGGGGAATCAGGTCGGTGCCGGCATCCTCTCTAGACGAGTTCATTTCGTTGGCCAGCCAGCCGCTGACGTTGCTCTCCCAAGAGCGGTTCGTGAAATCGCCAACAATGATGTTCTCGGATGCGAAGAGGCCAAGGAAGTCCTTGTCCATGCTGCGTTCGATCCACTGCTCGGTGGCCTGGCGCGAGTTCTGCGCTGGACGACTGCTCGTTGGGCCGCTGGCGTAATCGATGGAGTCGGGAACGTAGGCGTTTCCGCCCGAGTAGATGACGCCCTGGCCGGTCACGACTCCACTGATGATCACGTCACCCCGTACCACGATGGGACCGTTCAACTCGATCGGGTTGCTGCGGGTGCCAACCAAGTAGAGGTTCTGCGACTCCCCTGGTGAGTCGCCGAGCACCTCCCGGGCGACGACTACGCCGCCGATGGAGATCGTCGAGCCCTCCGTCTTGGCCATTTCTTCGTAGCGGGACAGGTCGGTCAGGTTGGGCATCTCGACCTGGTCCTGGAATGACTCCTGGTGGACGCCCTCACTACCCGTGCCCTGTGCTCTCTCCGCGCCCACGACATCCCAGGCGGAACTGAGTCCTCCTATTCCAGCCGATGCACCAAGCGTCGCGGTCGTTCCATCCCATTCAAGGGAGTCGTACAGAGGCTGACCGGTGATCTTGGGTCGATATCCACCGATGTCCATCTGGCCGTTACTACGAGCATTGCCGTTGACCGTGATCGTGTTGCCGTAGAGCCAACCCCAGTTGTTCACGAAGTACGCATTGTCGAACACGGAGCTCGACTCGACCGCGTAGACCATGGTGACGGTGACTGAGTCCCACGACTGCAACTTCTCACCTTCCCGCAGGTTCTGCGGGGCGACCGGGATATACCCGGTCGAGACGACTTCGACGACGACCTCCCTTGCTGATGAGCTCAAGATGCTGGCGGTTGTCGTGTACTCTCCCATGTTCGCCCCGTCGCTCATAAGCGGCGCCGCGTCAGCGAGCACAACATCGTTGTCAAAGACGGGCAGTCCGTCGAGGTCCAGCGTCTCGGACTCGAAGAACGATCGAACTCCACTGAGGGGGTCGTTCACGGCCGTCTGCTTTGCCGCGGCCGCAAGCTGCGCCTTGGCCACTTCCACGCCTGACTCGGCGAGCGCCGAGGCTCGAACGTCGTCGATGGACCTCCGTGAGCCCTGTAGGTCGGTCGTCGATATCTGGACCGAGGCGACCACAAGACCAGCCACGGCCACGAACGTAATCATGGCCGCCAGAAGGGCTGTTCCCTCTTCCCCCGTTGAGTGGCGGGATCGCCCTCTCACACGCCTGGCGGACCATAGGCCACGCCGTTCTGGCTCGAGACTCCGACCGTTTTCTGTCCCACTCATTACCACACCCTCATGTGTTCGTCGCCTTTTCAGCGAACTGTTTCGATAGCCCTGCACATCAATGGCAGAGGGCTGTACGCGCTCGCCAGGAGGGTCCATCGTCATTCCGTGACCCAATGACGTGGCCGACGTTAACTTTCCCCCAAAGACTCCCAATCCGAAACGCCACTCCGTCTCAAGATAAGGACGTCGCGGGTCGCCAAGCGTCGATTCGGGGCACGATGGATCGATGGGCTGAGAAGGCAGGCCTCTGGCCACCCTGACGGGGCACTCGATGGGGCCCTTGCGGCGATCACCGTCAGCGTCATCCCCAAGAAGGGCGCGCCCGACAGGTGAAAAGCAGCTGGGGAGCAGCGCGGAGAAGTACGAAGCGCAGCCCCAAGCGACGCCCCTCGATTCGACCGTCCGTTCTGCCGGCCCGCTCGCTTCAGTCTTTGCAGCCACCGTCAGCCAGCGTCCTGTCGAACCAGTCGTTCGAGAACTCGCCGCGGCGAATGTCCGCCACATACTTCTCAAGGCCCTCTTTGCGCGCTTCGAGACTCGTGACAACCTCCTCGAGGAAGTCCCGGGCAACGACCACCGCGCCATTCTCGCCACCGACGATCACGTCACCTGGCTGGACGACGATGCCGCCGCACGCAACTGGTTAGTTCAGTTCACCGGGGCCTCGATGCAGCGGTCCGATCGGAGTGACGCCGCGCGCAAAGACCGGCATTCCGACGTCCGTGATTCCCGCAACCTCCCGAATCATCCCGTCGATCACGAAGCCTTGGACGCCGCGATGGACAGCCATTACAGCGATCATGTCACCCATGACTCCATTCATGGAATTACCGGCGTAGACGACCACGACGTCCCCCGGCTGCGCCACGTCGAGCGCCTGGTGCACCATCAGGTTGTCGCGGGGATAGACCTGCACCGTGCAGGCTGGTCCGCAAACCCGGCCCTTCGTGGTGCGGTTCTTGATGTCGTTCGAGCAGGGCATCTCACTTTCGCGCGGAGACCTCGTGGAGCGCTTCCCTTTCCTGCCGGTCGACGCCTGGGCACATGCGGCGGTGATCTGGGTACCGGCTATCTTAGCCCTGGTCAGCGGCGCCTCGCAGTACGTCGGACTCAAGACGGAGAAGTGCTTTACCATGTACAGCAATCTCCGCACGGAGGGTGAGGCCGCCAACCACCTGTTCCTGCCAGCGCTGCGGTGGGCGGACTTCCAGGACGACCTCGTCGAGATCCTCGCCACGGATCACCGGAAGCTCTTGGGGTATCTTGAAGGCGGCCAGCTCATCACACACTTCGAATTCAGGCGGGTCGTCAGCACGACCGAAGCCGACTTCTTTGTCAGTTACCGGCGTGGAGAGTCGGAGCTCGCGCTGGCCAAGTCGGGCGCGATCTACTCCGACCCCTCTTACGCAGAGAATCACGGACTGCTGGCGCCCAAGCTGCTGTACTTCCGTCCCGTGGACAAGGGAGAGCATGTCCGCTGTCGGCATGAGCGAACGGCGCGGTGGCTCCCTTCGTGGCTCCCTTCGCGACGGACTTCGATGGCGACGGCGGATTGGAACGGCGACGGCAAGCTAGATCTGCTGCTCGGCAACTGCGCGAGGCTGCGTTGCCCCACCACCCCAGGAACTACTGGCGCCTGCCTTCCTTGTCTACAGCTTCCACTACCGGCGGGGTAGCCGCCTTTGGCGTCGAGAGCAGCTCGAGCATTGCGTTCCCAAGCCCCTCGCCAATCAGATAGAGCGTCTCCGCGTTGTTGTTCCAGTGGTACTCCTGCCCGGACGGCGAGACCTCCTTGCCGCGGTAGAAATCCCGGGTGCCCACGAAGGCCACGTTGCCGATGAACTCCTTGCGCTGGGCGACCGCAGCCTGGGCGCGCATGAGTGACAGCGCCCGCGGGTGCGTTTCCGACGGGCCGCTCATGCCGGTCTCAGCGAGCACGAACGGAAGGTTCGGATCCCCTAGCTCCTTCCGCGCGTCGCGGATGAAGCAGGCCAGGTTCTCCTCGTAGGCGTCGTTGAACGCCTGGTTCACACGATCGTTCCACCCTTGGTGCCATCCGATGCCCAAGAGGTCGTACCCATCATGCTTCATCTCTGGGAACCGCGTCCCGAGGCTTCCGAGAACCTCGCGAACCTGCGTGAACAGCGCCGTGTACGACTCGCCTACCTCACCTCCGGCGCTCGGCGGGCGGAAGTCCTTGCCGACGCTCTTCCCACCCCATGCGACCTTGATCAACAGCACGGGCTCAGCGAAGTGATTGCCCACGACCTGACCGAAGCCGAACTCGGGGCCTATCGTGCCTTCATTCGACCCATACCCGACGGACAGGGATCCCTCACGCTCGAAGAACGAGATCCAGACGTCGTCACGTCGGACCCAGCTTCCTTCTGGGTCCATGAGACCAGCAAATCGTTCGCGCGTTTCAGGGGACCGGACGAGGTGCTCAAGCGAGCCGCGCCCTTCATTCCGCGCTGGGTCTGCCTTGACCGCCCCCGTGCCGACCATGTTGGATTGGCCCGCCAGGATGAAGACCTTGAGCGGTGCCGGGTCCGACTGAGCGGCGGCGAAGAGCCCATTGGAGAGGGTCGCGAGGAGAAGAATGGAAAGAAGTGGTCGTGTCATGATGTTCAAGCGGAGAGAGTGACTATCGATTCGCGTTCTTCTGGCGAGCTGGCGTGGTGCGCGGCTCCCCCGCCCAGCGGGGTTCGTGACCGTAGAGCTCTCGCACAAAGAAGTCATCGCGGCGGCGGCGGCCGTAGCGGCTCCCGCCGGCTCCGTGGCCACCTGAGGGAAAGACGATGAGCTCGAAATCCTTGTTCGCGCGGATCAGCGCGTCCACGACCTGCATGGTGCTGGAAGGATCCACGTTTCGGTCCATAGCACCGACCGTGAGGAGCAGGGCCCCGTCGAGCTTCGCGGCATCCTCGACGTTGCTACTGGCGAGGTAGCTTTCGTCTACCGGCCAACCCATCCAGAGCTCATTCCACCAGACTTTATCCATCCGGTTGTCATGGCAGCCGCAGTCGGCCGCGGCGGCGCGGTAGAAGTCCGCGTGGTCCAGAACCGCACGCATGGCGTTCTGCCCGCCCGCCGATCCGCCGTAGATACCGACGCGCGTAAGGTCCATCTCCGGGTAGCTCTCGGCCGCTGCGCGCATCCACGCGATCCGGTCGGGGAAGCCCGCGTCCGCCAGGTTCTTCCACGCTACGTCGTGGAAAGCCTTCGAACGCCAGTTGGTGCCCATGCCGTCGATCTGGACGACGATGAACCCAAGCTCGGCCAGACGCTGGGGCTCACGGGTGAGGCTGAACGTTTTCGGCACGTGCGCATCGTGGGGCCCGGCGTAAATCTTCTCGATCACCGGGTAGCGCTTGGAAGAATCGAAATGACTGGGCCAGTACAGAATGCCGTGGATGGGCGTCTTCCCGTCGCGGCCTGGCGCCACGAAGCGTGCGGGCGTCCGCGCGAGCACGCGGCTCGCCTCGGACGCATCAGCCCGGCTGAGCTCAATGAGCAGCTCTCCATCCGACGCCCGTCGCAGCTCACGTACGGGCGCGTGATCGATCCGTTCCCAGGTGGCAACGTACAGCAACCCGTCCGGAGAGAACTCCACCTTGTGCGTACCGTCGGCGCTCGTGAGCGGCGTCATTTCGCCCGTGTCCAGGTGCACGCGCGCGAAGTGATCGTGGTACGGGTCCTGATCCGGGTACAAGCCGCGGAGGCGAACGCGCACCGTCCGTGCTGCCTCGTCGACGGCCTCTACCGCTCGCACCACGACAGACTCTCCGAGGCTGGCCGTCACCGGCGTCATTTCGCCCGTCGTGCGCGATACACGCCACAGATGATTCCAGCCGCTGCGCTCGCTCATCCACAGGACCTCGTCCGTGGCCTCGAGGTGCTTGACATACATCTTCTGGGCATAGTCGAAGAAGGTCCCAGGTCGCTCGTCGATCAGCGCACGCGTGCCGCCGGTCCGCACGTCTAGCTCCATGAGCTTCACGACGCTGTGGCCGCGCTGCACGTGGACGAAGTAAAGGCGTGACCCGTCATCGGACCAGTGCAGGTCTCGGAGCGACCACGGATCAGGGATCAGCTCGCGGTCGATCTTGACCTCCTGGCCCGTTGCCGTGTCGAACACTCCGGGGAACCTCTCGTCGAGCTTGTCCCCCGGCTTGTCGTACCGCAGCGTGTGCTCGACGGGCTGCAGCTGGTTCCCGGGCGCGGCCTCGATCAGCGTGATCTCCCGGTGATCGCCGCCGGTCCGAAACATGACGGCCACGTGCTGCCCGCCCGGTGCTTCTGCGGGTCGGCCGAACGCAGTCAACCCCTGCGCGCCGTCCGCCACAAGGGCGTGCTCACCCTTTTCGTCCTTGAGCCAGGCTATCTGGTCTCGGACCTCCACCTGCCAGCTCCGCATAGGCTTCTTACTCCATGCGCTGGCCCGCGACGCATCTCGCTTCGCCGGGCCATCCACGAACACGACGCCTCCGCCAGGCGGCGCTTCCACGAGTCCGAGCACGCCGCCCTGCTCGGCCAGAAGAATACGCCAGAGGTGCCCCTCAGAGGTCGACTGCATACGCTCCTGACCAGCCGCAATCGTCCCGTAGTCCTTGGCCTCTCCTGAGGTATCGAGCCATTGGACGTCGATCGCCTCGTCGGTTCGATTGACGATTCGAAGGTTCGCCGAGCGGCCGCGGCCGCGCGAGCGAGCGCGACGTCCAAGCGCCATCAGCGGAAGGGCCCAGGGGCTGTCCGACTCCATCTCCCCCAGCGGCGTGGACGGCACCACTTCGCGACTCGCCACGACGAACTCAAACGCCTCGGGCTCCCCACCTGACCCGAGCCGCTCGAACCACAGGCGTGAGCCATCCTCGCTCCAGCGGTAACCGAGCCCTGCACCTAGAACGACGGAGTCCAGCCGCTGATCGAGGGTCGCTGCCAGCAAGTAGTGTCCCCTCGCTCCCTGGCCCGCGGCCAGTGGAGCCAGACCCACCAAGGTCACAATCGCGGCCCGGGCCGCCAAGGTCATTCTCGACATGCCCACCATGCTGTGCCATCACTTCGAGACTCGCAACGAAACTCCGCCGGCGAACGGGATACCTACAGATACGCATGCAACACCTTCACCAGAACGACGAAACACCCCGCAAGGCGCGCCGATAGACTGCTGCCATGGATCCCCTCGCAGTCCAGGCAACTAGCGTCGGACGTTCGTTCCGCACCGGCTTCTGGCTCGCCGGAAAGACCGTCGCGCTAGACGATGTGTCGTTCGACGTTCCCGTTGGGGCCACGCTTGGCCTGGTCGGTCCGAACGGATCTGGCAAATCGACGCTGCTCCGGCTTCTCGCAGGCGTCGACCAGCCGACCACGGGCTCGATTCGCCTTCTGGGCGGCGCCCCTACCGACACGGCCATCAAGCGCCGCCTCGCCTTCCTCCCCGACGGCCAACCATTCCCCGCGGAGCTGCGCGCCATCGATGCGCTCCATCTCATCGCGTCGCTCAAGGGAGTCCAGCGGAGCGAACGTCGCACGCTCGTCCCCGCGATGCTGGAACGCGTCGGCCTTGGCGATCGTGGGCGCACCCGACTCGGCGCTTTTTCCCGTGGGATGCACCGCCGCTTCGGACTCGGGCAGGCGTTCATCGCCAGCCCGGATCTCGTGCTTCTTGACGAGCCCACCGCCGGACTCGATGCCCCCGGATTCGACGTTTTGAACGACGTCCTCGGCGAAGCCGCCCGGCGAGGCGCCACCGTGATCCTCGCATCGCACGTCGCCTCGGACCTGGTGGATCACTGTTCCCACCTGATGCTGCTCGCGGGCGGGCGCCTGCTGCGAGAGGGTTCGCCCGACGACCTGCTCGGCGATGGAGAAACGCTGGAGCTGCGCGTCCGCGGTGGCGATACCGAAGCGGTGAGTCACGCGCTGTCGAATGCCGCGAGCCTCGCCGGCGCGGAGGTCGTCTCAATCAGGACGGCGCGGCGCTCTCTTCTAGACCTTTACGCTGACCAGGGCGGCGGGCCCTCTGAGCCTTGAGCCTCGCCCGACGGGTTCATCCCCAGCTGGCTTCTTTTCAGCTGGCCTCTCTCTTCGCGCGCCGCCTCACGACGCCCGCGGCCGCGCTCCTCGTGGGCGCCGTGGCATTCATCACCCCGGATCCCCACGCAGCCTGGATTTTCACACTGACGCTCCTCGCGCTGGTCACCACGGCACGCGCGGCCAGCTGGCCCGACGCCTGGCTAACCGGCGAGGGCGACTGGCTGGGCACGGCCGCCATTCCGCGCCCCAGTCTCCTCGCGTCCGCCTGGATCGGCGGCGCGCTCGGCGCGATCGCGCTCGCCGCCGTCGGCGCGTTGGCCATCGCGGCCCGAGCGGAGCTTGGCACATCCAGTGCGATCACGGGCACGGGCACGGCCCCGAGACTTGAACCAAGCCTCCTGGCAGGTCCCTCCCGATCACTCATCCTGATGCCGGGTGAGACGTTTGAGCAACCGCTCCCCAGCGCCCAGGCGACGGGCTCCCTCACTGGTTCCCCGATAGTGCGCCGCGCTCGCGTTCGTACCACGGCGACGATGGGAGGCGAAGCCCCCACCACGTTTGCCCTGATCGAGGGAGGCACGGCCCGCAAGCGCGTGTCGGTGGCTCGCCGGACATGGCTCGAAATTGATCTAGCACCGGACGCCCCATCAGTCCGCGTCACGAACGTGGGCGAAGGGGCGCTGGCCGTACTGGGCCCAGACCCGGTCGAGATCTGGACAGCCTCGAGCGCGTGGCTCGGTGGACACCTCCGGCTCTGGGCCCATGCGAGCGCCTGGCTCGTCGCGCTCCTCTCCTTGGCGCTAACCCTGGGCGTCGTGATGGGCCCGGGCGTCGCGACCCTCCTGGCCCTGTCCATTTGGCTTGGCGCATGGATGCTCCTGGGCCAAGGTGCCGCGGCACCGGAGTGGCTCCCCGGCGGCCCGGCGCTCCATCGTGCACTGGCCTCCATCCAAAGCGGGCAGAGTCCGCTCCCGCCCCCGACCAGCGCCATCGCCGCCGCCGCAGCGACCCTGGCCGCGAGCGCCGCGGCGGGCTCTGCCCTCCTGCGCACCTGGCGGGACGAGGTGCGCGGATGACGCGCCTTCTCACATGGTGGCGCCGGCGCCCCCTCCTCTTCCTCGGCTTCGGCGTCCTCGCCGCTCCGTTTGTGCTCGCGTACCTCCCGGGCTCCAAGTCGTGGATCGGCCCCGCAGACGCCGCCACTCGCTCCCGCATGGGATCGATCCAGCGCGCCCTCGGACCGCTCGCATCCGTCCTCGCGAGCATTGAATGGGTTCGCTTCCGCATCGCCCTCCATGCGGGCGACACGCCCAGGGCCTACGCGATCGCCGAGGGAGCTCTCGAGCTGGACCCGCTCAGCGAGCGTGGCTGGCTCGATTACGCCCAGCACCTGATCTTCGAACGCGGATCGTTCCTGGAGAACGAGACCACAGAGGGACGCCGCGGCTGGATCCAGGCTGGACTCGACGTCCTGGCGCGGGGCGAGACGCTCACCGCTTCCCCCGGGGAGCTGGCGTTCACCGCTGGTCTCATCCGCGCGGGCTTTC
>JBLIHL010000184.1:0-9991 GCA_047635895.1 Paracoccaceae bacterium | reverse complement strand
TCCGCGACCACTTCGACGAGTTTGACTTCGTGATCGACCTCGAAGGCGCCATCCGCCAGCACATCCGCAAGGTGCCCTACCACACGACCGTGCTTAGCTGGAAACTCGATGACCTGTCGGACCCCCAAGCGGTCCACGAGGAACTCGTCACACGCATGAGTGATCTCATGGAGATCCTCCGCGGCGAAACCGACGACGACAACTGATCCCATGTCTGAACCATCATCGGCAGACCCATCAGGCCCGCCCCAGTCGGGTCCGTCACCCTCAGGAGAGGGCTCCTCAGGCAAAGGCTCCTCCCGTAAGGCGGAGGCGAGCCGCCTCGAGGACAAACTCGACGCCGCCTGGATCTGGGATCGGGTGGCCCAAGGGGTGATCTTCCTCGGGGGCATCTCGGCCATTGTCTTCGTCCTCGCGATCTTCCTGTTCATCGCGCGCGAGGGCCTCGGCTTCGCCGTGGCCGAGCTCGACCTCGGCTACTTCTTCAGCTCGCCCAACTGGCGTCCGACCAGCGAAGAAAATCCGACGTACGGCGCGCTCGCGTTGATCGCAGGAACCGCCAGCGTCACGGGACTCGCGATGCTCGTCGCGGTTCCTTTCGCCCTCGGTTCAGCCGTCTACATCGGCGAATTTGCCACAGGCAAGACGCGCGAAACGCTCAAGGTGCTCGTCGAACTCCTGGCCGCTACGCCCTCCGTGGTCTGGGGCTTCATTGGGATGACGATCCTTAACCCGCTCATCATCGAGGTCTTTGACGTACCTGTTGGTCTGACCGTGTTGAACGCGGGGGTCATCCTGGGCCTCATGGCGGCGCCGATCATGGCGACGATCGCGGAGGACGCGCTCAAGGCAGTGCCGGATAGCTACCGCGAGGCCGCCGAGGCCATGGGCGCGACCCGCTGGCAGGTCATCCGCCAGGTCGTCATTCCCTCGGCGAAGAATGGCCTCGTGGCGGCCGTCCTCTTGGGCGTCGGCCGGGGATTCGGCGAGACCATGGCCGTCCTGATGGCGTCCGGTCACTCCGTCAACATGCCCACGAGTGTCTTTGATTCAGTGCGCGCTCTGACCGCCACGATCGCGTCAGAGCTGGGCGAAACAGCGAACGGGTCCGACCACTATCGGGTGCTCTTCACCCTCGGCATCTTCCTGTTCATGGTGACCTTCATCATCAACCTGTTGGCGGACGTGCTCGTTCGCAAGGGAGACAAGAAACTCTCATGAGCGACGCCCTCACCAGCGGATTCCAGGCGGAGCCCCTGGATCAGCGCAACAAGCGCAACCAGCGAGCCTTCCGACTGCTCTTTGGGACCATGACGCTCATCCTGATCGTTCCGGTCGTGATGATCCTCGGGCTGCTCGTAGTCAAGGGGAGCCCCGCGCTGTCGTGGGAGTTCTTCACGGCCGCCCCGACGAACGGGCTCACCGAAGGCGGGATCTTCCCGGCGCTGGTTGGCACGCTCTGGCTGGTGGCGGTGGCGCTGGTCGCCTCGGTGCCCCTGGGCGTGGCCGCGGCGATCTACCTTTCGGAGTACGCGTCGGACAACCTGCTGACGCGCCTCATCAACCTGGCGATCATCAACCTCGCGGGTGTGCCGTCGATCGTGCACGCGCTCTTCGGCCTGGGAGCCTTCGTTCTCTTCTTTGAGTTCGGCACGAGCATCCTGGCGGCCAGCCTGACGCTGGCCATCATGACGCTCCCGGTGGTGATCGTCTCCACGCGTGAGACGCTTCGGTCGGTGCCGCAATCGTTCCGCCTGGCCTGCTGGAGCCTGGGCGCGACGCGCTGGCAGACGATTCGCAAAGTCGTCCTGCCCAACTCGATCAGCGGCATCCTCACTGGCGTCATCCTCGAGGTCTCTCGGACCGTCGGGGAAACCGCGCCCATCATGTTCACCGGCGCCGTGTTCTTCCTGCCGTTCCTGCCGCAGGGCGTCATGGATCAAACCATGGCGATGTCGCTCCACCTCTACGTGGTGGCGACCCAAGTTCCGAACGTGCCCGAGGCGCTGCCCTACGGCGTGGCGCTGTCCCTCATCGGCATGGTCCTCCTGCTCAATTCCGCTTCCATCGCCTTCCGCGTTCACCTCCGGAGAGTCAAGAAATGGTGAGCCGCAAGGATCGCCTCAAGCTGGAGGTCAAGGACCTCAAGATCCGCTACGGGAGTCACGTGGCGCTGGAAGGCGCGACGCTAGAGGTCCGGGAGAACGAGATTTTCGGCATCATCGGGCCGGCGAACAGCGGCAAGACCTCGTTCCTGCGTGCGATCAATCGCATGGACGAGATGACGCCCGGGATGCGCGTGGAGGGCACCCTGGAGTTCAACGGCAAGGACGTGAGCAAGTGGCGCAACCTCTACGCGCTTCGTAGCCGTATTGGCGTCGTCTTTCCGCTGCCGGTGGGCCTTCCCATGTCGGTCTACGAGAACGTGGCGTTCGCGGCGAAGCTGCGCGGGGTGAAGGGCAAGGCGAACCTCGACGAGGTCGTCGAGCGCTGCCTCACGCGGGCGGCGCTCTGGGACGAGGTCAAGGACAGGCTCAACTCCCTCGGGAGTCTGCTCTCTGGCGGCCAGCAGCAGCGCCTTACCATTGCACGAGCGCTGAGCCAGGAGCCCGAGCTTTTGCTGCTGGACGAATTCTCGATCGCCGTCGACCCGGTCACGACGATGCGCATTGAAGAGGTCCTGAAGGAGCTCAAGAAGGAGATGACGATCGTGCTCGTCACGAACCTCGTCCAGCAGGCCCGCCGCCTGGCGGATCGGACGGCGCTCTTCCTCGCAGGCGAGGTGGTCGAAGTCGGCAAGACCAAGCGTCTCTTCAACGGAGAGACAAAGGACCCACGAACCACTGACTACATCGAGGGGCGTTTTGGATAGCGACATCACAAGGGGGGGCCCGTCGGGCGCCAAGGTCTCGGAGACCGCGGTCGCTGCGATCCAAGCAGCCAAGTTCAATCTCTGGTACGGGGACTTCCAAGCGCTCTTCGACGTGGACATCACGGTCAAGAAGGGCAAGGTGACGTCGCTGATCGGGCCGAGCGGCTGTGGTAAGTCCACGCTGCTGCGCTCGGTCAACCGGATCAACGAGCGGCTCGGCTACGTCCGCACTAGCGGATCGATCGAGGTGATGGGTCACAACGTACTCGACCCGAAGGTCGAGCTGACCCAGCTCCGCCGCGCCGCCGGCATGGTCTTCCAGCGTCCGAACCCGCTCCCGCTCTCCATTCGCGACAACCTTCTCTTCGCTTACCGCCTGAACTATGGCGGCAAGGCGCCGCGTTCCGAAGAGGACGGTGTCGTCGAGAAGGCGCTCAAGGAGGTGCTGCTTTGGGAGAAGGTGAAGGACCGCCTCAACCAGAGGGCGACGCTGCTGTCGCTAGAGGAGCAGCAGAAGCTCTGCATCGCGCGCCTGCTCCCGGTGAAGCCGAGCGTGCTGCTCATGGACGAGCCATGTTCGGCGCTCGACCCAGAGGCTACGCGCGCTGTGGAAGATCTGCTCTGGCAGCTCCGCGGCGACTATTCGATCTTCATCGTGACGCACAACATGGCCCAGGCGCGGCGCGCGAGCGACGAGTGCATCTTCATGCTCATGGGCAAGGTGGTGGAGCACTCGCCGACTCTTGAGATGTTCGTGACGCCCAAGCACCAAGAGACGGCCGACTACCTCGAAGGCCGCTTCGGATAGGCAGGACCGAGCTCACCGAAAGTAAGGGGCCCGGTTCAGCGCACTAGACTTGCGCTGAACCGGGCCCCTTCTTGAATCCAGCCAGGGTCGGGATCAGAAGTCCACGCGGAGGCGGATGCCGAGGACTTCGTAGTCGCCGCCGTCGAACAACTGGCCGCCGACGGTTTCATCGCGCTCGGAGATCTCACCGCGGATGTAGTTGAATTGCATGCTCGCGTTCGCGTTCCAGTACCAATTGACGCCGAGCGTCAGGGACTCGCCGCGGCCGCCCCGGACGTCCTCGTTGGAGAAGTCGGCGACGGAGTAGCGTGCCGCGAGCTGCCAGGCGCCTTTGCCGATGCCAGGTGCGAAGTTCTTGGAAGGCTTCGGGCGAGCCAGCGTGCCGGACTTCCGATCCCACGGCATGTACTCACCGGTCAGGAAGTGAGCCAACTGGAGATACCCGCCGCTGAACTTGAGGTCGTTGGTGTCGCCACGCGAAACCCACGTGTTCATGTACTCGCCCACGAGCTGGGTCGGTCCCTTGTTCCAGGCGCCTTCGATAGCGGCGATCTGATAGCTGTCCGTGCCCGCCATGCGGCCCGTGTCGATCCAGCGGGAGTCCGTGCGGCCCTCAGGGCGGGTCCGGAAACGGGCCTCGTTGGCTCCGTCACCCGCGGCCGGATCACCGTCCGGGTAGGCGAGGGTGCCGGAGACGGCCCAGTGGGCGTAGTCACGGCCGTCATTCTTCCACATCGAGGTGTTGGCGAGACGCGCCGCGAACTCAGGCTGGAAAGTGTCGCCGCTGATCTGGCCTGAGCCAGCGAAGTTCTCCATGTGGAAGCCGCCGTAGCGCCAGTTCCACGCCTGGTCCTCGGACACGCCGTAGGCCTGCATTCCGAGTCGACGCGCGTCCTGGTTCAGCGCTTCAACGACGAAGGGTCGCTCGATGAAGACGTTGTAGCGGCTCGAGTTGAGGTGATCGAGGCCGTACGGGCGCTTCTGGTTGCCGACGAGGAGCTTCTGGCCACCGGGGAGGCCTTCGAAGCCGAGGAACATGTCCTTGAAGGCGAGAGAGCTCGGGAGACCGAAGTCGATCTCCAGCTTGTAGCTCATGGAGTCGTCGATCTTGCCGGAGGCGCCGAGGCGAGCTCGGCGGAAGAGCGATCGGTTCTGGACGCCAATATTGGGGTCGCCCGACTCGAAGACGTCGATGGCGGTGTCGGAGCTGGGGTAGGTCCAGTTGTCGATGTGGATCCGGCCGAAGAGCTTCATCGTCGACCGGTTGCTGCCAGTGGCGGGAGTCTTCTCCAGGCGGTTCGTGAGCTCGTCGATCTGCTGCTGCAGGTTGAGCAGGCGATCATTCACCGCCGGGGCGTCCATAGCGTCCTGCGCTACGGCGCTGTTCGCCAGCGGGAGGAGGCTCAGGAGCCCAAGGGATGCGGCACGATGGAAGGGTCTTTGCACAGTCTTGAGCTGGCAGGCGTGGGGGATATGCAACAGATTGATCCTGGCTTGATGGGGTGGGTTCAGCGGTCGCTGCAGCACTGGCTACGTGGGGGTGCGACCGTTGAGCCGGGATTGAACGTTGTCTCCGTGTGGCTGCTCGCAAAGGCCAGATCAAGACTTCATAAAGAGGTGGAACGGGGCAGCTGAGGGGCCCCTGGGGCCGTGCCCGTAGGGGCCGGCTGTCCCTAAATGCGGCCAAAAGGGCCACGGAGAGCGTCCTGCAACTCGACGACATCCCACTGGTTTGGATGGCGGCTGGGCCGCGCACTTACGTAGCCGCAAACCAGAACACGAAGCCATTGAGGACGAGAAACGCGGCCGCTGGCAGCGTTTCGAGCATCGAGTCGCGGATACGGACGCGCGTCCAGACGCCGAGCAGCATGAGCAGAGTCAATCCGCCTGAGGAGAGCAGCAGCAGCGGGCGGTGGAAGTACCCCGCCAGTAGGCCAAGCCCGCCCAGGAACTCGAGGGCGCCGACGAACCGGCGGAACCGGCTCAGTCCAAAGCGCTCGAACTCCGCCACCATGTGCTGAGTGGTCAAGCAGGCGATGCCGTACCCCAGGAAGGCGAGGACTGACAGGGCGCGGCAGACTTCGAAGGCGATTTGCATGGATGGGGGCGCGCTGGCGAGGTGACTGCGCGTCCAAATGTCGGGTAGGCGCGAAGAGCAAGGGGACGCAGTCTCAGATAAACTAGCCCCCATGACGCACACCCTCTCCATCATTCTCCAGGTGATCCTCAGCCTCGGCCTCTTGAACGTGTGGCTTGTGCGAGCAGGCGGTGAAACTTCCTATCGCGGAGGCTCTGCCGATTCATTGAAAGCAGAGTTTCGCGCCTACGGACTGTCTGACGTGATGTTCTACCTCGTCGGCTTCCTGAAGATCGCTTCGGCCATCGCTCTCGTGGTGGGGATCTGGCTGCCCAGCCTGGTGCTTCCCGCGGCCGGCACGCTCGTGGTGCTCATGCTCGGTGCGCTGTCGATGCATGTCAAGGTGAGCGATCCCCCCAAGAAGTCGCTGCCCGCGCTCCTGATGCTCGCGATGAGCTCCGCCCTCGTGGCGATCTCAAGCCTCTGACGAGTCGGGCTGAATGAGGCGAGCCATCGCCCGCCCATTCGCCACGACCGCCAGGTTGAGTAAGAGCATGGCTAGAGCCAGCGGCACACCCTTGGGAAACATCGAAACGTTGAACGCGACGATGCCAAGTGTGATGGGGAGCTGGAGCACGCCTGCGGCGAATCGCGTACGCGGAATGAGCAGCATGAGCCCGAGCACCAGGTGCCCTGCAGCCAGCCAGTCCATCAGCCCGTTGTCCCGGATGATGGTCCACATCTGAGCACCGACGGACCCATCGTCAAGCGGCGGTTCCGTGAAGTGAAAGAGGTGGTTCAGCGTCGACCCAAAGAGAGGGACGGACAGCAAAAGGGCGGCGATGACGCGTAGTTTTTCCACAGCTTGGGGTGTACGCGCGGGACACCGGTGCGGTTGCGCTCCATCGGGATCTATCTCGCGCCGCGGCGGCATCAGCGCCCTGGGGGCGGCCGTGCCGGCGTCGCTACGACGAACCTCTCGGACGCGATCTCGATCAGGCTGGCGTAGACTGACGTAGTCGGTCTACGCCAGCTCAGCGCTACGCGCTATAGATCGCGGTGTACTCGCGCGGCTGGCCCGTCTCCTTATCCGACAGGATGAGCGTGAAGGGTACGGGGACCTCCGTCTCTTCTTCGAGGACCGGACCGTCAGCGTCGGTCGAGACGTCCCAGATCTCGTCGATCATGTGGACTTCGTTGTCGATGAAAGTGCCGGTCTCCAGGTCCTTGAGGACCACGCCGCCGCCTGGCAGGCGGAGTGCTTCCACGAGGACTGGCGCGAGTTCACCGCTGGGCTCCGCGATCTCGGGGGTCGTCGGCGTCTCAACCGGTGCGGCGCCGACCGTTGGCTCTGCAACGATGGCTTCAGGTGCCGCTTCGCCGGTCTGACCCGTGGTGGTCTCGGCCTCGGATCCCGAGGCCAGGACGCTGGGGACCGAGAGGACCCGCATGGGCGCAGGGTTTTGGTACTCGACCGCGTGCTCAGCCTCGTAGGCCTTCGCCAGGGCGATCTTTTGCTCGCGCGAACTCGGCGGGACGGCAGAGGCGGCCTGGTTGGCAGCTTCGAGTTCGGCCCGCGTCGCCTCTCGGCTCTCGAGCACGCGGGCCTCCCGCTTCTTCTCAACGCTGTACCCGTAGAGGGCGCCGATAGAGGCTCCAAGCGCCGCACCCATGAGCGTGGCCTCCGTATCGCCACCCGCTAGCTGACCCAGGCCTGCGCCGATCAGGGCGCCAGCCGCGGCACCGGTTGTAGCGTTGCACGAACCCAGCGGCAGGACGAGGGCGGCGACGAGCGGAACGGTGACGGGAAGGGCGAGGTGCAGGTGGAGTTTCATGACATCGGAGGGCGGGCAGGGATGGATCCTGGTAGGGAGGATAGTCGGCAGCCGGGACCGGCCAATAGGGGCATTCTCCGGGGGAGCTGAAGATTTGGTGCTCTCCGGCTTCCTCAGTGTCTTCCTCAGGGTCCTCCTCAGGGTCTCCATCACGATCCTCCTTGGGGTAGCAAGTCGGGATCGGGCCTGGGGAACCGGACGGGCTGTGTAGCATGGGGCGACCCCCGCCCCTTGGACCGTGTCTTCACACACGTGCATCGCCCTTGAATTCTGACTCCTTCGATAAGACGCTCGTAGCCCGCGTGGAAACGCTGGTCGAGCGGGACGCGCTCGAGAAGCTACTCGAGCACCGACTCCTTGCGGACCTGCCCCGGGTGGAGGGTTATCCGGTTCTGGGGACCTACGTACTCTTTGCTCAGCTTGGCAGCGGTGGGATGGCGAACGTCTTCCGCGGCCTTCACGTGCGCCTCGAAAACGAGGTCGCCATCAAGATCCGAACGGCGCCCGCAGGGCAAGCTGGCGCCAGATTCCAGCGCGAGGCAACGGTGGCGGCGAAGCTCGAGCACCAGAACCTGGTTCGGGCAACCGACGTGGACGAGATCGGTGGCCTTCAGTACATGGTGCTCGACTACATCGACGGCGAGGACGCCGCCGAGCGAGTGGAACGCAAGGGGCCGCTCGACGCGCGCGAGGCGCTCACGATCCTGCGCGACTCGGCGTTGGGCCTGGGAGAAGCCCATCGCCTCGATTTCGTGCACCGGGATATCAAGCCAGCGAACATCATGATCTCCCGCGATGGTCGGGTGAAGCTGGCGGATCTCGGACTGGCGAAGAGTGTTGTCGACGATGACCTGGGCCTCACGGCTGCGGGCGGGATCCTGGGAACACCGATGTACATGGCGCCGGAGCAGTTCCGGAGCAGCGAGGAGACTTGCAAGGCGTCCGACGTCTATGGGCTCGGCGCGTCGGGCTGTTTCCTGCTGACGGGGCGGCACCCCTTCGACGGCAGATCGGTTCCCGAGATCATGCAGCAGGTTTGCATGACAGGCATGGCGCGGCTCGATGTGAGCCTGCCGAGTCTGGATGTACGCGTGGTCGACCTCATCGCCGGGATCGTGGCCATGGACGTCGGCGACAGGCCGGCAGACGGCGCTGAGCTCGCACGGCAGATCGCGTCCGTGCTCGATGCGATCGGAGGGCCGGTGGATCTATCGGATCCGGACGCCGGCGCGTCCAAAGCCCGGGGCGTCATGCCACCGACGGTCGAGGCTCGCTCGCGCATGAAGGCGGCGATCACGTCGACCGGATCACCGGGTCGCTCGGATACCGTCGTGGCCAAGCCCTCCGGCGGTGCCAAGCACCCCGCCGCTTCGGAACCCTCCAGCGCGTCCGAGGAAGAGACGCGGTCAAAGCTGCCATGGCTAGCGGCCGCGATGCTGCTTACGGCGGGCGGAGGTGTGGCCTGGTCCCTGCTCGGCAAGGGGGACACGGAGGGCACCAGCCCAGAGCGTCAGGTACGCACCCCGCAAACGGTGATGACCCACCAGGGAGACCCCGGCGAGTCGACCGATACGCCCACCACGCGCTTGACGGTGGACGCAGAGACGAAGCCAGCTACCGAGATGAGCGCCGCCCCCGAAGTCGAGGCGGAGGCCGATGCGCTCGACCTTGACGCGATCGACGGGTTCGTCCGGAATGCCTCTGCTGGTCAAGCGTGGAGCGCAGGCTACGCAGGCCTTCTCGGCTATGCAGAGGACGCGAAGGACGGCGGGCGCATCGCTGAACTGGCCAAGTTCATCGAGGCTCATTCCATGAATCTGCGCAAGGAACGCCGCTACGAAACCACGTCCGAGCTGCTCAACCAGGAGGGCCAGGACGCGGTCACCCAGCTAGCTCGCAGAGACGAGCTGTTTGTGCCGTGGACCGCCATCACAGCGGCCGAACTGATCGTTGAATTCAACGGTATCGACTATGAGGTTGACCTGCCGCGCCGGAAGCTCGCGGAGGATCTCCTCCGCAAGGCCCAGGTCGGCGGCGATCCCCAGGCGGCCGCGCAGGCGCAGCTGCTCCTGGGAGTGGTCTACCTCGACGACTGCATGGACCCGGACAGCGCTCACCTGGAGGATGACGCAGGCGAGAGAGCGCACGACCTCTTCATCGAGGCCGCAGTGGCCGCACCGGACAGCGAGGCGGCGGCGTGGCTCGGCGTGCTGTACCTCTACTCGATAGAACGCAGCGGGCCAGATAGGGAGGCTCCTGTCTGGTTCGAGACCCAGCGGATGCTGGAGCTCCTCAAGTCATCGCTGGCTGCAGGTACGAAGTCCGCGGATGCAGCTTTTGTCATGGGGCACATCTGCAGCGATGGCCTCGCCGGCGAGCCGAAGTCACTGGAGAATGCG
>JBLIHL010000183.1:0-9992 GCA_047635895.1 Paracoccaceae bacterium | reverse complement strand
TAGCAGGGTATTCGCAGCACAACCGCGGGCCCTTGTTGGCCCTGGACCGGGCGCTTCCAGGTCCAAGGCTGTTACTCCGCCGACACACGAATCATCGATGCAAAAAACTCTCCTGACCTACGTCAAGCCGCATGTGCAAGAGGATCCGCTTTCGATGATCCTCGGAATCGGCTATCTCGGCGCGATGATGGAGCGCGAGAAGCTTCCAATTGCTCTGCACGATGAGCGGGTCGGCAACGACCAGGACATGAAGGCCGCCATCGATGCGAACGACATCATCGGCTTCAGTGCTCTCACCCCGAACATCCGTCGAGCCATCGCCTGGGCGAAGTACGCGAAGGAGCAGGGGAAGACCACGATCATGGGCGGACCCCACGCCTCGGTGGACCAGGGCGTCTTCCTCGACTCCGGTCACTTCGACTACGTCCTGAAGGGCGAGGCCGAGCACACGCTCCCCGAGCTGGTTCGCTCGATCGAGGGCAGGGACGACAACGCTCTCCTGGAGATCCCCGGGCTCGCGTCGATGCGCGAAGGCGAGCTGTGGGTCGACAACCCCGCGCCGCCGCTCATCAAGAAGCTCGACGAGCTTCCGATTCCGGCGCGGCACCTGCTGCCGATGGAGTCGTACTTCAAGAACAACCCCGAGCACCTCGTCTACATCTTCACGACGCGTGGCTGCCCCTTCAAGTGCATCTTCTGCCAGAAGGAGCTCACGGGCCGCGGCTTCCGCGTTCGCTCGACTGAGGCCATCGTGGACGAGCTTGAGCAGATCATCAAAACGTACGATCCGGGCGTGATCCTGTTCGTCGACGAGATCTTGACGCTGCGCAAGAAGCGCATCCACGAGATGTGCGACGAGATCATTCGACGCGGTCTCAAGTTCGAATGGGTTGCCAACACGCGCGCTGACTGCGTGGACTACCCGCTGCTCAAGCACATGCACCGCGCTGGCTGCCGCCGCATCTACTACGGATGGGAGTCCGGGTCGCAGCGCATGCTGGACGTCCTCAAGAAGGACCTCACGCCGGAAGTCATCGTGAACGCCGCCAAGATGACCCGCCGCGCGGGCATCTGGGCCAAGGTGTACCTGATCGTCGGATCGCCGGGCGAGACGCCCCAAGACATCGAAGAGACCGAGAAGGTGCTGCGCCTCGCCGGGCCTGACCTGATCCGGATCTCGGTGTTCAACCCGCTGATCGGCACCGAGTCCTGGGACAACTACCAGGCGTCGATCGACATCTCGGACCTCTCTGAGAACTACGTCTCGTCGAACCGCTCGGGCTATAAGCACGAGCACTTCACGCAGATCGAGCTCGAGGAGCTGCGCAAGCGCATGGTCCGCTCTTACGAGAAGTGGTACTACGCGATGCCCCAGCGCCTGCGCCGGGTGTACGAGCGAGCTCTCTACTACATCGAGAACCCGCAGCACGGCAAGAAGCGCGTCGGCCGAGCGGTCGGCCTGGTACCGCCGCCGCAGCGTCACGTCGTGACGAACCACCACTGATCTGCGTTCCGGATCCCGGCAAGGGGGTCTGAAACGTGAGGGCGTCCGCTCCTCACACAACCGCGCCCGGTTCCCACCCTCTAGAGGGCGGGAACCGGGCGCGGCTTGTTCCGGTTCGAATCAGGTTGCCGGGCAAGGGGGGATCGCCCGGCAGTCATCCCCCGGGATCGGTCTACTGAAGCTCGATGTCACCCTCAATGGTGGACGTCACCGGGTGGATGAAGAAGGAGATCGGAGGGAGGATGAACCAGTACGTAAAGCTACTGGTCTGCGTGATGCGCTGACGTGAGGCTCCCTGTGCCGCGGCCTCCTCAGTAAAGGCATCGATCACGGTGGCCTTGCGCGCGTCGCCGATCAGAGGGAAAATGAAAAGCCCATGGAGCGCCCAGGCGGTCGTTGTCTGGTACTCGACCGGTACTCCCCGGATGCCGGCGACGCCGTGGAACTCCGTCGCGACCGAGTGGGAAACACAGGACGGCAAGAGTGCCAGGGCGGCGGCGCCCACCATGGCGGTAAGGGGACGGCTTGGGCGGCGAAGGAACATCATGGGGTGGTCGAGAAGCTGGATGAGAACGCGGACGTGGTAAGTAAGGCTCACTTCGGGGTCACCGTGACGAGCCCGAGGGAGGGAAGAGGGTTCTTCTCGCTGCCCTTGCGGAAGCGAGCGCGGCGCACGTCGATGCGCTGGGCAACGGCGTTGCCCACTCGATTCACGAGGTCGAGGCGTACCCGCTCCAGGCGCTTGTTGGCGAGCGCCAGAGCGGCGTTTCGCGTGCGCATGTCCGCGCGGCGATCGGCGCCTGGGCGGATGAACTTGAAGAGATCGTCCAGTGACTTCTCAACGGCGGCGCGCTCGGAGTCGAGCGTCTGGAGCCGGGCCAGAAGTTCGCCGCGGTCCTGGCCTGAGGCCGCCTGGGTCGAGTCTCCTCCGGCGGCGCCCGCGAAGATCTGCGCGCGCGCGCGGGCCGAAAGCTGGCTTCGCTCCCGTTCGATCGATGCTTTGCGATTCCGGCTGTGCTCGATGAGGGCTTGAATCGATTCCCGAGGAGGATTGGCGAGGCGCTCAGCCACGCGAAGGTCTCCCTCGCCTAGGTCGGCCTGGATGACCACCCGCAGGTTCGAGTTCCCGCTCAGAGCACGGGCAATCTTGCCCAGGGGGCTGACGTCAGCCAGCACCTCATCGGGTTGCTCGGACTTGTCTTCCATCTCTTTCACGGTCGCTGCGACCATGGTCGCAGCGCCCTCGGCGAACTCCAGCGTGACGGTTTCGGCCGTCAGCGGCTCAGGCATCAGTCCGAGCGCGCCCGCGACGCTCTGGAGCGGCCCGAGTACGCGTAGCGGAGCCGAACTCATGGCGTCCGTGATCAACGCGCCCAGTGTGCCAGCGGCGAGCGAGGCGATACGCGTAGCACTCACGCCGTCCGGTGGGATGTCGAGGCGGACCGGGACCTTGTGATCGCCGTCGTCGTTGCGCAGCAAGAAGAGCACGGTGTCCAGGGGCGCCGGAAGCTTGAGGTACTGGCTGATCGGACCGCCCGGCGGTTCGGACAGAGATAGGTAGGTGGTGGTCGTCTTCGAGTCGATGCTCAGGACGCCGTCCTCTCGGAACCGGACCGCCGTGCGATTGTCGAGGAGGCCATCGGCAATCTCGATGCCGGCGGCGCGGGCCGGGCCGCGGAACGCAGGGAGCTCCAGGCCCAGGAGCGAGAGCTGGACACGTCCTCGCGGCTCGGGCCCGAGGGAGAGACGACCGGACGCTTCCAGGAGATCCCAGGCGCGGCGCGATTCGGTCTCGAACTTGTCGTCCTTCATGGTGACGGCGTCTGCGGCCGAGCCGAGAACCCCAAACAGGAGGTTGTCAACGCCGCTTCGCTCTTCGAATTCGATCTCACCCGCGTCGATCACGGCGCGGAAGGAGAAGGGCCGGCGCTCCTCGAAGGTGCGTGTGGTGAACCGCTGGACTTCCAGCTGGAGGTCGGCGACCGGGAGCCGCATGGCCGGCTCGACGGTGGTGTCGAGGAACTCGAAGTCGAGCCCCGCTACCGTGAGTCGGTCGATGGAAATCTCTGGGCCGAGCGGCGTGCTCTCCGCGTCATCGGCGACGACGTCCTCGGTCGACGCTTCCGCGTTTCCCTCGGCTAGCTCTGCCTCGAGTGGCTCGTTGGGCTCTATCTCAGTGCCTATTTCAGTGCCTATTTCAGTGCCTATTTCAGTGCCGACCTCAGTGCCGACCTCAGTGCCGACCTCGGCGGTGGGCTCTTCGCTCTCCGGCGGCTTGGGCAGAAGGAAACCTGCGACCCGCATCCCCGTCGCGGACTGGTGCACACGTGCGTACAGGCCGTTGAGGTCGATCGAAGTGATTCGAACGTCGCCGGTGGCCGGCTGGATCCGCTTGACGTCGATGTCCAGGCGATCGAAGCCGGTCGGCTCAGAGTCCGGGGTCGGCTTCAGCGCGAACGTATCGACGCTCACCATGGCACCGAATCCACGGTCGAGGTTGAAGTCCAATGGGCCGCGACGCGCATAGGAAAGGCGCGCGTCGGCCGTCACCTCGAAGCTTCCGTCGGCGTAGGCGCTTGGATCGATGGAGGCAGCTGCCTTCGGGTCGATGCGAGCGAGCTCGCTTCCGGTGATGCCTTCGATCAGAAGCGTGAGGCCAGCGCCTGGGTCGGCAGCAAACGGCTCGATCGAGGCCGTCAGAGAGAGTTTCTTGACGAGCGGCGTTAGGGCGCCGACAGCCGAGAACTCGATGGGCGGCAGTTCCACCGGATCCGGTAGGCAGAGGATCTGGGGCCCAGGGGTCACCAGGGCAAGGCTCAGGTCGAGAGGGATCGCGTCTGCTCGGGTGCGATCGATGTACCGCAGTCGATCGATCCCGAGGTCAAGCTTTCCGAGACGAACCGTGGGGGGCAGGGACCGGTCCGGTGCGCTCGTGCCGGTCGCGGGGGCCGTCTGGGCTACAGGCTCCGTCGGATTAGCCGCCTCCTCGGCACCGGGTGACACGGTCGCGGCGTTGCCGCCTGTTGCCGTGTCGGCCGCTGGATCCACCGGGGCATCCACAGGGGGGCTAACAAGCGCCAGCCCCAGGACCTCGATGCGATCTGGCGCCGTCCGCTCGGCATCAAAGGCAAGGCCTTCCATGGCGAGCCGGTCGATCTCGTACACCGCCGCGGCTCCGTCCACGCGCGGCGCGTCGAACTCGAGGAAGCGGAACGCCAGGAGGGGCTCGCCGTCGGGGCCGTCGCGGTAGTCAAGCTCCGTCACCGCCGCCTTCAGCGTTTGCCCGCCGTCACTGTGGGGAGCGGCAGACGCTTCGAGGCTCAAGCGCAACCGGCCGTCCTCCAGGGTCATGACCGTGGAGGGCGGCAGGTAGGAGGCGAGTGGCCCAGCACGCAGCCCCTCGAGGGCGAGGGTCATCGATGCAGACTGATTGGCTCCAGCGATGCTGACCGTGGCGTCGAGGGCAAGCGATCGAAGGGCGCCGTCGAGGGCGGCTTCCAGGTGCAGCTTCAACGGCTCGTCCGACGCGTTCACCGAAAGGTCGATATCGAGGATCTCGGCGCGCGCCGTGAACTCGGTTTCGACGGCTGGCGTGACGAAGGCGTCGGCCCATTGGACCTGAAGTCCCTCCAGGGCGATGCGCTCGATGACGAAGCCGCCCGCGGACTCGGGGGCCTCTTGCGCTGCAGGCTCCGCGTCGGTGTTTGGCTTCGCTTGGGTGTCCGACTTCTTTGGGGTCGACGCGACCGAAGAAGACGGCGGAGCCATCTCCGCCGCGTCCGCCACAGTCGACTCATCGATGATGTCTGGGACGACGGCGGGCACGCCGATTCGCAGGCCCGCTGCGATCAGAATCCCCTCGGCGTCGCGCGCCATCACCATGTTGGGCCCGGTGACCTCAAGGCTCTCGATCCGCGTTCCCTCAGGTCCAATGGCCAGCGACGTGATCTTGACCTCTGCCATGGACACAACGTCGAGGCCACGGTTCGCGAGCGCGACGTCGAACAGGCGTCCGTTCACCAGAGTGGTTTCGCCGTCGTCAGCCAGCTTGGCGCTGACCTCAGCCGCCAATCGGAACTCACCATTTTCGAGGTCTGCTTCGATGCCCTGGGCAAGTAGCACCTCACGGAGCCCATCGAGGGACATGTTCTTGCCCGAGAGCGTCAGGTTGGCGTCCAGATCCAGCGGCCCTTCACGCGTGATGACGCTGCCGTCGAGCTGGACGTCATCGGCGATTCCGACGAGGTCGAAGGAGCCCTCAAGCTTGGCGCGTGATCCAGCACCGCCAAAGGCCAGGTCGGTCAGGCTGATTCCGGCCTGGGAAAGGCCGAGGGCTCGACCTTCGGCAAGGGGCTGCAGCCCAAGCGTTTCGAGTCCGAACCCGCGGAAGGCTCCGTCCGGGAGCAGCTCGATGGGCAGCGTCGCGCCCGTGAGGCCCACGCGACCAATCGTGCTGCCTTCGTCAGGCGTGATGGCCATGGACGTCAAGCTCAGCTTCTCGAGGCTCGCATGGAGCACTTCACCGTCGCGGAGTTGAAGCTCGACGAGGGAGCCTTCCACGCGAGTGGGGGACCTGCTTATCTCGTCCCCGGGGAACACGCTCAGGGCAATCTGGCCGCCGAGTGATCCGTTCTTCAGGGTCGAGGCCAGACCGGCTGCCTCCAGGTACGGCTTCAGGCTGAGGAGAGTCAGGTCGGAGCCGTGCAGCGCCAGGTCGGCGCTGAGCGTCTCGCCCGTGGGGACGACCGTTCCGAACAGGCCCACGGAGCCGGAGCCGTCCAGGCGGACGTCGACCGAGAGCTCCAGTGGCGCCGCTGGCTGAGCGGGGTCCAGCACGAGCGAGCGCACCTCGGCGCCCACTCGTAGCTCGAGCGTTTGGGGTTCGGACAATGCCTCATCCCGGAAGGTGAACTCGACGTTCTCGAGCGCCAGGCGCTCAATGCGCAGCGAAGGCGGCGGACCGGTGGACTCGCCGTCGCCTGACTCCTCGGCCTGTTCCTCGTCGGGTTCGTCCTCTGGGCTGGAAGGCGCGCCCACGAAGTCGAGGCCGGCCACACGCATCGCGCCGCCCGGGAGCCGGACGGCTTTCGCTTGCAGGCCGCTGCAGACCGCATTCTTGAGCTCGAAGGCCGTGGAGCGTGCGCGCGTGACTTCGATTGTCGTCGGAAGGAGCTCGATCGCTACCTCGCCGTCCGCGTCGAGCACGACGGTATTGAGGCGTATCGTTCCACCGAGGTCGAGCGCCTTCTCGTCACCGACTTCCTCGGAGCCGCTCCGGCCGCCCGGGCCAGCCAGTGGCTTGAGGTCGACCGTCGCGCCCATGCGAGCGTTTAGCTTGGACGCACTTGGCTGAATACCGACTTCAGCGAGGTACGGCTGGAGGGCCTCAAGCCCCACACCGTTGACTTCCAGGTTCAGGCCGACGAGTAGCTTGGCGACGCCGAGGTCGGCCTCTGCCTCGAGCAGCAAGGCATCCAGCACGCCTTCGGCTCGGCCCGTGAGTCGCGCCTGAATGGGGCGTTCAGGGTGTCCGACATCTCGGACGCTGAGCTGGAGATCGAGCACCGTGTCCAGCGTTGGCTGGGTCATCGCGTCGTTCAGGTGAACGCGGATGCCGTGGAGGTCGATCGTGGAGATCGCAATGGGCGAGCTGAAGTCGAGGGCTGCAGGATCCTGGGGTTCGGATTCCGTGTCGCTTGCCACGCCGGAGTCGGCCTCCTCCGTTTCCTCTTCGCTCTCCGCTGTTGCGGGTTCGGTGGAGGGGGCAGGAAGGTGGCGCTCGAAGTTCCAGGTCCCGTCCGCGTCGCGTGCGAGCCAGGTCTCCAGCCCACCAACCTCGATGCGATGGACGGACAGGTCGCCGGTCAAGAGGGCGGACACGTCGGCGTCGAGGCCCAGATCGTCGAGCCGCGCCAGCGGTTGCTGGGTGGCGAGGTACTTGTCGCGCTCCTCGCCTTCGAGTTCGTTCTCCGGCAGGGGCACCACGCGGAGCCCGACGAGGTCCAGGCTGAGGCCAAGCACGGAGAGGTCCAGGTCGTCCCAGGCCACGTGCAGCTGATAGGGAGCCGCGGCGCGGTTGGCCACGGAGGGGAGCCAAAGCCCCAAGCTGGCGCGCGCGATGAGAAGGACGACGATCAGAACGAGCGAGATACGCTTCGTCCAGCGCCAAGTGCCGCGGAGGATGCGCTTGGGCCATCCGGCCTGGGCGGTGGCCTTGTCGGTGGCCTTATCGGGCTCGGTGAGCGCGCTTTGCGGGTCGTCGGCCATCACTGATTGTCTCCCTGGGGGGCCGTTGCTTCGGCGTTCTCTTGAGTCTGTGTCTGCTCGAGGCTCAGCGCTTCCAGCGCCGCCCGTCGCTGCTTGCGATCCGCCAGCGGGTCATAGCCGCCAAGGGCCACTCCGTGCTCCTTGAGCCAGTCGGAGGCGCGCAGGCGCGCGGAGGGCGACGGGTCCTCCAGGAAGTAGCGGTGCTCTGTGACGAGGCGTTCCTCGAAACGGATTCTGTTGCCCCGCGCCGCCTTGATCGCGTCTTGGACGATGTCGGGGAACGCGGCGACGGCGCCTGCGCGACGGTAGAAGACGCCCATCAGCTCTGGGTCGAGGGTCTCCTCCAGCGCTCCTTCGGCGAGGAGTGACCAAGCCGCGGCGTCGAGGCGCCAGCCGATAGATGCGGTGAGTTCGTCAAGCAAGGGAACCGTCGCCAAGTGCGTTGGGAAAGCCCGCTGGCCGAGCGTGTTGAGGAAGTCAGCATCAGCGACGAGTGCGAGGTCTTGGGCGAGCGTGGCCCCTGATTCCTGCGCCACCTGAAGAAGCGCTGACCGTCCGCCGCGCTGCTGGAAGACTCTGAGGGCTTCTGAGCGCTCGATGGCCCGACGGCTCTCGTCGGTCAGTGGCTCGCGGTCCTCGGCGAGCGCCGCCGTCCGGTTTCTCAGCTTCGCGACCGCTTCGTCCGCGCTGTCCCCGTCGATTTCCTCGGGCGTGATGAGCTCTACGATGATGGCGAGTGAGGTGCCATTGCCGATGGAGAAGGGGGAGTCGAGGTGGAGGACCAGCGGCGAATCGATCTCGGGCGACTGTTCAATGTTGAGGACCTCCTGGCGAAGAAGCTCGTCTTGTGCAGGCGGAGGAGGGGTCGCCGGGATGCTGGGATCGTCGAGGTAGGACTCGAGCAGCTCCGTCTCTCGATCGGGGTCCAGGTTGGTCAGGCTGAGGGCCACCCGGGGGCCAGCGGAGGTGCCGGTGACGATCACCGCGATGGTGCGAGGAATCGGTCCGCGATTGGTGAATTCGTCGAGCCAGTCACGCGGGTCTTCGACGAACTCGTTGCTCTGGACGGACAGCCGGTAGCTTGAGCCGACCGGGACGAAGCTCGTGCCTGACGCAACCTCCATGGCCTCGGCTTCAGCGGTCTCTTCCAGCGCCGCAATCCAGGCTATGGCGTCTTGTCCCAGTGCGTAGAGCGTTGAGACGGTCAGGTCGGGGGTGAGGAGCACTGGGCGCGCTCCTTCCAGGTCGGCGACGATGTTCGCATCGCTGCCGATCGCGCGCAGCGAGCTCTCTCTCGGATGGCGCAGGTAGATGATCCGGCAGCGCACGGGGGTCGGGGACATCCGTTCCGTTCCGTCAGGTTCGTCCATGGCATGAGCCATGGGACCGAGCGACGAGCCAGGGGCGAGCGACGCCTCGGTGGCGAGGGCAGGTGGCTGGAGCACGAACGGAGCGGCTTCGGGTGCCCTGCAGCTAACCGCAAGGAGCGCGAGGGCCGTGCAGCGAGTGGCAAAGGACGGCGGTAGTGTGACGAGCACGGAAGTTGGCCGGGTGTGCGTATGAGCGGGGATCATGAAAGATGCGGTGTATCAAAGGGCGCGTGTGCCCTGCAACGAAGGCTCCTCCCCCGCGTGGTGGCGGGACTCACATGGAGCGGCGGAAGAGCACGATGGGACTCGCTGTGCCCGGCGCGCGTTTAGGCCAGTCTATGGCTCCTTCTTCAAGACCCATTTGGGGGGCTATTATCACGACTACTGTCGCCAGCGTCATCTAAATCACGGCCGAGTCGTTCAAGAGCTTCGAGGTTCGGGTCTGCGTCCATTGCGGCAAGGCGGTTGCCTTTGGGGTTTCGATGAACGTGACGTTCATGCTCGACGGATCTAAAGGGGTGCTCATACGGTGGCTATCGTCGGGTTCGAGTTAGCGCCTGTTTTTGGCACGTGCGATCCCAGGTCGATGTTGCTGTGGAAGGGAGTGCTCGCCCGTATGGGCGAGTAGTGGGTCTCGAGTCTTGGTCCATGGCGTCCAGTCGTTATGCCGACATGCCGTCATGCCGTCATGCCGTCATGCCCGAAGCCGTCCCCCGCGTCCGCAAGGACGCCCGGGCCATAGCGCGTGCCCGTAGGGTGCGTGCGGCCCGGCGCGAGGCTCGCCCTCGCGGCCCCTCCGGCGAGGAGGCCCGTGCGGCAGCACGCCCGTCCGGCGAGGACGCCTGCGCGGC
>JBLIHL010000182.1:0-9998 GCA_047635895.1 Paracoccaceae bacterium | reverse complement strand
ATGTTTCCATTTCATTCCCGCAGCTTTGGTTCCGGAACGGTACTGCGGAAACTACAGCAGCCTGGCCCTGACGAGATCAGCGATCGCAGATCCGCTGTTCGGACCAATCACCAGGTCGGCCTCGGCCTGTACCTCGGGTAACGCCCCCGCCATGGCCACGCCCAGGCCCGCATCCCGCAGCATCGGGATATCATTGTCCGCATCCCCGACCGCGATCACGCGCGACGCAGGGATCCCCCGCGTTTCCTCCAGGAAGCGCAGGCCCTCCGCCTTGCCACGGCACGGCGCGTGGACGTCGATCGCGCTGTAGGGGTTCATTCGGTGACGAGGTAGCACGGACAGCGGGAAGTGCGAGACGTAGATGGGTCCGCCGGCCGCAGCCTCCAGCTCGGACGCGATTCGGTGGGAGCCCTCTTCGCCGCACTTCACGAGGAAGCTCAGCCGAATCGTGAACTCGCGCAGGAGCTGGTCGCGGTCCACGAACTCGATACCGATAAAGCCGTCGTAGTTGCGGCGCTCCTCTTCGTTACGCGGCTCGTGCGTCAGCTTCTCGGCGGCGGTCATCACGATCACCTGCGCGTCGCGCTCGGTCGCCCACGCGTGCAGGCGCTGGTTGGTCCGGTTCGATAGCGTCCGCTCCTCAATCATCCGGCCCTTCGCCGTGTCCCAGATCGCGCAGCCGTTGAAGAAGATCGCGGGCGTCTGGAGGCCCAGGTCCTCCACGATCGGCATCCCAGAGATCTTGGACCTGCCGGTGGCGACCATGACGGTCACACCGGCTTCCTCCGCCTCTTTGAGCGCGGCGCGCGTCTCCGGGTGAATGGTCTCGTCCGGCGTCAGGAGAGTGCCGTCGAGGTCGAGAAGGATGGCGTCGTAATCACGGGGCATGGGGCGAGAGGATAGCGGCTACGCCTCTGTCCTTCACCTCACTCCATGGGAGTTCGATGAGCACGCCCTGCTCGAAGAGCGTCTGACTGAGGGGCTTGAGCTTCCTCCGCACCGGCTTCTCCCCTCGCCCTCACCACCGGCTCGACGGTCCCTGCGAACATACCGCGGGCACTTCCCCCCCCCCGAGGGGGCCCCAGTCCCCCAGGAGCCCCCCCCGACAGGAGGGAGAGATGTGCTTTCGCGGACGAAGGCTACGGGCACCGACGGAGGGGCATAATCAGACCGAACGATGGGAATAGGCCGCAGGGACGCCACTTCGACGAGGAGATTCCACGAACCCTTCGTGCCTGGCGCGACTTCAGACGATACTCGCAGGGTCCCCATGCCGCCTCGACCACGAACCGATCGCTGATCCATGGACCGCTCCATCCACGCCGCCACCACTCCACGCCGCCAGCAGAATCGCTCTGCCACGGCGCCCTCCCGCCGCGCCCAGCCCCGGCGCACTCTGGCGCTCCTTGCGCTCTTGGCGCTCGCGTCCTGCTCGGGCACCCGGAAGCTGACCGATCCGGTGCTCAACATCCGAACCAGCGGCGGCGACGAGCTCGGCGTATCGACGGACCACGGCGTCGTCTTCCTCGGCAAGTACGCCGAGCGCGGAGAGGTCGACGTGACGGCCTTCTACGGCGACGGTCCGACCATCGAGCGCTCCGTGATCGAGCCCGTCGGCGGCGGCCTTTTCACCGCCGAGATGGACATCGAACTCCCCAAGGTGCCGATCTCCTTCGAGGAGCCCCGCGACGGTGAGACGCTCGAGATCATGGGACGCAAGGGCAACCGGAAGTGGAGCGTTCTCGCGCGCGTCCGGACCGACCCACGGGTGCTGGGCTTGCTCCTCGAAGTGCCGTCTGGCTTCCCGGATGACCCGGACCAGGTTGGTGCGGGTGTCTACCGCAAGCACGGTAGGGACGACCGCGAGCTCGTTGGGCTCGTGACCGGCAAGATCCAGCTCGAGAGCCGCGGATCCCTGCGCCGCTATATCGCCGTGTCTGGCCCGACCGTGCTATGGCGCTTCGCCGCCCATAGGCGCGACCTGCTGCGCAAGAAGCCCTTCGTGTACCGCGAAGACATCCTCTAGCGCACAGCAGGTGTTCCGCGAGGTCAGCCTGACCTACGGCACGCAGATCCTGAATCGGACCTCGTCGAACGCGGTCTACCTCAAGACGGTCGACGTTGCCTACGGTGATGGGGACCGCCGGCGCCTCGACGTTTACCGGCCATCCTCGGGAGGCCCCAAGCCTGATCCGGTGATCGTCTTTTTCTACGGCGGCGGCTGGCGCAAAGGCAGTCGAAGCGACTACGAGTTTGTCGCCTCCTCGATCGAGGGTTTCGGCGGCGACCCCGAACGAATCTTCATCGCGGGGCACTCCGCAGGCGCACACCTGGCCGCAATGGTGACTCTTGATCCCCGGGGCTAACTGGAACAAGCGGGAGGCGACGCAAGCGGCTTCATCGGACTCCCCGGCCCCCATGACTCCCCCTCCCGTTGGATGAAGGGAGTTACCTGCAGGACCTCTTCCCCAAGGCCTCAGCCAAGGATAGCCAGCCCATCCACGACGCAGGCGACAGCGGACAGGTGCCGCTACCGATACTGCTCGTCCGTGGGACGGACCACGAGCCGGCATCCTGGGCTGGCTATCGCGGCGGTGAAAACGTTCAGCGGCTGACCGGGATCATCTGCACGAGCGCTTGGGCAATCGCCTCCCCCAGCGCAGTAGCGGACGCCGGGTTTTGGCCGGTGATGAGCCAGTCGTCGGCGACGACCTTGGGCTCGAAGTTGCTAGCTGGCTCCATGGTGGCTCCGAGCTCCTCCAGACGCGACTGAAGGAGGAAGGGGACGACCTTCTCTTTCTTCGCCTCGCATTCCTCGCTATCCGAGAAGCAGGCCATCCTCTTTCCATGGACGAACGGCTGACCCTCAGCATTGCTGAGGCCGACAAACGCCGCAGGTCCGTGGCAGATAGCCGCGACAAGCCCGTCTCGCTCGCGAATGCTGCTGACGATCCGCTTGATATCGGGGTTGTCCGGGAAGTCCCACAGGGTGCCGTGCCCACCGGGGAAGTACACGCCGTCGAACTCCGCGGGATCGACGTCGGCGAGCTTCTGGGTAGCGAAGAGACGCCCCATCATCTCGTCACTGTCGAGGAACCACGCGTTGACGTCGTCAGACTCATCCCTGGCATCGATGGGCGCTTTCCCCCCGTCGGGACTCGCGAGAACGTACGGGATCCCGCGTGCCACGAAGGTTTCGACCACGTGGGTCAGCTCCGCGAGGTGAAATCCAGTCGTATCGGCCGTGTCGCCGAACTGCTCATGACTGGTGAGCACGATGAGCATCTGACGGTTTGGATGGTCTGTTTTATTCATGACCCGCATGGTACTGCCCGGACCTGAGGCTCTCTTAAGGCCCAGGTAAACATGGCCCCACACCGACGTAATGCGAACCTCAGACCGACCTCGAGATTACGTGAGCTAGCCTGCACAAGTCCGAATTCAAAAGTAGTGCCCATCGGAGGTCCAACAAAGCACTCGAAGCCCCCGTAGAGAGCCGCTAGGGGCTCTTCGAGCAACGCCGCCAGGGCTTCGAGGGGCCGTACATATGACAGGAACTTCTGTTACACAGCACTAGCGCTTCCAGAAGGAAGGCATGAGCAGCACGACCAGCGCGTAGAACTCCAGGCGCCCCAGCACCATGCAGAGCGACAGCACGATCTTGGCGATATCGTGGAGCCCTGCGAAGTTCTGGACGGGGCCGACCTTGCCGAGGCCTGGACCGACGTTGTTCAAGGTCGCGATCACGGCGGTCGCGCTCGTCTCCAGGTCCGATCCGAACGACGCCAACACGGTGGTCGCGGCCAGGAACACGGCTACCCAAAGCACGAAGTAGCCCGTGACTGAGGCCACGACGCCCTCGTCGAGGGTCTCACCATCTACGCGAACCTGGTCCAGGACGCGTGGGCGAGCCATCTTCCGCACGCTGACGAAGGCTGCCTTCAGCATGATGACTATGCGTACCAGCTTGAGGCCACCGCTGGTCGAGCCGGCGCACGCGCCGCAGATCGCGAGCAACATGAGGAGCATCCGGCAGTACTGGGGCCAGGCGTCGAAGTCAGCCGTGACAAAGCCGGCCGTCGTGATGACGCAGACGACCTGGAACAGGCTGTCGCGCACGGCGCGCACAGGCTCGCCAAATCCAGCGACGCCCTCGGTGTGCCAGAGAACCACGGCGATACTCAGCGTGCAGAACGCCACGATGCCGAGGAAGAGCCTCGCCTCCAGGCTGCCGTAGAAGCGGTTCCAGGCAGGCTTGAGCCGCCCCTTGGGGCCTCCGCGGATCAGCGCGTCGTAGATGGCAAAGTTCAGTGCCGACATCAGCATGAACAGAACGAGCACCATCTCGATCGCGCCGGAGTCGTAGAAGGCGATGCTCTCGGAGTGGTTCGAGAATCCGCCGTTTGCGATCGTCGAGAACGTGTGGATCACGGCGTCAAACGGCGCCATGCCAATCGCCAGGAGCGTCACCACGAGGCCGCTGGTCAGAAGGCAGTAGATCTTCGCCAGCATGATCGCGGAGTCCCTGACGCGCTGATGCGCCGCCTCACGGCTGACGCCGGGGACCTCGGAGCGGAAGAGGCTGCGTCCACCCGTGGGGAAGAAGACCACGAACACCATGACGATGCCAAAACCACCTAGCCACTGGCTAAAGCAGCGCCAGAACGCAATCGCGTGGGACATCCCGTCGATCTGCGCACCCGACATGATCGTCGAGCCGGTGGTCGTAAAGCCTGAGACCGACTCGAAGTAGGCGTCGACGAACGAGGTCAGCGTCCCACTGAAGAGGTACGGCAGCGCCCCCGCGGCGCCCGCCACCATCCAGGATAGCCCCACCGTCGCGAGGCCCTCCCGGCGGTAGTACTTGGGCCGGCCATGCGCGTCGTGACTGGCGTCCCGGAACAGGAAGGCAAGGAGACCGCCAAACAGGAAGCTGCATGCCGCCGCGGCGACGAAGCTCCACATGACGCTCGTCTCACCATAGCCGAGGCCAACCCCGGCCGAGAGGGCCAGGAATCCGCTGACGAGCATCAGCACGATCCCGAGCATTTTGGCAACTGCGCGGAAGTTCATCGGTCCCTAAGGAGCTTCTCGACCTCAGGAATCGCTTCCGCCTTGGCGAAGATGATCAGCGTGTCGCCGTCCCTCACCACCGTGTCTCCCGCGGGAACGGTCACCTCTTCCTCATGAACAATAGCGCCCAGGACCACGCCTTTCGGCAGTCCGAGCTTCTTGACCTTGGTGGGCTCCGGCAGAACGGTCACGAACTCGAGTACCTCGGCCCGGCCGCCTGCCAGGACGGCGATGGCGTCAAGCGAACCGGCGCGCACAAAGCGCATGATCGCGTTGGCCGAGGCAATCCGCGGGCTGACGATCTGATCCACGCCCTCGAGGAAGTCGAAGATCTCTGATAGTCCGGCGCCGTCGATGACGGCCACGGTTCGCTCGACGCCAAACGCCTTCGCGAGCTGGCAGGCCACGATGTTGTTGCTGTCGTCCTCCGTGGCAGCGACGAACACGCTCGCGTCGCCAATCCCCTCTTCCTGGAGGACGTTGCGGTCCATGACGTCGCCCACGAGGACCTTGAGCTCACCGTTGCACTCGAGGTCAAAGGCGCGAGCCCTGGCCTCGTCGCTTTCGATCGCGATCACGCTGAGTCCACGCTCGACGCTGAGAGCCTTGGCAATCGAGCGCCCGATCGTTGAGACCCCGTAGACGACCACGTTGCGCTTGTAGACGACCTTCTCGCCGGCTGCCGTCTCGAAAGCGTCGAGGCCCTTCTTCGTGCCGATGATGTAGACCTGGTCGCCCACCATGAGCTCTGCGTCGCCCGAGGGGACCTGGAGATCGCCGCGGCGCGAGATGGCTGCCACCAGCACGCCGCTTGGCATCCGGACCTCGCCGAGAGGCGCACTCGTCAGCTCAGAGGCCGCGCGGAGCGGAAGGCGCCGCAGCTGGACCTTGCCGTTCGCGAAGCTCTCCACCTCCAGCGCGTGGTGCTCTCGCACCATCTCCAGCACCTTGTCGGCCGCGAGCTGCTCCACCGAAATCGCGATGTCGAAGCCGAGCGTGTCCTTGTAGAAGTAGCGGTAGCTCTCAAGGATCCGCGTGTCCTTGAGCCTGACGATCACGCGCCGCGCTCCGAGGCGCTTGGCGATGACGCTCGTCAGGAGGTTCACGTGGTCGTCGTCCGCCACCGCCACGACGAGGTCGGCCGTGGAGGCACCGGCGTCCATGAGCACGTCGGCGCGCGTGCCGTCGCCTCGGTAGGTCTGGAGGTCGAACGATTCGGAGAGCTTCCGAGCCTTGGAGGGGTCCGGGTCGACGATGGTGACCGCGTGCTGCTCGCGGCTGAGAATGCCGGCGATATGCTGGCCGACCTCGCCGGCACCGACGATGACAATCTTGAGGGGGTTCATCTGAGGCGAATGCTACAACTCAGAGGTGATCGTCGTTATCGACAACCGTGACTCCTTCACCTTCAACCTCGTTCAGGAGCTTCTAGTCCTCGGCGCCGAGGTCCGCGTGGTCCGTGGGGCGGAGGCCAGCGCTAGCGACGTCCTGGCCCCTGGGGTCACGGGCGTGCTCATCGGACCGGGCCCCGGCGAGCCCGCTGGCTCGGGCTGCTCGGAGGCTGTGATCCGGGCGCGGTGCGCTACCAAGGACGGGCCTCCGATCCTTGGTGTGTGTCTCGGGCACCAGGCCCTCGCCACCGCCCTCGGCGGCCAGCTGCGTCGGGCCACGGAGCTTGTTCACGGCTCGACGCGCCCCCTGGTGCACTCCGGCGAGGGCGTGCTGGAGGGACTGGATCAGCCGTTCCCGATGGCGCGCTACAACTCGCTGGTGATCGACGAGGCCTTCCTGCCCGCCGAGCTCGCGATCACCGCGCGGACCCCGGATGGCGATATTGCGGCGGTCCGGCACAGGACGCTGCCGCTGGAAGGCGTCCAGGGCCACCCGGAGTCGATTCTCTCCGTGGGAAAGGGCGGCAGACGGCTGCTAGCCAACTTCCTCAACCTCTGCGGCCAGAGGGAGACCCAGAGGCTGGCCCAGAGCCAAAGCCCCCCGCCTCCCCCCCCAGCGGCTCCCGCCACGCCGGCCACGGGCCCGAGCTAGGGCGCATCTCCTCGCCGTCCCGTGTCCGCAAGATCTTGCGCGTCACAAACTTGTAGAGCGGCTTCCCCGTCTTCATCCAGACGAGCGGGATGCCCGTCCGCTTCATCCGGGCCTCGTCCGGAACGCTCTCCTCCACGGGCCCGCGGCCATCCCGCGTGTACCGCCGCCGATGCTTCTGGATGTGCCGGAGGTCATCGCGGCAGCGCGCGACGAACCAGCGCCCCTCAAGGCCCTTCGTGGGACGCCTCGGATGGAGCGTGGCGAGCTGGAAGTCGATGAGCACCGGACGCCCATCGGGCGCGACCACGATGTTCTGCTCCTTATGGAGGTCGTTGTGGCACACGCCGACCGCATGCAGCTCGCGAGCAGCCTCCTCCAGCAGGTGAAAGAAGTCGCGAGGCAGGTGCGTGGCCCGATGCAGGGGAAGGCCGTCAGCGAACGGCCTCAGGAACACATCGCGGGATCGCGGCTGGAACCCACGCTGGGTTGGCATCGTGCGCAGAGCGCCAAGGACCTCCCCGGGCACCTCAGGCGCGCCCGCGATGGCCGTCACCCCGGCCTCACGAAGAAGTCGCAGCGCTCGCTCCTCGCGCCGCGCCAGGAGCCGAGCGACCCACCCCGCGCCCAGACGCCCTCGCACGACCCGGCGAATCATCCGTACGGGCTCCGGCGCGGGCTCAGCTGCGGCAGCCTGCCCCGGCCTCATCCACGAGACCAGCTCGACGCAACCAAACACATCGTGTTTGAGCTCCTCCTCGATACGTACGCCTTCCACGGGCGGTACGTTACCCGCGTTCGTCGCCTCCCGAGTCCCTCACCACGCCTTCCTTGAACACGACCAGCCTAACCCGCCCCGCAGCGGATCCCCCTGGCCTCCCCCAGACCGCGCTCACTTCCCCTGGCTCGATCTCAGTGCGGGGCCTCAGCCAGAGCTTCGGCGACAACGTCGCTCTCCATCCCCTGGATCTCGACATCCCACAGGGCGGCGTCATCGGGCTCCTCGGGCCCAACGGCAGCGGCAAGAGCACCTTCATGCGACTCCTCGTGGGGCTCGTACCCTGCAAGGCCGGCGACGTCTGGGTCGATGGGGTCCAGCTCGAGGGCGACGGGCTCCGGATCCGACAGCGCACCACCTACGCCCCCGGCGAGCTTCACCTCTACGGCGAGCTCAAAGGACGTGACCAGCTGGCATTCCTCCTCCGCGGCCGAGACCGCGAGACGGTAAAGCGCGCCGAAGCCGTGGCCGCTGGCATGGGTTTGCCCCTCGGGAAGCGCGTCCGCGGCTACAGCCACGGCATGAAGCGCCAGCTCGTCTTCGCCGCCGCCATGGCCCCGAACGTCCGCGTACGGATCCTCGACGAGATCTCCGAGGGACTCGACCCGGCGAAGCGCAGCGAGGTTCTCGACCTGATTGAGGCCGACGCCGCGAGCGGCGCCACCATCCTCCTGTCCTCCCATCACCTGGGCGAGGTCGACCGCTCCTGTGAGCGCCTGATTTTCATCAACGCTGGCCGCCTGATCGCCGACGAGACCGCCTCCTCGGTGTCGGAGCGCGCCGCCCGCCTCGTCCGCATCACCTACCCCGAGGGAACGGCGCTAGGCGAAGCGCCGGCGCTCCTGGCCGGCCCATGGATCGAATCGATCCGCGCCGAGGGCCGGGACCTCCACATCATGCTCGACTCCGACGACCCCCGCCCGTTCCTCACGGCCCTCGGCGCCTGCGCCGCGCTGCCCGCCCCCGTTGCCGTCGAGCACGGCAAACTCTCCCTTCGTGAGCTCTACCGATCGCTGTACGGCGTGGAGGGGACCTGATGATTCGTGGACTCAAGGGCTACGCGCTCTACGGATTCGGCTTCTTTCTCGTGATCGAGATGATGCTGGCGGCCGCTATCTACTGGTGGCCGAACTTCATGGAGAACATCAGTAGCATCAAGATGATCGCCTCACCCGTGCCGATGCTCAAGCAGCTGGTGGACCAGGTCGACCGCGGCGGCGTCGCGGGCTACGTCGTGGGTCAGCACTACTTCAAGGGATGCGCCACGCTTGGGACGGCAGCCGCCATCCTGTTCGCGTCCGGCGCCGTGGCCGGCGAAGCGCACCGTGGCACGATGGAGCTCTGGCTTGCACGCCCGGTCTCTCGCCTTCGGCTCCTGACCGAGCGCTACGTCCTCGGCCTCCTGGCCGTTCTCCTGCCGGTCTTCGTGTCTAGCTTCACGATCCCGCCGCTGCTCACGATCGTCGATCAGACGATGGACTGGAGCGACCTGACGCGGTGCTCGATCCACATGGGCGCCTTCCTCAGCGTCGTGTATTCCGTGGCGTTCTTCTGGTCGAGCCTCGGTTCGGAACCGCTGCGAATCAGCTTCGTGATGCTCTTCGGGTCGATCCTCACCTTCGCTATTTACCTGGTCGAGACGATCACGAACTACTCGCTCTACCGGCTCGTGGACATCAAGGTATTCATGGAGATCGTCATGAAGGACCGCCTCGACTGGTGGTATGTGATCCCGATGCTCGCGCTTTCAGCCGTGCTTTACGCTCTTTCAGTCCAGGCCTTCAGGCGCCGCCTCCCCTAAGCAGGGTTTCGCCTACGCTGGAACGGTCCCTCGCTCGCCGCCCTCCGAGGCTTCGCCAACATCCTCCATGCCGACACGAATGCTCGCCCGCGCACGCCTGCTCGCTCCCGCCTGGCTTTTCCTCGTCCCGGTCGCCTTCGCCGCCGGGCAAGAGGCTCCCGCCGGATCTCCGTCTGGATCTCCGTCTGGAACTCCCGCTGACGCTCCATCAAAAGAGAGCCCCAAGGAGGATCCAGAAGAGAGCCTTGACCGTCTAGTGGGTTCGATCCCTGAGGGCTACGCGTTCGTCCACATGGCCGAGCGAGT
>JBLIHL010000181.1:0-10027 GCA_047635895.1 Paracoccaceae bacterium | reverse complement strand
GCCGCAGGGTTCATCTTCGTGAACCTCGTCGACTTCGACATGCTGTACGGCCACCGGCGGGATCCGGAGGGGTACAAGGGCTGTATCGAGGCGTTTGACGAGGCTTTGGCCAAGCTGGAGGTCGACCTTCGGGACGACGATCTAGTGCTGATCACGGCCGACCACGGCAACGACCCGACCAACCAGCAGCACACGGACCATACGCGGGAGTACGTGCCCATCCTGGCCTTCGGGAAGCACGTGAAGGACGGGCATGACCTCGGTACGCGAACGACGTTCGCGGACGTGGGTGCGACCGTGGCCCACGCGCTCAACGTTCCGTTCGGCGGCACCGGTACGTCGTTCCTGAAAGAGATCTCGAAGTGAGCACGTCGCCGGACGCTCATTCCCGCGATGCCGACGCGGGCGATGACCATCCCTTGGGCGGCGCGGGCCTGCGTGAGATCCTGCAGACGAAGCGCGACGGGGGGGAGCTCTCGGCTGAGCAGTCCCTGGCCTTCCTGCGCGGCGTCGCGGACGGTTCGATCGGCGAGCCCGAGCAGGTCGCGCTGCTCGCGTCGATTTGGTTCCGCGGGATGTCGCCCTCTGAGCTGAGCGGCTGGACCACCGGCATGGTCGCGTCGGGGGATCGACTGGACCTCTCCGGATTCGACGCGCCCAAGGTCGACAAGCATTCAACGGGCGGGATTGGTGACAAGGTGAGCCTGCCCCTCGCGCCCGCGCTGGCAGCGCTTGGCTGCATCGTGCCGATGATATCGGGCCGCGGCCTGGGCCACACAGGCGGTACGCTCGACAAGCTCGAGGCCATCCCCGGCGTTGGCACCGGCCTGGACGAGGCGGCCATCGAGCGCGTGCTCCGCGAGGCTGGCTGCGTGATCTGCGCTCAGACGCGGTCGATTGCGCCGAGTGACCGCGTGCTCTATGCGCTGCGCGACAGGGTGGAGCTTGTCGAATCGCTCCCTTTGATCGCGAGTTCGATCGTTTCCAAGAAGGTGGCCGAGGACATCGATGCGCTGGTCCTCGACGTCAAAACCGGGAGCGGTGCGTTTCTCACGGACATCGATCGCGGGCGAGAGCTCGGGCAGGCCATGGTGGATCTCGCGGCGGCCGCTGGCGTCCGCGCGTCCGCGCGGATCACCTCGATGGCGCGTCCGCTGGGCCGTGCGGTCGGGCACTCGCTGGAGATCGACGAGACCCTTGCGACCCTGCGCGGCGAAGGACCTGCTGACCTCGTGGAGATCACGGTCGCGTTCGGTGCGGATCTGCTCGTGGCGGTCGGGCTTGAGGCGGAGCATGCGTCGGCCTCGGACGCCGTGCGGCGGGTCCTCGGGGACGGCTCGGCGCTGGAACACTTCGATCGGATGCTGCGCGCCCAGGGTGCGAGCGTGGACATCACGCGAACCGTACTGGAGCGCGCGCCGGACGTACTCGAGCTGAAGGCCAAGGAGTCCGGCCACCTCGGATTCGGCGACGTGCGCGAAATCGGCTACGCGGTACGAGATCTCGGCGGCGGGCGAGCCGCACCCGGGGACGCGATTGACCCGGCGGTGGGGGTGGTCTGGCAGCATGCGGCGGGCGCGACCGTCGAAAAGGGCGACGTCCTCGCCCTGGTGCATCACCGCGGGGGCCACGGGCTGGACGCGGCTCTGGAGCGGCTGGGGCGAGCGATCGACCTGTCGGCGGGCCCAGTGGTCGAGCCCCTTCTGATCGAGCGGATCGAGCCCTCGGCCTGACGGGCGCCTGGGAGTCAAGCAATTCGGTTTTCTGGGAACGGTGCGGAGTAGCGCTCCGTATCCGCGGGTGTGTCCCCCTTGATTGGATCCCCTAGCCGTCCCCCCTCGGCCGAACCCTTGCCTGAGACCTCGTCCAAAACCCCGTCCAAGACCTCTGGCCCGGCGGAGGCGGCTCTCGTTGCCGCGGCGCGGCACGGGGATCGGACGGCGTTTGGGGAGCTTGTGGAGCGCTTCGGTGGCCAGCTCGTCTTTGCCCTCGAGGGCCGGACGTCGGATCGCGACCTGGCGCTGGACCTCGCCCAGGAGGCCTGGGTGCGGGTGGCGCGCGGACTGGATGGCTTCCACGTAGGCCAGCGCTTTCGGCCCTGGCTCTTCGCCATTGCGTTCAACCTGGCTCGGGATCACCGGCGGCAGTCGGGGAACCGGGCGGAGTTCCGCGCCGAGGGCCTGTTGGCCGCCGAGGCGGGGGGCGGAAGGCCAAGTGAGAGCCTACGGGCGGTCGATGAGCAGGAAGCGATTCGGCTCGCGCTGGACGAGGTCGACGAGCCGTTCCAGACGGCCGTGAGGCTGGTGGACATCGTGGGGCTCGACCACGCCGAGGCGGCGGCGACTCTTGGCTGTGCCGCGGGCACGGTGAAGTCTCGGGTCTCGCGAGGACGCCGCGCCTTCCGGATGAGCTACCTGCGGCTGGTAGGAGCGGGTGGCGACGTGGAGACAAGTGAGCAGGATGAAACGCCGAGGATCAAGCTATGAACTGTGACGAACATCAGGATCTCCTGGGTCTCGGGGACGACGAGCTGACGCAGGAAGAGCGGAGTCGACTTGGGAAGCACCTGGCTTCCTGCACCCCGTGCTCCGTCGAGCGGCAGCAGGCGCTGGCTGGGCGTGATGCGCTAGGGGAGCTGAGCATCCCGGGCCTGAGCGCGCTGGAGGTCGAGAGAACGGTGGCGGCCGCTATGCCCGGCGAACACGCGGGCGGCCCCGTGCCGCTGAAGGTCGGTCGTAGGCGCGCGCCGCGCTGGGTTAGCTGGGCCAGCCATGCCGCGGCGATCTTCCTTGGCGTGCTGCTGGCTCGCTCGGGGAGCAGCGGTCTGTTCCTTCACGACGCTGAGTCTGACACGGTCGAGCGGATCAAGGTCGAGCCAGGAGAGCCCATGATCCGTGAGGTGCTCGTGGAGGTTCCCGTTGAGACGATCGTCGAGCGAATCGTCGAAGTGCCGATTGAAGTAACGGTGGAGAGGCCAGTGGAAGTGAGGGTCGAAGTGCCCGTGGAGGTCGAGAAGATCATCTACCGCGATCGAATCATCGTGCATCCGCTGCAGGTCCGCTGGGACGCCCAGCTGGCCGCTGCGGACACCGTGGGGAAAGCCGGCCTGCTCGCGCTTCAAGGGCTCGACCGAGCCTTGACTCGCATGGCGGACGCCAGCGCCAGTCCTGATCCGGTTCTCCCGATCGAGCGCGCCATAGGGTCCGCCGTCGTGGCAGCCGCCGAGCCCCGCGGTCGAGCTCGCGCCGTTGCGTCCGAATCGTCCCAAGCCCACGTGCAGGTGCGGCGTCGGGACGGTCGCGTGACGCTCGTCACGCGCGGTGCGCTCGCTGATGTCGTGCCCGTCCTGATCGACACGTTCGAGACAGGAGACCGCGCCGTCGCGGCTGCCGCGTTCGATCGACTCCAGTCCATCCGGGCCGGCTTTGGCGAAGAGGGGCTCGCGCTCAGCCTGGCGGCCGAGAGTCGCCTGAGGCCAGGCGGGATCCGCGGGATTCTGTTCACCAAGAACGAGCGGGCTCCCGGCCCGACTCCCCAGGATCCCGAACTCTGGCGAGATTGGTGGAGTCGTCAGAAGGCCGCCAGCGGCCTGACCACGAGCACTACATCGATTTGATGAATCCAGTGAATCCTGGGAACCGATCTATTCCTCCCCGAGTATCCCATCCCATGCATCAGCCCAATCCCACAGTGCCATCCCATCATCGCGTGCTCCCGTCCCCGGCCCTTGTCCTCCGATCGTTGATGGCGACCACACTCCTTCTGGGAGCAGCCTCTTGCAGCGTTCACTTCAACGGGGACCTCCAGGGGCACGACGCCTACAACTACAACGACGACATCGGCCCGACGACGTTGGTCGCGCGCGTGGAGGAGAACGGATCGACGGCGAAGTATTCGATCGCCGAGCAGTCGCGGCGCTTCCCGAGCGGCAGTGGTTCGCTTGTTAGCGCCATTCTCGTGTCGAGGGAGTCGACCCTAGAGCTGCCGTTCCTGGGGCTAGATGTCCGCTCGGTAGACACCGAGAGTGCCAAGGACCTGGGGATGGAGGCGTGGCGCGGCGTTCTGGTGTCCAAGGTCGAGAAGGGCTCGGCGGCGGCAGGGGCGGGGCTGCGGCGTACGGACCTCTTGCTGTCGGTCAACGGCGTGGCGCTCATGAGTGACGCTCAGTTCACGGACGTCGTGAGTGGTTCGTTGTCTCCTGGCGACGAGGTCGAATTCGAAGTCAGTCGCATGTCCTCAGAGTTCGTGCGCGAAGAACTCGTGGTGCCTCTGGTCGTTGGCGGGCGGACGATCGAAGAGACCGAGGCCGACCGCGTGGACCTGCAGCTCAATGAGTACCTCGTGCACCGCACGGGTCTCGGCGTGGCGACCGTTCCGGCGGAGCTCGCGGGTGAGATCTACGGAACTAGCGTGGAAGCGGTGCTGGTGACTGCGGTCGTGACAGGATCGTCGGCCTACCTTGCTGGCTTTCGAACGGGCGACCGCATCCTTCAGGCCAGCGGCGTTCCCGTGAACACCACCCTTGAGCTGCGAGAGCTCGTCGAGCGTGAGAGCGATCGGCTCGTGATTGTGGCGGACGGCTTGCTCGGTGCTCATAGCGGCGTGATCGACCTGTCGGAGGACGTCATGAAGACGTCTGACTTCGGTATTCCGATCGTGGTGAACTACGAGGCCCGTCCTGATCGCACGCGCCTGAGCGTGCTCGACTTCATCTTCCAGTTCGGCTTCAACAAGCGGACGGACTACCACCTTTCGAGCACGCGGAAATCCAAGAAGTCGAGTTCGCTCTCGATCCTGCCGCTAGGGATGTTTGAGTTCAAGCGGACGCCCACGCGTTCCACGAACCGGATCTTCTGGCTGATCAAGTGGTCGTCCAAGCGCTGAGCTGAGCCCTCTTAAGTCGTCTTTGCCGCTTCCAGAATTCAAGGAGACGGGCAGGCGTTGCTACCTGCGTAGCTCGCGGTTCATCTGCTCAAGGAAGGGCTGTAGTGACGTGTCCAGAAGGTCGGCATTCCAGACTTCGATGTACCGTACGCCGATTGTCAGGGCCAGGTCGTAGGCATCCTTATAGACCTGGAGATCCGAGCTAAAGCGCTGCGGCGTGGTGTTCCAGCTTCCCACCATCTGGACCCCGGCGAAGGTGGACGACGCCGTTTGAGAGATGATCGTGAACATTCCTGGGTAGGTCTGCATCGCATTGCTGGTGCTCCACCACGCGCTGAACGCACCATAACGCTGGCCATGATGTAGGACGCCGTGAGCCGTGACCTCCTGGGCGACCGCCTCGCGGTTGAAGACAGGGTGCACTTCGACGTCCAAGGCGTGGCTGGCGAATGCGGTGGCGAAGTCGTCCAGCGATCTCTTCCACGAGTCGGCATAGGCCTGATCTGTGTAGCCGGCTGCCACGAAGGCTGCTTCGGCGCCGAGAGGAAGCTGCATCTCGAAGCCGTTATGGCTCGCGTTGGTGGCGTGGACGAGCGAGATCCGGGGCTCACGGTCGAAGGCTGCGCCGATCACGGCGACGGTATCGCTCCAGATGGACTGGTACACAGGGTCCCACGCGGCGGCGATGGTCCTCGTCTGTCCGGCGAAGGCGTAGTCGATGGTCTGGGCGCCTTCCTGGGCTAGCCAAGTCGGGGTGCCGGAGCCCTGGACGATCGCGAGCGCGATCCGGGTGTTGTATTGCTCTGCGAGATCAAGCTGGCGCTGAATCAGGCTGAAGTCGTAGACGTTGCGGGACGTCTCGATGTCACTCCAGCGAATGCGCACCAGCACACCTTCGACAAATGCCAGCTGGGCGATCGCTGGGGTGATCGAGTCCGATTGGGTTGTCGTGAGCCCGCAGCTGCAATAGATCCCGGTGGGGGGTGCGTCACTGACCTGGAGGGTGGGCGTGATCGGTGACTGCGCGGGAACTCGCTGTCGCCTCACTGTGACCTGTGCTTCTGACGTATCCGCAAGCGAAGTCGCGGCGAGCAGGAAGAAGACGAACCAGCGTGCGGTGGACGATATCGAGATGATCATGGCGTGGACGACGGGTTCAAAGTGGGGCAGAGTTCACTAGAACCGCGGTCATCGACCCACGTTCCGCACCTTCACTGAAACCCGCGTGGCCGCCCGAATCGGCGATTCAGTCGCCCAAGCGATCGGCACCCGAGGCCTCGAGGATCTCTCGAACCGCCGTTTGACCTTCGGCGTCGATGTAGGCGCCGTACTTAGCTAGATCGTCAGGTCGGAGCGGACGGCAGAATAGATCCGTCAGGCGCTGCCACACCCGCTCGCTAAGTGGCTCTGGCAGGCTCTTCGCCGCGATGGAATCGATCGCGTAGCTGAGGGGGTAGCGGAAGAGTTTGGTCTCCAGGTCGAGATCTCGCAGGCTCCGGCCCTTGGGGTCACGGGTCGCCGCTGCTTGGAAGGCCGCGGCGAACGGTGAGCGCTTGCCGATCGCACCGGGGAGCGGCGCTTCGTCGATTCCGATGAGCGCGTCAATGATCCGCGTGGTCGCGCTGTTCAGTCGCGAGGTGGTGGATGCCACAGGTGTACCCTCGGGCTCTTCGAGGGCGTCGTTCAGTATGCGCTGGTATTCGAGGGCGCGGCGCGCCTCATAGCTCGCAGCGACGAGCGCGTTCTGGACGTGGGTTTGATGCTCGAGCACGAGGAGCGCGACGATATCGCTCGTGTCGGTCGGGAACGCCTGGGAGTCACAGAGCTTTGCCAGGCTGCGGTGGCGGCCCGAGTGGGGCGTGAGCCGTTTCTGGTCGCTCGCTAGCGTCTGGTTGCCCAGATGTTCCATGCCGCCGAGGTGACCAGTGACGTACCAGCCGCCCCAGCGATCCTCGAAGGGCGTGCTCGGGTCGACGTAGGTGGAGCCAGCGCCGAAGTTCGGGTCGCCATTGGCCTCGGGGTGCAGCGAACGAAGCAGGAACGCCGGGAGTCCGCCGGACTGGGATGGGGCGTGGCACTGCAGGCAGCGATGGGTTTCGCGCTTGAAGCGCGGTGTCTCCGCGCGTCGATCGAGCGTGTAGAAGACGATGCCCTCGTTGGCGTCAATGGAAGCGACTTCGATCAGGCTGCCGCCGGGCACGAATCCGACGTAGACCTCGTCGTTGAAGTAGAGCGCGCGCGGACGCTCGGGGGTGATCCTGCGCGCCTGAAGGCTGGCGCTGGAGAACACCGTCACTTGGGAGGTGATGGGGATCTTGAGCGCGGCGAGGACCGACTCGATTTGCAGTGCATCGCTGGCCGGGCGGAGCGTGGCTTCTCCGGCGGCGATCCTGGCGTCAAGCTGGGCGACGGCGTCGGTTGGAGAGCGCGTGCCGTAGGAAATCGGGGGGGCTGCCCATGTTGGTTCTTGGACGGCAGTGGCAGCTGCTAGCAGGAGGAGGGTCAGCATTGGGGGGGGCGGCACGGTGATCGGTGCGGGGGTATCTTGATCGTAACTGTTTGTGTTGCGGCGTGGTGAGGAGGGCTTCGGGGCGCACACCCAGGTGAAGGCAGCACGCTCACGGGGCTCAGGTAGGATCGTGAATGCCACTCTCCTTGCCGGTCGATCCGCCCGTCTTTGCACCCGTGGCCTTTGACAGTCTTATGGAGGCCCAGGAGAACGTCACGCGCGCGAATCTCCAGCGCCTTCAGGGTCTCATCCTGGAGTACACGCTCAACGAGGCGAAGCAGCCCACATCGCTGAGCGAGCTAAGAGAACTCTACCCCGAGTGGCTCACCGATCAGGGAGCACTCCTCGACGCCTGGGGCCAGCCGTTCCGGTACGAGCCGACGGATGACTACGCGTTCCAACTCTGGTCGATCGGACCGAACGGACAGGACGAAGGCGGCGAAGGTGACGATCTGACGGTGGGTGGCTGAGGGGAGCTTTGGCTCCCCCTCAATGCCCCGTGTTCACCCCGTCTCCCCGCCGGGCGGCCGCCCTTCGCGGATCACTTGGCGTCGAGCGCCGCGATGAGGTCTTTGATGGCCGCGAGTTGCCCGACCGTCGCCGTGATGAGGAGTGAGTTCGTGCGCTCGTCGCTCAGAAGTTTGGGGTCGGTGGCCCTGGGTTCCGCGGGGTTGACGCTGAATGCCCTGCTGAGGAGCCCGGCGAGCTCAGCCGCGTTGGCATTCTCCAGGCTAATCACCTCGGTCGTCTGAACGTACTTCGTCCCGCTAGTGGCGGACGCAGCGTCGATGACCTGGAGTGCCTCCGCAAGGTCGCCCACAGAGTCACCGAATCCAACGAGCACCATGGAGTTGGAGTTGCCAGCGGGCAGCATCTGCTGGGTGTTCGCGTCCGTGATCATCGTCCGCATGGAGTTGGAGACCTGTCGCACATCCGTATTCGGAAGCGTGACCACCGTGGTGAAGAGCATCGCCGGGTGCAGCTTCGCCAATCCCAGCTGGTCTGGCGCGAGGTACCGTGCACTCGCCCGCAGGTTGTTCCGTGCAGATGTTGACAGGCTCACCAGCTCGAGGAGGCGCACGCCGTCCTTCTTCAGAAGCCGAAGGACGAAGTCGTTCTGGCGCAGGAGGAGTTCGAAGGTCGTCTGGACCTCGTCGGCGGGGACCGTCAGCGTTTTTACCAGGTTGATCCTGATCTGCTTCATGAGCCCTTCGCTGTCCTGCGAGACGACGACGTTCTGTCCCGTGAGCTCACAGTACTGCCGCACGAGGCTCTCCATCGTGGGAGTGGAGTCCGGGTTCCCGACCTCCAGGGTCAGCGGCCCCGAGGGAGCGGGGAAAAGGCTGTCGATCTCCGAAGGTGAAGCTGCGGGAGCGCCCATCGGGGGCAGGGCAAGGAAAGTAGCAAGTACGAGGTTGAGCATGGCGTCTGACGTAGGTGGTGGGCGACTGAGGCAGATCGTTTGGGATATCGCCTGACCGTACGATGTACCGGTTCCGCAACTTCCCGGCCTCGGGGGCTTTTACTTACTGCTGGCAGAAGTGCCTCTCTAAGCCTGCCTGGCACTGGACCGTGGACGTTCGCGTACCATTGGGGGCGGATCTACTGTGGCCCTGGAGGGCCTTTCCTACCGATGATGCAATCTCTTATCGCGCGCGCTGTGCCGCTCGCGCTCCTTCTTGCCGCGGCGGCGCCGCTCGCGGCTGCGGACGTCGGCGCAGCGCTGCCGACGCCTGAGTTCGACGAACTGAAACAGACGGCCGCGACGTCGTTCGAAGACTTCACGGGACGCGTAGTGCTCGTGGAGTTCTTCGAACACTGGTGAGGCCCCTGCAAAGGTCAGGTTCCCCACCTCAACGAGCTTCAGGCGAAGTTCGGCGACAAAGGACTGACCGTCATTGGCGTTGCCAGTGACTCAAAGGCGAAGACAGACGAATTCATGGAGTCAACGGGAGGGGAGTACGCCTACGCCTACGGCAAGGGCAAGCTCTTCAGCCAGGTGGGTGCAGGCGGATATCCGCACGCGCTCCTCGTGGACTCCACCGGGACGATCATCTACCAGGGACATCCTTCTGGGATCAATGAAGGCCTCGTGGCGAAGGCGGTGGAGACGGCGCTCGCGGTGCCGCTCTACGAGTGGCCTGATGACCTGAAGAAGGCGGCTAAGTCTCTCCGCAAGGGAGACCTGGGCAAGGCACTCTCCGCGGTTGAGGCCAAGGGTGAGGCCCACGCCGTGATCGCGGCGTCCCTTCAGAAAATGGTCGAGGGCCGCGTCGCGGCCGTTCAGAAAGCAGCAGACGCCGGCGACTGGCTTGCGGTGAAAACGAGCGGCGAGACGCTGGCCGACGCGGTCAAGGGGCGCCCCGAAGCGGACGCCGTCGACGCGCTTCTCGACCTACTCAAGAAGGGCGATGCGAAAGACATCCTGAAGGCCCAGGAGAAGATCGAGAAGATCTTCGACCGGGACATCAAGTCGAAGCAGTACGAAGGCCTCCAAAAGAAGATCAACAAGATCGCCGAGGACTTCCCGGCAAACGCCGCGGTGCAACGAGACGCCGAGCGTGCGCAAGGACGGCTACGCAAGATCTGCGGCAAGAAGTAGGCGGTGCGGTAGCAGGTGCGAATCCGGCACAT
>JBLIHL010000180.1:0-10067 GCA_047635895.1 Paracoccaceae bacterium | reverse complement strand
CACGAGATGAAACCACGAGTGGGCCCAAACGGCGCTGTGGCGGCGTTAGACGAAGGCCTTCGGCCTCCGCCCGCTTCGCGGGTTCGCTCACAGGGTGCTCACCGGGCCTACGGTCCCGGCGATCATCAAACGCAGATCGCAGGCCTCGACGGCCGCGAAGAACTCGCCCTGCTGAAGCAGTTCAAACGGATCAGTTGCGCTAGATTCGCGCTGACCACAGGCGGCAAGGGCGTGCAGGAGAATAGGCACCGCCAAGAGTCGAAGCCGGCTCAACTCAGTGCTCCCGGTCTCCACGGAGCTCCACGCCGCTGATCGCCATCGGGCGTAGGGAGCGAATGCGGATGAAAGCGTCCGGACGATCCGGCTCCGAGCGGAAGCGGCTGTAGCCCAGGCTTTCCCCGTTGATCTCGAGCCGATCCAGCGCGTCGGGTGACATTTCGATGGTCAGGCGGAACGGCACGCCCTCAACGAGCGGTGGACACGGCCGGAGGTCAAAGCCCTCGTGCCGTCCACGCCCGTTCCGCCGGACGTACTCGTACAGGTCATGCAGATTCCCCCCACCGAACCACATCTTGTTGCGTGCGATCAGCGCGTGATGCCCCAGGAAGGAGACGGCGACGATGTGCCCGTTGGGGCGCTCGCTCCCCGGTACGAGCTCCACGTCTAGCCGAACGCGGCGACTGATATCCAGCGGCGCCCCGAGCGGCAACGACGGCCCCACGTCCTGGGCGAAGTGCTTCACCTCGGACAGCATGGCGAGTAGCTCGATGCCATCCGGCGTCAGCTCCCAGCTCTTCTTGATCCAGCCACTCGCGCGATCGTCGCCAGCCGGCACCGTTTGCTTCAGCCGATCGCCGCCCATCTTTGAGTCAAAGGCAAAGCGCCAGACAAGCCGAACATCGCGGGGATTGGTTGCCTGGTTGGGTGTTCCGAAGAACTCCATAAACGGTGCGCTCGCGCCACTGCGGCGCTCCGCATCGGTGGCCTGGGACGAGCGAACGCTGGACCCACCAGCTGGCGATCCGGGGACCTCACCGCGCGCAGCTGGTCCCTCCTCGGGTGGCGTGCCTGCGGGGCCACGCTTGCTACCGGGCGGCGCCAACGCTGCCCGGCGAGCGCGACGCTCCAGATCGGCCGCGAGGTCGTCATCGACTTCAAAATCCTCAAGCCGGATGAGCGCCTGGGCGAGCACGGGGCGACCCTCCGCAAATAGGAACGCGGCGGCGGCCAGGAAGTCACTCGGCTCCGGACCTCCGCCGTCGACTGAGCGGAGACTTCGAAGCGAAAGGCCTGCGAAACCCAGAACGTCCTCTGTCTCGAGGAGGCGTTCGTTGGCGACAACCCCACGCGAGGCTGCATCTCCCGCGCCAGCGAGGTGTCGCAGGTGAGTGAGAATACGGTTGTCCGTCCCGAACTCCGGCGCGAAGTAGAAGCCCAGCCGTAGCACCTCACCCTTGCGCGCGACGATCCGGCCCCTTCGCGGAATCTGCCCGAAGGTCAGCTCACGGCTTTCCCCACTGGCCTTCGCAATGCCCTCAGCGGCACGGTTGAGCACCTCGTCCAGGATATCCAACTCACGGATACGAAGATCGAGCGCTTCGAATGTCGCCACCCGCCAGGGCTCGGCCCGCGCAGCCCGATAGAGCTCGCGCGCCGCGCCGTAGTCCCGCGCCGCTAAATACGGACGCGCCGCCGCCTCGAGCTGCCCCACGCCTCGCTCCGCCAGTGCCTCCTGTGCGCGCTTCTCGGCGTAGGCCAGTTCGTCGCGCACCTTGACGATTTCATCGCCGTAAATCGCGGCGAACTCAGCGGGCAGCTGCTCCACATTGAGGTTCTCGCTCGCGTGCTTCGCCCCCAACGCCGCATCAAAGCGCTCGACGATTGACTCGTCGCCCCGAAGCGTCGAGGCCTCGATCCCCTCACGAAGCCTGCCCGCCTGGAACTGCACGAAGTCGCGCACCTCGTTGAGCACCTGATTCACGCGGTACTTCACCTCGGACTCGGCGGACTGAATCTGGCTGTCGATCACTCGCGCGACCGCGCGCCGCTCCTCCGCCGTGAGGCCCGACAGATCGAACTCGGCGAGCCTTGTTCCCTCCACTCCCGTGGAGCCGTCTGCGCTGGGCTTCGCCCCAAGGTCGATGGCCCGTTGAAGCCACTCCTCGGAATTGGACGGCTTCAGCCACTTCATCGCATCTCGCCAACGGTTCTCCCGAAGCGCCTCGTCAAGCATCGCATTCGCTAGCATTTCGTAGCGCCTAACCAGGCCCTCCTCGGCCGTTCGAATCGCCTCAGAGCGAGCGCTCGCCACGCGCCGTTCTTGGCCCGCTCGCCACTCAAGCACGCGCCGCTTCGAGCTCCCCTCGGGAAGCTCCGCGAGTGACCCGTAACCCGTGGCGGCGCGCAGGCGCGCCGAGAACGAAGCCAGACTGATAGCTTCAGCCGCGCCAAAATCGCGCGACTCCAGCTCCGCCCCCACGTCTGCGTCCAAGGAGGCCATGAAGCCGCGTAGCCGTTCGCCGAGCGCCTGGCGAACGTCCACTTTGAGCTTGTTGCGAAGGAACTGCGCGCTCTCCGGAAGTTCGATCAAGGTGGGTGTATCGAGCTCCGCCAGCGCGTCGGCAGACGTCAGCCTCCCGTCGTCAAATCCGTTGCGGACGGCTTCCAGCGCAGGCCAGTCGCCGAGGGTGGCCTGGCGTTCCACGATCACGGGTGCCGTTTTGTCCTCCCAGGGCCGCGCCGTCAGAACCCAAGTGCCGCCCATCGCTGTGAGCAGGCCCGCCACCAAGAGCGCCGGCACCAGCCACTCGTGCTTCCGCGAGGCATAGGCATCGAGCTGGCTGGCACTGACGTCAACGCGCCGACGCTCACGCAGGAGCTCAATGTCCGCCACGAGTTCCCACGGCTCCTGGTAGCGCTGTTCAGGGTCGCGCGTGAGGCACTTCCGCAGCACGAGCGAGAAGCCCTTGGACAGACTTGGGGCGAACTCCCGCGGATCGACAATGGGTTCGTAGAGAACGCGACTCAGAATCTCGGCCACGCCACCGGAATCGGGCTCGTCCGAGTGAAACGGCGGATGACCGCAGATCGCATGGTAGATCGTCGCCCCGAGGGACCAGAGGTCGCTTCGGATATCAGCCTGGCTGGGATCCCGCGCCTGTTCAGGACTCACGTAGTGCGGCGTCCCAAGGGTTGATCCGGTCCTCGTGATCGACGGATCATTCTCGCTCATGGCGAGGCCGAGATCGACGAGGCGTGCCCGGCCCCGCTGGTCGATCAGGATGTTCGCGGGCTTGATGTCGCGATGCACTACGCCGACCTCATGAGCGTGCTGGAGCGCATCGCATAGCGGGCTGAAGAGGCGCAGGCACTCGCGCTCAGAAAGCGACCGACGCTCGGCGATCCGGCGACTCAGGGGGATGCCCTCCACGAGCTCCATCGCGTACCACCAGAGGCCGCCGATGTTGCCCATGTCGATGGCCGAGATGATGCTCGGGTGGGCGAGCTTCGCGGCCAGCCTAGCCTCGCGCTTGAGCCGCTTGACCGCGCGGCGATTCGTGATCAGCTCGGGATGCAGGATCTTGAGCGCGACGGCGCGATCGACCGCCGTCTGGGTGGCGCGGTAGACGACGCCGGTGGCGCCGCGTCCGATGACGCCCTCGACCCGGTAACCCGGGATCTCAGGGAGATCGACATCGATGGAAGACGCGCCACCGTGGTCGCCGCTTCCGCTCGCCTCGGGGTCCGCTGGATCTTCCTCGTCGACGACCTCGGGGTCTACTTCCTCACCATCTGGATCGGCCTCGTCACCCGCAGCTTCCGCTACGCCCGGCCCCTCGCTGCTGAAGAACGCCTCGATCTCAAATGGCTTGAGCTCGATGATCGGTTCATCGTCGCCACCGCCATTTGGTTGGTGATCGGCGGAGGGGTCAGCGGTGGGACCAGCCGTGGGACCAGCCGGCCGGGGGACCGGCTCGGAACCCGGATCAATGGACGAATCTTCGCGCGCAGAATCCTTCATCGGGGTAGCCGCTACGAGCCTTCCTGGCCGTCCTTATCCTCGATGGTCTCAGCCATAGAGTCATTGGAGCCGCTCGAGCGACGTTTGGTCTTTCCGATGCCGTATTTATCGAGCTTGCGCTGGAGCGCGAAGCGACTGATGCCCAGCGTTTCGGCCGCACGGCTCTTGTTACCCGCCGCCTGTGCCAGTGACGCCTCGATGGAGCGCTTCTCAAGATCGGCCACGGCTTCTCGGATATCGCCGGACTCAATGACCTGGGCCGCGGAGTGCCCCTGGCCGTCCTTGCCGCGCCCCATCCGCACCGACTCGGAAAGGTGCTCAAGCCGCACCTCTTCCTCAGCCAGCACCAGGATGCGTCGCATTTCGTTCTCTAGCTCGCGGACATTGCCCGGCCAGTCATGGCTACAGAGCGCCACCATGACCTCATGGGGCAGCACCGGAGCCGAGCGCCCCGCCTCGCGCGCCGCCAGCATGAGCAGGTGCTCGGCGAGTAATGGGATGTCGTCGCGCCGCTCACGCAGCGCCGGAAGATCCACGGACAGGACGGCGATGCGGTAGTACAGGTCCTCACGGAACTGCCCTTCGCGCACCATCTCTTCCAGATTCCGGTGGGAGGCCGCGAGGATACGCACGTTCACCGTGACCATGCGGTCCGAGCCGAGAACGCGGAACTCGCCTTCCTGCAGGACGCGCAGGAGCTTCTTCTGCATCTCATGGCTCATGTCCCCGATCTCGTCGAGGAACAGCGTCCCGCCGTCGGCTTGCTCCAGGAGGCCCTTCTTGTTCTTGTAAGCGCCCGTGAAGGCGCCGCGAACGTGGCCGAACAGCTCAGATTCCAGGAGCGTGTCGGGGAGGGCCGCGCAGTTCTCGCTGACGAACGGCTTATCCTTGCGCTTGCCGTTGCGATGGATGGCCTTGGTGATCAGCTCCTTGCCGGTGCCGCTTTCGCCGTGGATGAGAACGGGCAGATCCGACTCGACGATCTTGTCGAGCGAGCGAAAGACCGTGCGCATGGAGTCGGAGGCGCCGATCATCGAGCTGTAGTCGTAGCGGCTGCGCTCGGATTCAAGCTCACGCCGGACGACCGCCAGCTCGGTGCCCTGGTCCCGAACCTTGCGTCCTAGCTGTTCGTTCAAGCGCTCGATCTGCTGCCGCGAGGCGTCGAGCCGGCCGTTGCGTTCCCGGAGGCTCGCAACGAGTCGTGCGTTCTTCAGGGCGATCGAGGCCTGCCCGCTGAACAGCTCCATGAGCTCGAGGTCGTCCGCGCTGAATGCGCCGTATTGAAGTCGGTTGTCGACGTAGAGCACGCCGATGACCTCGCTGTCCACAAAGATCGGCAGCGACATCACGGAGCGAAGACGAAGCTCCTCGACGCTCGCCATGCCCTCGAAGCGATCGTCGTCCTTGGCGTCGACGGAGAGCACCGGCTTTTTCTCGCGCGCGGCGCGACCGGCAATTCCCATGGAGAGCCGCGAGCGCGGAACGACGATGTCAGAGTGATCGAAGCTGCGCGCCACGCTGACGGTCATTTTCTCGACGTTCGGGGCCTCCCTGGGCCGCGTCTGCAGTCGATCAGCGGACGCCTGCTCATCCTCGAGCAGAATGAAGCCGCGCTCGCCACCCACGAGCGACACCGCTGAGTCCACGATCAGGCGAAGGAGTCGAACCAGCTCGGTCTCGCTCGTCAGCTGGCGCGTAATTTTGGCAAACACGCGCAGGTTCTCCCGCTCGCGCCGCGCCTCGCCGGTCATCGTGGCCATGCCACTTTCGGGCATCAGCCCCGGAGCCGATGGGTCAGGCTCCTCGACCACCAGGTCCACCCCACCGATCGTGATCCTGTCGCCCACATCGATGAGCCGCCGATCCACCCTCTCGCCGTTCACAAGCGTGCCGTTGGCGGACCCAAGATCGATGATCCACGCATCGCCGTCGTCGATCTCGAGACGGGTGTGATGCCGCGACACCCGAGAGCTCTGCAGCCGGATGTCGTTGTCCAGCGAGCGCCCGATCGTGATGACGGACTGTGAGAGTTCAAGATCGGCGAGGACGCCGTCTTCGATCACGGTTAGCTTCATAGGCGAGATCCGCCCTGGGGTCGGCGAATCAGCGGTTGGGGAATCCGATGCGAGCGCGGAGTAACGGCGAGCCGAGACGGACCACCTGAGCGCTAGCGCACAGGTAAGCCGTAGACCTTGCCAGACCGTTCGCATTTCGCACACTTTGCCCCATCCTTTTCCACAACCACTTCTCATAAAGGCACTTGAGTCGGCGCAGATTGAGCGCCGAGTTGCAGCGACATGTCCCAGAACAGTTCAGAAGCGAGCCCTGAAGGCGTCCCCAAGGGGAGCCCAGAGAGCGATCCAGACCGTTGGTACGAGGCCGGCCTCCCCTTCGATTGCACGGCCTGCGGCAACTGCTGCAAGAGCAACGGCGACTATGCCCACGTGTACCTGCGGGAGGAAGAAGTCGGCGCCATCGCCGATTACTTGAACCTGGACCCGGTGCTCTTCCTGAGGGAGCAGCTGGTGGTCGAAGACGGCTGGATTTCGCTCCAAGCGGACCTCCCCCAGTGCCAGTTCCTCACGGCGGAGGGCCGCTGCGGGATCTACCCGGTGAGGCCGATCCAGTGCCGCACCTGGCCCTTCTGGGAGATCAATCTCAAGGAAGAGACCTGGCGCGGTGACGTCAACAAGATCTGCCCCGGCTCCCGGGATAGCGACACGGAGGCACGGGGCGAACTCCATCCGCCCGAGCGCATCGAGGCCATCGCCAAGGCGACGGAAGACTGGTACGAGGACCGGCTCAAGAAGTGGCCGGGCGCCACGCACGAGCTGTAGCGCTCGCGAGTTCTACGTAGCAGACGTTGCGCTACTTGCACGAGCTGCATGGAGTCCTGGCAAGGCGCGCTGACGGCGGCGTAGCCGTAGTTCCACGGCGGAAGCGCAACGCAGCCGGGGCTTGAAGGGGGATCAAGGTAGGGGGCCCCTTGGGGGCGCGCCCGGCTACCCATTAGCAACTTCGAAAGTGGCCGCGCCGATCACCCCTGCTGGCTCTCTTTGGGATTCGATTCCTCAGCCCGCTTCTCTACTGGCGCTCTAGCCTGGTGGTTATGACCAGCCAGCGAGATTCCGCGAGGCAGCGCAGACGACGCGACGTTTTGGACGGAGCGTTGGATCAGCCCGTCGAGGACCGTCGGTCGTATGTGGAGGCACACCTACAGCGAGGTGAGACGTTCGATGACGTGATGGCGCAGCGCTTTTCCCAGGAGGGTGAAGTGCTTGCGAAGCTCACTCACCCGTGCATCGCGTCGGTGTTTGAAGCGGGCATGGCGGATCTGGGAGCGGGGCCCAGCCGTTCTTGGCGATGGAGTACGTCGACGGCCTTCCCATCACGAAGTTCGCAGACGAGCACGAGCTGGGCCTTCACGATCGTCCGGAGCTGGTGGTGAAGCTCGCGCGTGCGGTACAGCATGCTCACGAGAGCAGCGTCTTACGCCGTGACCTCAAGCCAGACAACGTACTCGCCACTGAACCCGGCCGGCGTTACGCGACGGTGCAGGCCTTCGCGGACGATCTCGACCGTTACCCAGGAGCGTGTCGCGCGCTGTTCGTCGGCACGCGGCTCTTTCGATGAGTATCGTCGTCGCCCTACTGTTGATCGGTGCGACGTCCGCGTGGGGTGTGCAGTCGTTCCTGGACAAGCAGCAGGCGGAGGGAGACGCGGCGCAGGGCAGCGGCATGGACTCGCTATGGCTGCGCCTTGAGGTTCGCGGGGTTCCAGCCGCGATCGTAGGGATGCTCGACCGGCTCATGCCGGAGATGGAGCGACGGGCTGGTATCGCACACGCGATGGTTCAGCGCACGATCACTCACCAAGCCGAGGTGTGGGAGCTCGCCGCTGCCCGGCTCACCCAGGACCCCCCGCTTCCCAGGGGTCGGACTCTTGCCCCAGGAGGGTCTGATCCCGCTGGGGCCCGACCCGGACTCTGGCCTCGAGGAGTTCGTGGTTGATCAAAGTGGCACAACCCCTATTCGCGACCCAGTGACGCGCCGTTTCCGAATCAGGCCAGAACATGGTTTCGTCTTGGTCCTCATTCCGGGCGGGAGCGTATGGATCGGGGCCCAGAGATCCGACCCGGATGGACGCAACTACGATCCAACGCTGTTCTCCAAGCATGCGGGCCCTCCGTTCCAGGTCCAGCTAGATCCGTACCTCATCGGCAAGTACGAGGCGACCCAGGCTCAATGAACGCGACTTGTGGGAAGCAACCCCAGCGACTGGGAGGTTGGTGCCGTGGTGGACGGGCAGGAAATAGGCAAGACCAAGCCAGTCGAGACGGTATGGCTCAACCGCATTTCCGGGCTCCGAGTGGCTCGTCGCGTGTCCCTGATTGGATCTCTGACGGATCAGTGAGAACTTCTCGTAGCCCGATGGCCCTCATCCTCGTCCCCGACCGTTGATGTCACTACGGCCATGTCCTCCCCCCCCATCCCCGTGACCAACTGATCACGGAGCACTACGGCGCCCTCCGCTCGTTCGCGGCCCGTGCACTGGGGCGGGGATCGCGGCTCGATCCGGAGCGCATCACCGTCAGCGCCTTGCCAGGCGAGTCTGGCCCGGGCCTTGAGCTCGACCTCCTTGCGCTGGACGAGGCACTCGTCGAGTTGGAGGCCATCGATGAACGCTGGGCCGGGGGGGTCGAGCTGCGCTTCTTCGGCGGCCTCACGAGCGACGAGGTTGCCAACGCCCTCGATCTTTCACGTCGAACGGTGACGCGCGACTGGGACCTGGCGCGGGTCTGGCTGAAGCGGCGGCTCAGCTAACCCCCATCCCGGTGAGGACTCTGGCGTGCCCTGCACAACAGGCTCCGCGGAGCCTGTCGACGCCGCCTTTCTACCCCGGGATATGTGGCATAATCAGCGTTGGCCCCCTACTGCCATACGACGCGCGACTCAACGGAGGTTGATCGCGACAGCCCTAGCCTCGACCCAACGCATCCCATGACGACACGGACCCTGTGGACAACGAAGTGGATCCTGCACGCAGCCGTGCTCGCAGGGAGTGCGCTTTCCTCGTTCGGATCCCAGCAGCCCAACATCATCCTCGTCGTGACCGACGACCAGGGTTATGGCCCAGTGGGGCGCCACGGGCATCCGTGGATCGAAACGCCCCACCTTGATGCGCTGCATGATCAAAGCGTCCGCTTCCGTCATTTCCTCGTGAGCCCGACCTGCGCGCCCACGCGCTCCGCTCTCATGACCGGCCGTCACCCCATGCGGAACGGAGTGACGCATACGATCATTGAGCGTGAGCGCATGACCCTGGACGCGACTATCCTGCCCCAGGTTCTCAAGGCCGCTGCTTACACGTCCGGGATCTTCGGCAAGTGGCACCTCGGGGACGAAGCTCCCTACCAGCCGGAGAACCGCGGATTCGATGAGTCCTTCATCCACGGCGCTGGCGGCATCGGGCAGGCCTACAACTGCAGCTGCGCGGACGCGCCTGGTAATCAGTACTTCGACCCCGTCATTCGCCGTAACGGCTCGTTCGTCCAGACCCGCGGGTTCTGCACGGACATCTTCTTCACCGCGGCGCTGGACTGGATCGAAGACGTCAAGGATCGCGAGACGCCGTTCTTCGCCTACATCGCCACGAACGCGCCCCACGGCCCGTTCATTGCGCCCGCCGCGAGCAGGGAACGCTTCGAGGAGATGGGCTTCACCGCGAAGACGGCGGGCTTCTACGGGATGATCGAGAACATCGATCAGAACATGGGGCGCCTCGCCTCAAAGCTGGAGGGGTGGGACCTCACGCGCGACACGGTCGTCATTTTCATGTCCGACAACGGCATGACCGGCGCCGGCGCGGGCAAGGGGACGCTCGGGCGAACGGCCGAGGGGGCAGACCTTGCGATGTACAACGCCGGGATGCGGGGACTCAAGGGCTCCGTGGACGAGGGCGGCGTGCGTGTCCCCTTCTTCGTCCGCTGGGACGGCCACTTCGGAGCGGGTCGAGCGATCGACGCAGTGGCAGCGCACATCGACCT
>JBLIHL010000179.1:0-10084 GCA_047635895.1 Paracoccaceae bacterium | reverse complement strand
TCGCTGAGAACATGCCATACAACCGATTCATGCTGGAACAGGTCGCGGGCGACCTTCAGCCCGCTGCGGATCAGCAGGCTACCCTGGCGACCGGGTTCCAGCGCAACCACCGCACCGTCACGGAGGGGGGCTCCATCGACGAAGAGTGGCGCGTCGAGAAAGTCGCCGATCGCGCCGAGACGACGTCCACGGCGTTTCTTGGGCTGACGTTGGCCTGCGCGCGGTGTCATGATCACAAGTACGACGCGCTCAGCCAGAAGGACTACTACCGCTTCTACGGCTTCTTCAATTCGATCGACGAGAAGGGCTTCTACAACGAGACACGCGGCAACGTTCCGCCGATCGTGCGGCTGCATTCGGACGAAGTGCTCGCGCGACTCGAAGGGCTCAAGAGGCAGGAGCAGGAGGCCGATGCGCGCGTGGCGGCTGCTCTGGAGAACGCCGCGCCCCGCTTCGAGGCATGGCGCGCGTCGACGGCCCGTAATGAACGTGCTCCGCTGCCTGAGGCCGTTCGCGCAGGCGGCGGAGTCCTGGCGCTGGGTCAGGGCTCGGGGCCGAAGGGCAGCATCGATCTGGGAAGGGACGTGGAGTTCCACGAGGACCGCGCGTTCACCGTGTCCATGTGGGTCAGACCTGAATCCCACGGAGCCGTCTACAGCCGCATGGACGATGACGACAGCTACCGAGGGACGGACCTTGTGCTACTGGGTTCCATGCTGCCCGCCGTGCACCTGATTCACTCATGGCCCACCAACGCGGTGAAGGTCGTGGGGGAGGAGCCGCTCGAGCGTGGCCGCTGGCAGCACGTCGCCGTGGCGTATGACGGCACGAAGAAGGCCAGCGGCGTCCAGCTTTGGATCGACGGGGTGCTTCAGAAGCTGACCGTTGAGGTCGACGCGCTGGACGGGACGATCGCGTCGGAGTCGCCTCTGCTGCTGGGAACGCGCCGGTTCGCGGGTGATCTCGCGGGGGAGATCTCAGACTTTCGGGTCGACGCGGAAGCGCTCGACGCGGGGCAGGTGATCGGCCTGGCCAGGGCACGCGCCAGGTCAGAGGATGGCCTTCCGTTTTTTATCGCGGCCTTCGACCTCGAAGCGCGCGCGGCCCGAGGGCAGCGCGACGCCGTGAAGGCCGAGCTTGCGCGCGTCGAATCGGAGGACATTCCCACCGCCATGGTGCTACGGGATCTCGACGAGCCACGGGTTACGCAGCTGCTGGACCGAGGACGCTACGACAAGCCGATCGGCGAGCCGCTTCAGCCGGACATCCCCGAGGTCTTCGGTGGGCTCGCGGATGATGCGCGCCATGACCGTCTCGGCCTCGCGCGATGGCTTAGCAGCGATGACAACCCCCTGACGCCGCGCGTGGCCGTCAACCGCGTGTGGTCGAGCTTCTTCGGCGTGGGCCTTGTGGCGACCCAGGACGATTTTGGCGTCCGTGGTGACCGCCCGGAGTACCCGGAGCTGCTGGATTACTTGGCGCGCCAGTTCGTGGTCAGCGGTTGGGACCTGCGGTCGCTGGAGCGTCGCATCGTTCTTTCGTCGACGTACGGTCAGTCCTCGGCTGCGAGCCCGGAGAGCCTCGCGCGCGATCCCGGCAATCGTCTGCTCGCGCGCGGTCCACGGTACCGCCTCGACGCGGAGACGATCCGCGACCAGGCGCTAGCGGTGGCTGGGCTCCTGGTGGAGCGGGTGGGCGGCCCGTCGGTCAAGCCCTATCAGCCGGATGGGCTTTGGAAGGAGCTAGCGGGCGGCGCAGGCCAGGGGGCGTACGTGCCTTCGACGGGCGACGACCTGTTCAGGCGGAGCCTATACACCTATCGTAAGCGCACCGTGCCGCACCCGACGCTGACGACGTTTGACGCGCCTGGCTTCGAGCTTTGCAGCGTCCAGCGCGCGCGGACGAACACGCCACTACAGGCCCTCGCGACGCTGAACGGCACGACTTACGTGGAGGCTGCGCGGCATCTTGGCCAGCGGATGATGCAGGCATCCGATGACCCGGTGGCGAGGTTCCAGGCGGCCGCGCGGGTGCTTCTTGGGCGCGAGTTCTTGGGCGCGGAGCTGGAGCTGCTCGGGAGCGCGGTAGAGCGTTACGTCGCCGACTTTGGCGCCGATCCCGCCGCCGTTCAGGACCTCCTGGGCGTAGGCGCAACGGCACCACCTACGGAAGAACGAACGCCCGAGTGGGCGGCGTACACAATGATCGCGTCGACTCTCCTCAATCTGGATGAGGCCATCACCAAGTCATGAGCACCAACCGTAGAACCTTCCTGCGCCGCGGTGCCGTCGGCCTTGGCGCGATCGCCCTGGGCGCGCTCGAGCAGGCGAATGCCCGCAAGGGGAGGCAGGCCTCTGGACCTCCATCCGAGTTCCCGTCCCGAGCCCACCATGCGCCTAAGGCGAAGCGGGTGATCTACCTGTTTCAGTCCGGTGCACCATCGCAGTTTGAAACGTTCGATCCCAAGCCCGGACTCGTCGACCAGTTCGGCATGGAGCTTCCGGAGTCGGTTCGCAAGGGGCAGCGGCTGACGACGATGACGTCCGGGCAATCGGGTTTCCCGATCGCGCCGTCCAAGTTCGGCGCCCAGCCCGCTCCGTCGACGGGTGCGATGATGGGCGATCTGATGCCGCACACGCGCGCGATCGCAGACCGCCTTTGCATCGTCCGTTCGATGGTCACGGAGGCCATCAACCACGATCCGGCGATCACCTTCGCGCAGACGGGGTCGCAGCTTGCGGGCCGCCCGAGCATGGGGGCCTGGCTCTCCTACGGGCTGGGCTCCATGAATCGCGACCTGCCGACGTTCGTCGTGATGGTGTCGTCGAGCGCTGCGAAGCAGCCGCTCTACTCTCGCCTCTGGGGCAGCGGCTTCCTGCCGAGCCACCACCAAGGGGTCAAGCTGAGGAGCGGGGCCGACCCCGTGCTGTATCTCGGTGATGCGCCAGGCATCACCCGTGACCGTCGCCGTGGAATGCTGGACGATCTGTCGAAGCTCAACGGCCTTCGCACGGACGCGGATCCCGAGACGGCGACGCGCATGGAACAGTACGAGCTGGCCTACCGAATGCAGGCCGCCGTGCCGGATCTGACGGATACGTCGTCGGAGTCCGCCGCGACTCTGGAGCGCTACGGACCGGATGTTCAGAAGCCTGGCAGCTTCGCGCGTAACTGTCTGCTGGCCCGCCGGATGATCGAGCGTGACGTGCGCTTCGTGCAGCTCTACCACATGGGCTGGGACCACCATGGGAACCTCCCGAACGAGATCACGAAGTGCGCCAAGGATACGGACCAGGCGTCCGCGGCCCTGATCCTGGACCTGGAGGAGCGCGGCCTCCTCGAGGACACGATCGTGGTCTGGGGCGGCGAGTTCGGCCGGACCGTGTACAGCCAGGGCGAGCTCACGAAGGAGAGCTACGGCCGGGACCACCATCCGCGCTGCTTCTCGATCTGGGTGGCGGGCGGAGGCTTCAGCCCCGGCACGGTCTGGGGTGAGACGGACGACTTCAGCTACAACGTGGTACGCGACCCGGTGCATACCCACGACCTTCACGCAACGCTCCTGCACCAGCTAGGGTTCGATCACGAGCGCCTGACCTACCGCAGTCAGGGCCGGGACTTCCGCCTGACGGACGTGCATGGCGAGGTCATCAAGGGACTGCTGGCGTAAGGCTCGCGCCGCTGGCCTGCTAGGTCCTCACCGGTATCTCATGACCGGTCCCGGCGGTCTATCGGGGGCGTCACCTTGACCTGGGTATCGACGTGGCGGTGAAGTGCCTCATACCAGGCGCCGTGGCTGCACGCCCGGGGACGATCTCACGTTTCGAGCGCGAGGTCGCGCTCACCGCGATTCTCGATCACCCGAACATCGTTCAGGTGCTCGGTTCCGGCAACCAGGGCGGCCGTCGCTACCTTGTGATGGAATACGCCCACGGTGAGACTCTGCGAAGGCACTTTCGGCGCTCCCGTGGCAAGAGGCGCTCGCGATCGCCTGCAGGGCAGCGCGTGGTCTCGGGGCCGCACACACACTCTCCCCCGTGCACCGTGACGTCAAGCTGGACAACCTCATGGTGGGTCGTTCGGGCGAGGTCAAGGTCTGCGATCTGGGTCTGGTGAAAGCCCAGGGGATAGGTGTTGGTGCGGACAGTCGTTCAGATCGCGGCGCTGGCTGTCGCATGGGCGGCGGGCTGGGCCACGGCGTGAGGGGGGGGTGAAGGGATGCGGACGGCTGCGATCCGCCGCAAAGCCCTCTTCACTCCTCAGGCTTCACTCTTCAGCTGGTGATGGGCTTCGCGTGGTCCAGGCGCGCATGACCGTTGCGGAAGTCGTCGCGCGTCATCGCGGCATCGTCCATCGCCTGGATGGTGGCCACGATTCCGTGGATGGCCGCGAGAACGTCGCCGGTGTGGCCGCTTTCGGACGGCGTGTGCATGTTCCGGATGGGGAAGCCGATGCTCGTGGCGGCGGCGTCGCGGGCTGCCAGGAAGGCGGCCATTCCGTCGGTGCCCGTGTCGCGGCCGACGACGCTGGCTTGGTAGGGGATGCCGGCTTTCTCGGCGGCTGCCTCGATGATCGCGTTCAGCTGCTCGGACACGATCGCCCCGTTCGCGAGGGTGAAGCCTGCGCCCATCGTGGTCGGCGTCATCCGACGGTCGCCGATGTTGGGAGCGGCGGCGTAGTCATGGCTCACGTCGACCGCGATCACCACGTCCGGCGTCATCTCGCCTGCGATCACGCGGCTGCCCATGCGACCGATTTCCTCGTGGCTGGCGGCGGCGAGCAGGCAACGGATGTTCTTCAGGCCGCCGGCTTCGGCGAGCATGCGACCCACTTCAGCCGCGCAGAAAACGCCGAGGCCGTTGTCGAGGTAGGCGCCGTAGAAGCTGTCCTTGCCAAAGCCGCGCTTGATCTTGCGATCGAGCAGGATCGGGTCGCCGGCGCGAATGCCGAGCGCCTCGACCTGGGCCTTGCGGTCGTCTCCGTGGAGCTGAAGCTCGAGGTAGAGCTGCTCCTTCTTCACGCCCGCGTCGCCGGAGCGAGTCTTGGCGTTCGCGAAGTGGATCGCACCGAGGGCCTCGATCGTTCCGCCGCGCAGGATGCGCGTCTTGCTCGTTGTGCCGGGCTCGCGGCTGAAGAGGATGACCTCGTGGCCGAGCAGCGTCATCGGCAGGAACGAGTCGGAGTCGATATAGATCTTGCCGTCCTCATCGATGGTCCGCACCTGGCAGCGGATCTTGTCGGCGTGCCCGATGACCAGCACGGTCAGCTTGTCCGTGGCCTCGGGATCGGTGTCGAGGACGATCGACGCGTTGCCGACGAACTTGACGCACTTCCAGTGCTTGAGCTTCGTCTTCTCGAAGTAGGGCTCGACGACGCCGAACGTCATCGCTCCCTCGTAGCCCACCGGGCTCGGGGCCCCGAGGATGTCACGCATCAGCGTGAAGGTTTCCTCGGACATGGATTGGCTCCAGGGGCCCGCGTTCTTGTCGTTTCCTTTGGTCATGGTGGGGATCAGGTTATCAGGTCCGATGCCAGCCTTGGGCGTGACAGCGGTCCTGATCACCTGATCGCCGCCATAATCAGAACGTGAAGTTCGTCTGGAAGTAGCCGTAGAGCGTGTCGCCCTGGCCCGTCGCGTTCGGGGCATCGTCGATGAAGCTGCCCGCGCTCAGGTAGGCCGCGCCGAACTCGATCCTGACCGACTTGGGGACCAGGTCATAGCGGACCCGGAACTCAGAGAAGTTGCCGATGTGGCTGCCGGAGAGGCCGGCCGGGTCCTGGAGTCCGCTGGTGGTCCAGGCGTCGCGGTCCGAGGCGAGGTAGTGGAAGCGCTGGGTGGCCATGACTTCCCAGCGGTCCGCCGGCTTCGTCACGAAGCGGAGACCCGGGGAGACGAGGTTGGACCGGGCGAACGCGCCGAAGATGCCCGTGGGGCCGAATTCGAAGCGTCGAGCGCCAAAGAGCGTGTCGAAGCGGTTGTTCTGGTCGTCGTTCGGGTCGTTGTCGCCGCTGACGTAGTCGAACAGGGCCTCGATGCGAGGCTTGCCCTCTGCGTCAAACTGGTAGCCGACCATCCCGTGATGGAACCAGGCCTCGTGGTCCCGGGTGACGGACTCGCTCGATGGCGACTCACCGAACTGGTAGACGGACTCGATCTCCCAGTGCACCTCGGAGGACGCGCGCTTCTTGTTCCAGCGCGTGCCGATCGTCTTGAGGTTCCGGTCCTTGGTGTTGATGCTCTGGGAGTCGGACTCGAGGACGCCGAAGCCGTAGAACTCGGCGCTGGCGCCGAGGGCGACGTCCTGGAGCTCGGTATGGACGCCGTAGAAGCGGGCTGAGGGGTGCTCCTGGTCGTACTCGATCTCGTTATCACGAAGTTCGGCGGCGGAGCCGGGGAGCCTCTGCTGGGGGAGCACGTAGAAGGCGCGGACCTTGGTGCCGGCCTGGGACTCCCACTGGGCGTTCACTCCCGTGAAGCCGTTGATCGTGTTGCGGTAGCGGTTCCGGGCGACCAGCCGGCGGCTTCCGATGTTCATCGTGTGACGGCCGAACTGGACCCGCAGCTTGTCGCCGGGCTCGAAGGCGTCGGTGAAGTTGGCGGCGACGTAGGCCTGGAGCAGCTCGGCAGGGTTCACGATGCCGGTGTTGAGCCTCGCGTCGCTCACGCCGCTGTAGACGCGGCTATCCATCACCTCGGCCGTGGCGGACAGATAAGTGTCGCGCAGGGTGGCCTCGACCATCGAGCGGGTGACGAAAATGTCCTGGTAGCCGCCCGGTCCGGTGCGGAACTGCTTGTCGAACGTCTCGTACCGGCCGCGGATGGTGCCGCTGATCTCAAACCAATCCGGGGTCCCCAGTGCGTCGGCGAGCCGCCAGGGGCCAGTGGTCTCATCCGCCTGGGGCAGGGCCGGTGCAGCGAACGAGCCGGCAGTCAGGGCGCCGAAAAGTAGGAAAGTTGAAATGGAAGTGAGGGCGACCGACCGGCCGCTGTGGGGGGATAGATTTCGCATCTAAGGGGTAGTTAAGGGGGGATAAGGGCCCAAGGCCGGAAGACAGGCAGAGAAGAATAACCGCATTGCTCGACAGAGACTCGGTCGCACCATTGAACCGGGCATCCACGGTCGCGACGATGGGCCTTCGGCGCCTCCGGAGGGGGGGCAGACCACTCGACGGACGGCCAGCAGGTACTTTGGCGCGCAAAGCGAACAAGAAGAAGGCGTCTCCTAAAAAGGGGCGCGGGGCCAAAGGGGGAGAGATCGGACGCTGGAGACAGCTCGCCGGCAGCTTCCTCTTTGGAGAGGCATTGGATGACGACTCCTCAGCTCGCGTACGCGAGCTCGGGGGCCTCGTCCTCGTATGTGTGTCACTGTGGCTGACGCTCTCGATGGCGACCTTCAGCCAGCCAATCGAGGCTGCGCCACCGGGGTCCAACCTGGGCGGCGCGCTTGGGCACTACCTGGCGAACGGGGCGCTGAGCGCCGTTGGGCTCGCCGGTTACCTTCTGGCGGTCCTTGGGATCATCTGGGGTAGCGTGATCGTCGCCCGGAAAGAGATTCGCATGCCCATTTTGCGGCTCGTGGGCGTCGTTTTCTTCGTCCTGGGCTTCGCGTTCATCCTGGACCTCGGATTCGATCCAACGTTGGAGGACACGAAGGCTTTCCTGGCGGCTCAGACCCGCGGGGGCTACGGCGAGCACTTGGCCGGCGCCGACCAGGTCATGGCCACATTTTCGCCCGACCTGCCGTATGGCACGGGCGGCTGGATCGCGCTCGTATCGAACCCCGGACTCGTCGAGCGCTTCGGCGCGGTGGGCCTTTGGATCGTGCTGCTGACGATCGTCGGGATCTCGGCCCTTCTCGCGACGGAAATGGCCTTCTACACCGCGATCGCTTCGTTTGGTGACTGGCTGGAAGACCGCCGCGAACGCATGGGTGAGGAGTTCCTGCCCGCCGTAGGCGGCTGGGGCAAACGCCTCTTCAAGGGGATCTGGGACTTCCTCCGGGGAGCCGACCTTTCAGCCTCGGCTGTGGGGACCCAGAAGAAATCGACCCGCAGGACCTCTCGATCTGCTGGCAAGAAAGCAGCCTCGAAGAAGGCCCAGCCCAAGAAGACAACGCCCAGGAAGCCGAAGACGCTTCCGGACCTCGAGGCCTTCAACGAAGCTGACGAAGCTGACGAAGCTGACGAAGCGACGGACGAGCTGGAAGACGAGTACGAGTACGAATACGTCGATGAGGACGGCAACCCCATCGATCCTTCGGAGCTCAGCGAGTACGAGGACGGTGAGGAGGAGGCCGAGGAAGAACTCGGCGAGGACGAGGAGTGGGAGTACGAGGACGAGGACGAAGATGATGTCCTCAAGCCGGCTGCCAAAGGCGGTGCTTCCGACGACGCTGAGTCTGACGCCGAGTTCGACCGGGCGGCAGAGGAAGCTTCTGCCAAGGCCAAGCGGGCCGCAGCCGCAGCCGTGCGACGCGCCGCGACGATGGAGCGGAGGGTCTATGACCCGCCGACCCCGCCGGTCGGTCCATGGGAGCTGCCTTCCTTCGATCTGCTCGAGGCGCCCGAGGCCAACATCGGTCTCGATAAGGAGTTCCTCGAAACGAGCGCCCAGAACCTCGAGAACGCGCTTCGAAGCTTCCGCGTGGAAGCCGAGGTGGTCGGCGCACAGGTCGGCCCCGCGGTCACGATGTTTGAGCTCACCGTCGCCCAGGGCACGCGGATGAGCAAGGTGACCACGCTGAGTCAGGAGATCGCGGCTACGCTGCGCGCGCGCAACGTGCGTATCGTCGCTCCGATTCCGGGCAAGAGCACGATCGGTATCGAGGTGCCCAACGCCAAGCGGCGGACGGTGCGTATCTCCGAGCTCGTTACCCAGAAGGCGTATGACAAGGACTACATGGCGCTGCCGCTGTTCCTTGGAATGGACGCCGAGGGCAAGTCGATCGTCGAGGACCTCGCGCGCGCTCCGCACATGCTGATTGCCGGTACGACGGGCTCTGGTAAGTCCGTCTGTATCAACACGATCATCGCGAGCTTCCTGCTCACGCGTTCGCCCCACGACGTCAAGCTGATCCTGGTCGACCCGAAGATGGTCGAGCTCCAGATGTTCGAGAAGATCCCGCACCTTGAGCTGCCGGTGGTCACGGACATGAAGCAGGCGACGAACGTCCTGCAGTGGGCGGTCGAGAAGATGGAGAGCCGCTACGAGCTCTTCATGAACGCGGGCGTCAAGAACATCAAGACGTACAACAAGCTCGGCGAGGAGAAGCTCCGCGAGAAGCTCGGCGACGAGTTCAGCGACAACTACACGCCGCGCCACGTGCCCTACATCGTGCTGATCATCGACGAGATGGCCGACCTCATGATGCAGGCCAAGAAAGAGGCCGAGGGCGCGATTACGCGTCTCGCGCAGAAGTCCCGGGCCGTCGGTATTCACGTCATCGTTGCGACCCAGCGTCCGTCGACGGACGTCATCACCGGCGTGATCAAGGGCAACCTGCCCACGCGGATCGCGTTCCAGGTGGCCTCCAAGATCGACAGTCGCGTCATCCTGGACTGCATGGGCGCGGAGAAGCTGCTCGGCCAGGGCGACATGCTCTACGCGCCGCCGTCGGCCAGCCAGGTCATTCGCGTCCAGGGCGCACTCGTGGAGGACCACGAGCTCCAGGCGCTCGTGGACCATGTTTGCAAGAAGGCCGCACCGACGTTTGACCAACAGCTGGTCCAGACCGCTACGGGCACCGCGCCCCCCGGCGAGCTGAACCAGGGTGGTGAGAAGGTCGACGAAATGTTCAACGAGGCAGTCACGGTCGTTCTGAAGTACAAGCGTGGCTCTGCCAGCTTGCTCCAGCGCGCACTCGGGATTGGCTACACGCGCGCGTCGCGCCTCATCGATCAGATGACCGACGCGGGCATCCTTGGGCCACACAAGGGCTCGAAGGCACGGGAGATTTTCATGACTCTCGAGGACTGGGAAGAGAACCAGGCGAACCTGGATAGGGCGGGGTGATCCGATGAGCGCGAACTTTGATGACAATGAGTCCGGGCCGTTTGACGGCGGCCACGGCGATCACTTTGAAAG
>JBLIHL010000178.1:0-10095 GCA_047635895.1 Paracoccaceae bacterium | reverse complement strand
CGAGGTAGTTGACGTACTCGTTGCAGCAGGGGCAGAACTTGGTGTCGTTGTGGAAGGCGCTAGTCATGGGGGTCACTCAAGCACAGCGCTTGCCAGGTGCCTGAACGGGCACTCTCTTTGGCCCCAACCACCAGCGGGGAAAGGACTTGGATCCAACGGCCCACCTTCACTCGCCGCTCGGCCACGTCATCGGCATGTTGCTCCAATGCGACAACGTCCTGCCACCTCGACACCCGCGTCGACATTGTTGGACATCGGTCGGGCGCACTACGGTCGCAGCTTGTGGCGGCCGAGGGCCCACCGAGAGCCGCACAGTCAATGGACCGCAACGGTCGCAAAGTAGGCGCCGTGTTCTTCTCCGCCGGGACGCCGCAGCGTGGTCCTCAGGTCAACCGGGCCGGCAGGCAGTCGAACGACAAAGCGCGCACGCGTGGCACGGGGCTCCACGCTCTGCTCAGCTCTCTGGATCGAACCGTCCGGAAGCGTCCATTGGATCGCCGCGTGCTCCACGTCCATGGCTCGCTCCAGTTGCTCGGGCCAGCGAAAGAGAGTGATCTCGTAATCTCCCTCGTGCTCAGCGTTAAGCGCCCACGTTCCGTTCGCGACCGTGCCCCGCCGCACGTGGTTCTGGTGCCACGGAGTCGGTCCGGACTCTTCGTGCCAGTCGTGGGACATGAGCGGGACGTTGGCCTGCGCAGCGCCGAGGCCGATCCGCACGGTCTCCTGGTGGACGTCCTCGAAGCTCCCCCACCATGCGTCGTACTGATGGCGAAGCGCCTCGACGACGTCCGGGTTCGCCGCGGCAACGTCTGTCCTCTGGCCTGGATCGGTTTCGATCTCGAAGAGCTTATCGCCATTGACCAGCCGCCACCGTTCCGTCATCACAGAGCTCTTGCGCCACTTCTGCGGATGCTCGATTCGCTGGGAGTGAACCAGGAGCGTTCGGTCGGTTGGCGCTGGACCCGTGCCGCGCAGGGCCGCGGCGAACGAGCTTCCATCCAAGGCGCGCTCTCCGACACTTGGCGCGCTGCAGAGCTCGGCGATCGTTGGCAGCAGATCAATGTGAGCCGCGAGTTCATCTACGTCTCGACCGCCGACCACGCCGCCGCCGGGCCAGTGAACGAAGCACGGCACACGGTGCCCGCCATCAAACTCGGAGCCCTTCGCGCCACGCATGCCTGCATCGAATCCGCTCCACTCGCCGTCCCCCGATCCCTTGGACGCGCGCACGCCAGCCGCGGTCCCGTTGTCCGTCATGAAGACAAGGATCGTGTTCTCCGCGATCCCAAGGTCGACGAGCTGCTGCCTCAGCGCCCCCACGTTCTCGTCGATGTTCTCGATCATGCCGTAGAAGCGTGCCATGGTGGGTTCGACGCCCGCGTCGAGGTAAGGCTGGGCGTAGGACTCGTCCACCAGGTAAGGATGATGCGGCGCGTTCGTCGAAACATAGGCGAAGAACGGCTGGTCGGACTCCTCCTCGATAAATGCCTGCGCCTCGCGAAACCAGACGTCGGTGCAGTATCCCTCGAAGGGCTGCCACTCTCCGTTCACCTCATAGGTGTCGTCAAAGTAGTCATTCCCCCAATAGTCCGGCCCCTGCCCGACGCCGCCGCCGTGGTGCCAGACGACCTGGTCAAAGCCCTGGTCCTGGGGCCGCAGCGGATAGCTGTCCCCAAGGTGCCACTTGCCGAACATGCCGGTGCGGTAGCCGCTCGCGCGCAGGCTCTCAGCCAGCGTGACCTCTGCACTGTCCATGAGCGATCGGCCCATGATGGTGTGCCAGACGCCGGACCGCGTGGAGTAGCGGCCCGTCATCAGCGCCGCGCGCGTCGGAGCGCACGTGGGATCCACGTGAAAGTCCGTCAGACGCACCGACTCGCCCCATAGCTGATCGAGCGCAGGCGTCCGAATCATCGGGTTCCCGTGGGCGCCCACGTCGCCGTAGCCCTGATCGTCCGTCAGGACCACGATGACGTTAGGACGTGACGGCGCCGCGTCGGCGGCAGACGTCAGCCCGTCAACATCGGGACTGACGCACCCCTGTGCCCAGAGGACGAGAGCAACTAGCAGGTAGCGTGGTTCCATTCCATCAGTCTAGTCGTCTGCCCGTTCAATGAAGCGTGCGAATGCCAGCTCCACCTGCTTCACCGGGACCGCACACGCGGCATCGCCCACGTACCATTCGTAGTACGAGAACCCTGGCGTCGCGGCAGGACGCAAGGAGTCGAAGAGCCACAGGCGCAGCTCCTCCGCAACGTGGTCGCGGGCGGCGAGCGCCGTCTCCATGTCCCAAGGCAAGTAAACGTGCATCATGTTGGTCTGGGGCACCGCCGGCAGCGTGCGTACGCGCTCGGTCCGCTCGAGCACTGACGCCAGCGCAACGGCGCGTTCGTAGTACTCTGGCATCTTGTCGAGCCGATGATCGAACTGCATCGCGGCACTCGCCACGTTGGGGGCGAGCGTGAAGAGCTCCGCACCGCAGCGAATCTGCCAGACCTTTGCTTCCTCGATGAAGGACTCGTGGCCCAGCAGCATGGCGCCGGACAGCCCACCGATGCCCTTGTAGAACGAGACGTAGGCCGAATCGAATCCCGAGCAGATCTTCGCGAGCGAGCGACCATAGTACGCGGCCGTCTCGAAGAGCCGCGCCCCGTCGAGGTGCAGACGTATCTCCCGCTCCTCGGCGGCGACCTTCAGCTCTTTAAGTTCACCCCACTCAGGAAGCTGACCGCCGGCCTCACGGATGGGCAGTTCGATCAGCAGTGCCGCGAGCGCCTCTGGGCAGGCCTTGAGGTGCTCCGCGAGTAACGGTGAGTTCCGGGGTCCAAGCAGCGTGGCACGGAGACCGAAGAGATGCTGGTACGCCCGGCCCTCGTGCAGCTCCAGGTGAGACGTCGGGTGCATCCCGAAGTGGTTCAGGCCGGCGCGTTCGCACCACACCTTCATCGCGATGTTCTGGGCGGCCTTGCCTGACGGCATGAAGCGGGCGGCTGGGAACCCAAGGAGGTCAGCGACCTTCGCCTCGAAATCCTCGATCAGCGGTCCGCTGCCGTAGCTATCCCACGAGTACCCAGCGGCCTCACACCAGTCAGCCGCCTCCCGCAGGACCTCGGCAGGGGTTCTTGCCTCGTGCCGGAGCACGGGGCGACTGCGAGTTTTGAGAGCCTTTCGCGTCTGAGCAAGATCCGTCTTCATGGTGCTATCATGCCCATTAGCCGCCGGTCTGCGTGCATCGATCTTCCCCTCGACCCCCGCCGGCATCGCCCTCGCGAACCATGAACCACTCGCCCCTCGGCCTGTCCTTGGCCGCCCTTGTCCTCGCCTTCCCTGCCGCTGCTCTCCCTGCGGCCCAAAGCAGCTTCCAATACCAGGGAGACGGCTTCCCGATCGCACTTTCGGAGACCGGACAGGCGGCCGTCCTGCTGACGAACTCGGAGTATGTCCTCTGGGATGCAAGCGGCACTCTCACCTCCCTCGCGCACCCCGCCGTCATGAACCCCACGGTCAGCGGCATGTCCGCTGATGCGAGCACCCTCTTGGGCAGCGTGCGCTTCGGCAGCGTCCCCTTCCAAGCGGCTCGCTGGACACACCTGGACGGATGGCAAAGCCTGGGCACTACGATCAGCACGCCGGCTGGGATAGTCCCGACCAGCAGCGGGCATGCGGCGGACGCCTCACGCGATGGAAGCTTGATCGTCGGAAGCACCTATGTGAACGGCCAGCTACGCCCGTTCCTCTGGACTGCGGCCACCGGCATGGTCGAACTCGAAGGTGGCACCGGCCGAGCCAGGCAGATCTCTGACGACGGCCTCATCATCCATGGCGCCCGCGGTGATTCGATCGTTCGCTGGGACGGCAGCGGCCATCTCATCGAGACCATCCCAACACCCGCAGGCTCCTTTGCGAACCTGACCGCGTCCGGAGTGAGCGCCGATGGAGATCACATTGTCGGCGGCGGCGGAACGGTGGGCGGATTCGTCTGGAACCAAGAGACGGGGCTGGTGCCGGTCGGTGACTTCAACGCGTGCTGCCCCGTGAACGGTCCTGTCGGCTCGGTTGGATTCGGCCTGGGTGGTGGGCTCGGCACGATCTCGCGCACGGGCCATCTCGCGGTGGGGTTCTGGCAATGGGAACCAGCACAGTTCGAAGTGGCCTCCTTCGCGACCGTGTGGACGCCAGCAGGCGGCAGCCGCCGCCTCGATGACGAACTCACCGCGCGCGGCGCTGACCTGGGCGGCTTCAGCCTCACCTCTGCCTACCTGATCTCCAGTGACGGCAATGTGATCGCAGGCAACGCCTTCAACGTGGCCACGGGAGCAAGCGGCTGGTTCACCGCGAACCTCGACATGGAGATTGGCCGGATGTTCTGCGCTGACCCCTTCATCAACTCCACCGGGTCGGCGGGCAAGCTGACGGCGCAGGGTTCGGCGACTCTCGGAGAACAGAACCTGACGCTGGAGGCCACCTCCATGCCGCCGAATGCCTTTGCCATGGCGATCAGCTCCATGACCATCGGCCCGCCTGTCTGGCATGTGGGCATTCCGAAGATCTGCTTGTATGGGAGCACGGGACGTCATGTGGACTCGATGCGCAACACGGGCCCGGGCGGCGCCACGTCGATCCCCATCAACCTGATGGCGATACCCCAGCCCGGTGGGACGATCTCAGCCATGGTCGGTCAGACCTGGGGCTTTCAGGTCTGGCACCGTGACACTCCACTCATCCTGAGTAGCAACATGACCGAGGGCGTTTCGGTCCTGCTGCTGTAGCGTCCGAAGGACCGAATAGGGATGGGTTGCCGCGGCGCTCCCAGGCTGTACGCTCTGGCCCTTGACCCAATACGGCGCCCTTCCCGCCTCAACCCATCCGACCATGAACAACGGAATCCAACTCGTCACCCGCCTCTACGACGCATTCGCTGCTGGTGATATCCCAGGCTTCCTCGGACACCTCTCGCCCGAGATCGTTTGGAACGAGGCCGAAGGCAACCCGCTGGCCGACGGCAATCCTTACTTGGGCGCCGATGCCATCGTCGCAGGGGTTTTCGCGAGGCTACTCGCGGAGTGGAACGACTTCGGGGTTGAGGTCCAGGAGATCGTCGGCGGCGACGAGGTTGTCACGATGTTCGGTCGCTACAAAGGTGTCCACGCAGCCTCCGGGAAGCCACTGGATGTCCAGGCCTCCCACACATGGTGGATTCAGGGTGACAAGGTCGTCCGCTTCCAACAGATGGTGGACACTGCGAGCATGGCAGCGGCCGCGGGTCAGTAGCTGCTCGCGGCCATCGTCGTGGCTGCGACGGCCCACGGAACCTCTTCTTCGATGCCAGCGGAGATTACGTGGTATGTGGCCGCCATGCACGGTGCATGGTTGGTTCGCGGGACGGGGTTATCTTTGTTCGACCGTCTCTTGTGCGTGGCTCAGCTCCAAGACTGAGCGAATCTGAAGACGGGTCCCCGCCTCCTTCGCGCGCGTGACCGCCTGCTTGATCTCCTCGCGCGTAGCCGTCAGCTGCTCGATGCGCTTGAGGGAGGCATGATCCGTCTCGCCGAACCGCTCCCGCAAGCTGAAGCTACGCCGCTCGTGGTAGTCGATCTTGGCATTGAGCATGGTGAGCAGGATCTCGAGAGCGTTCGGTGCGTCGAAGATTCCGTCGATCAGGACGTGGCTTGAATCGCCGTCAGATGCATGACTCATGGTGAAACTCGGTCGGGGAGCAAGGTGAAACAGCGAGCGCTCGGTGCGGCCCCCAGGAGCGCGCCGCTTGGCCGGATAAGTCCCGGCGCTAAGAGAGTCGGGCAGAGCCCTCAAGATCTCCAATGCAAAGGCCATATCGAACCGTTCGCTCCGCGAGAACGCCGGGGGAGAACCACCCCTGCCGAGCACCAGGCACCGGTTTCAGCCCTTCAAGCGTCCCTGAATCAACGGGCCCAGCTGCGCTATATCGGGCCGAGAATCTCGGATTCGCTACGGGAGAGCAGCGAACGTAGGAGCGGGTGCGGGTAGTGACGCTCGATGGTGATGGCGTAGAAGTTCTCGACAAGCGCCGGGACTACGCAGTATTCGTGCAGCACTCCCTGCCGGAGCTCGTCACGCACCACGACCGACGGCAAAAGCGCGATCGCCTTGGTGTCGCGGGCGAGCAGCCGCATCGTCGCCATGTCGTCCACCTCGGCGAGAATCCTCGGGGCGACGCCGAGCTGCTCGCAGAGGGCGTCGAACTCCGTGCGTATGTCGCTATCCGCGCCGGGAACTAGTAGCGACGCGTCGGCGAGATCATCTGGGAAGCGGAAGGACTCGCGTCGTTCGTGCCCAATAAGGCTGACTGGCTGCGTGGCGACGCGCCTGCAGCGTAGCCCCGAATCGGGGCTGGATGGCGACGGGCGGTTGGAGAGCACGAGATCAATGGCATGCTGCGACAGCCTCTCCACCAGGTCATCGAAGCTCCCTGAGTGCAGGGCGAGACGCACGTCCATGGAGCCGAGGAGCGGGTCGATGAACGACTCCTGGAAGTTGCGCGACAGCGTCGCCACCGTGCCGATCCGAAGGGTCTCGCCCTGCTCACGCCCGCGATCCAGAGTGGACAGGAGCTCTGCTCCCGCCGCAAAGATTCCGTCGGCGTAGCCGAGGACAAGCCGGCCTGCCTCGGTGAGCACAAGGCGTCGGCCTTCGCGCACGAAGAGCTCTTCCCCTAGCTTCTGCTCCAGCTGTCGAATCTGTGTCGAAAGGGCCGACTGAGACACCAGGAGGCTCTTCGCCGTCCGCGTGAGGTTTCCGTCGTGTGCTACGGCCCAGAAGTAGTGCAGGTGGTGGAAATTGAGGCGATCACTCAGCATGGTTCGATTATAGAGAACGATTCGGGCTCTATTATATGTTTTTCACGAACGAGCGCAGGAGCTACATAATGCCCCATGAGCCACCTTCTCCCGCCCGGCACCACGCTGGCCTGCGCAGCCTACGCCGTTCCGCTCCTCTTCGTCTTCGCCGCGGCCATGGCGCGGGAGGACCGCCCCTTCGCGGCCGCCAAGGTCGCCACCGTACTCACCGCAGTCCTGACGCTAGCGGCCGTCGCCCTGGGTGTCCTGGCCAGCTCCGACGGCACGCTGCAGACGACGGCCCTGGGCGTACGCCTCGATGTCGTCACGGCAGCGATGCTCCCCCTCGTAGCGCTGATCGCGTTCGTCATCGTTCGCTACTCGGTCACCTACCTGCACGGGGACCCGGGCCAGCTGCGCTACAGCCGCTGGTTGATGCTCACCCTCGCTGCTGTCTCGGTGCTCGTCAGCACCGACCACCTCGGAGTCCTTGCCGCAGCATGGACGGCGACGAGCCTCGCCCTTCACCAGCTCCTGACGTTCTTCCACGCCAGGCCCGCCGCGCAGGTGGCCGCCCACAAGAAGTTCATCGTCAGCCGCCTCGCCGACGCCTGCGTCTGGACGGGGCTCCTTCTTCTTCACTCAGGGACGGGATCCCTGTGGCTCAGTGACCTCCAGACCTGGGCGACCGAGCTGCGCTCATCTGGTGCAGCCCTCCCCCATTCAATTCACGCCGCGACCTTCCTCTTCGTGATCGCCGCCTGCCTCAAGTCGGCGCAGCTCCCCTTCCACGGCTGGTTGACCCAGGTCATGGAAGCTCCCACTCCGGTCTCCGCGCTGCTGCACGCGGGCGTCGTCAACATCGGCGGCCTCCTGATGATCCGGCTCGCCGAAGTGATGGCCATGGCGCCCTTGGCCCAGCTGCTCCTCGTCGTCATGGGTACGACCACCGCGGCACTCGCCGCGCTCGTCATGACCACGCGAGTCAGCGTGAAGGTCGGCCTGGCCTGGTCCACCTGTGCGCAAATGGGACTGATGCTCGTGCAGTGTGGCCTCGGCGCGTGGCACCTTGCCTTGCTGCACCTGGTCGCACACTCCTGCTACAAGGCCCACGCGTTCTTGAGCTCGGGTAGCACGGTCGAGACCTGGCGCGCACAGTCCCTTATTCAGAAGCCTGCACCCATCAGGATGGGCCAGATCGCCATCGTGACCGTAGCCTCGATCGCCGCCGTGTTCGGCATCAGCCTGGCCGTTCACGCGATCGCTGGACACGGCGCACAGCTCGACTATGGGAGCTCCATCCTGACGCTGGTCGCAGCCCTCGCGCTGGTCCCCGCGGCGACAGGCGCGCTGGAAGGCGGCGCGCTCCGGGTGGCGAGCACTGCGGCACGCCTGGGCGCTCTCGTCGCGCTGTACTTCGGGTGGCACGTGCTTGCGTACACCGCCTTCCCCTGGAGCGCCGGCGCGGAGACGTTCTCGACCTCGGCGAGTGCAGACCTGGGATGGACGATCTTCGGGCTCGGCTTCGTGACGCTCTTCGGCGTCCAGTCCTTCCTGAAAACCGCGCCAACGGGTCGCCTCGCGCGGAGGCTTCACCCCTCGCTCCTCGCGGGTTTTTACCTGGACGAGCTCTTCACCCGCATGACGTTCCGAGTGTGGCCGCCGACGGTCCAGCAGAACGATACGCCCCCCGCACTCCCCGCCGCCTGAGCCCTGCTGCACCAACACGTCATGACTCTCTCCACACCCGACATCGACGCTCCGCTCTCGACTTCCCCCGTGCCGCCGCTGGCTGCGCTGCCACCTTCTCTAGAAGATTTGGTCAACGGCGCGCTCCGTCGCATCGCACCAACCTGGCCCCTGGACCGCTTCATCGCCGTCAATCCGCTCTGGGGCCAGATCAACCGACCGCTCGAGGACGTCGCCGCTGAACTCCAGTCCTTGACAGGCTCCAGGCTCGTCATGTCCCGGGCGTGGTATCGGCAGCAGTGCCAAGAAGGGCGGCTCCAGCGGGACCACCTCTCGAGCGCCCTCGAAGTCGCGAGGAGAGGCGCAGGAACGAGCCTCGATCTAGGAGCGCTCTTGACCTGGATCCAGAGCGATGACGTGGTACGTCCTCGTCGAGCGCGGATCGCAGATGTCGTTGACAACCACCGTGACCTCACCCACAAGCCGTCCTGGCGGCAGTTCATCACCACGAACATCAGTCAGTTCTGCGCCTCGTTCTTCGATGACGGTCAGGCCTCGTTACGCCCCGACCGAACGGGAGGGCTCTTCGCGAGCTGGCACAGGAACGCGCTACTCGATCGCGGCCCTGCGATGCTCATGGGTATGTCGAACTACGCGGACACTGTCCGTACGCTCCCCACGAATGCCCGCGACGTCATTGCTCGCACGCTCGAGGAGCTCGAGGTTCCCCAGAAGGACACAGAGCTCTATCTCGCCAGCCTGCTTCTCGATCTGGGGGGCTGGGCTGCGTGGTGTGCGTACCAACGCTTCACCGCCGAGCTAGAGGGCGGAACCGATGATGCGATCGTGGAACTCCTCGCCATCCTCCTGGCCTGGGAATGGACCCTCCACGCGACGGCTGAAGACAAGATCAGGCAGAACTGGAAGGCCGCTATGGGCATGTGGGACGCCGTCGATCGCATCTCGGCCACCGGACAGGAAGAGGCCTGGCTGGTGCAGAACGCGATGGAGCTGGCGTGGCAGGACCAGGTGAGCCAGGGGCTTGTGCACGGCTTCCACGCTGCGCCCCCCACCGGCGTCGCCGTGCAGGCCGCGTTCTGCATTGACGTCCGCTCGGAGGTCTACCGGCGAGCTCTTGAGGCGCAGTCGAGCACCGTACAGACCATGGGCTTCGCAGGGTTCTTCGGCATGCCCGCTGAGTATCTCCCACTCGGCGCCAGCGAGGCGCGTCCGCAGCTGCCCGGCCTACTTTCGCCCAAGCTCAGGATTACTGACGAAGGCGCCAGTGTCAGCATGGGCGCAGAGCGCGTCGACGGCCTGAGGAACGCTCGGAATTGGAAGGGACTGAAGACGGGTGCCCTGTCGACTTTCCTCTTCGTGGAGGCGCTGGGTGTGCCCTACGCCTTCGGGCTTCTGAAGGACAGCTTTCAGAAGAAGCGCTCGAGGACCCTGGAGGACGCGAGCCTCTCCGCCGAGGCGATGGCCGCGCGCAAGCCGCGGCTGACCTGCACCGTGGACGGCCGAGCGCTCTCCGTTGAAGAGCGCGTGGACCTGGCGGCCGGCATTCTGCGCGCCATGGGCCTTCACCGGG
>JBLIHL010000177.1:0-10142 GCA_047635895.1 Paracoccaceae bacterium | reverse complement strand
CTCGCCGTTCTGGAGCCTGCGGCCGCGCGTGCCATGGGCCTGGTAGCCGCCGAGGACCACGATGTTGTTCTCATCCGGCAGGCAGCGCTTCAGGTGATGGAGCACCCGTCCACCGGTCATCATCCCGCTACTCGCGATGATCACGCGCGGACCCTTGAGATTGTTCAAGCGGCGGGACTCATCGGCGCTTCGGTGCAGGTAGACGTTCTTGCCGAAGACGGGACTGTTCCCTGATCGCATGTCGATGTTCTCGAGCCCGCTCTCCTCCGGGTAGCGCCGGTAGATCTTCGTCGCGTTAGCCGCCATGGGGCTGTCCAGGTGGATAGGCACGGTCATGTTGATCTTCTCCATGACCTGGTCCAGCAGATAGATGAGCTGCTGGGACCGGCCCACCGCAAAAGCGGCGAAGATGATCGTGGCGCCGCGCGTGATGCCCTTGCGCAGGATGTCCTCAAGCTGCTCTTCGATGCGCGCCTCGGGGTGGCTCCTGTCTCCGTAGGTCGACTCGATGACGAGCACGTCGCAGTCCTCCGGGGCGGTTGGATCGGGCACCAGCGGCGCGTCGTAGCGGCCCACGTCTCCGGAGAAGAGCACGCGTATAGGATCGCCGCCGTCGGCGCTGACGCGCGCCTCCACCATCGCCGAACCGATGATGTGGCCCGCATGTCGGTAGCGAACCTCGACCCCAGGCGCGACGCGGAACCAGCGGTTGTAGCTGGCGGTCCGCAGCTGCTCGGCTGCCTCCTTCGCATCCTCAACGGTGTAGAGCGGACGCGCTGGCTTGTGCTTGCTGAACCCCTTGCGGTTGGCGTAGCGCGCGTCTTCCTGCTGGATGCGGGCGCTGTCTTCCATCAGCATCTCCGTCAGGTCGGCGGTTGCGGGCGTGCAGTGAATCGCCCCCTCGAAGCCGTCACGGCAGAGCGCCGGCAGGTAGCCCGTGTGGTCGATGTGCGCGTGCGTCAGGACAACCGCATCGATCTCGCGTGGCGACACCAGGAAGGGGTCCCAATTGCGGCGACGGATCTCTTTCTGGCCCTGGAAGAGCCCGCAATCGACCAAAACACGAGCGGCTCCCGTCTCCAAGAGGAAACGAGAGCCGGTGACGGTGCCAGCAGCACCCAGGAACCTGATCTTCGGCGACTTCATGCCGCTGAGGATAAGGGCCGGGCCGCAAGACCAAGACCGAAGATCAGCTGAAGAGACCGCTCATCTTGTCCATGAGCGGCTTCAGGACTTCCATGACCTTGGTGTCGGCGCCGAAGCTCGTCTTCACCTTGTTGATGGCGTCCATGAGAGCGTCGGTGCCGGGGAGATTCGCACCGAGCATCTTCTTCATTTCGCCGAGCTTCTCGATCGAGCCATCGAAGGTCTTCTTGAAGTTCTCGGCGGTAGCAACGTCCTTGATGCTGCTGAGCTTCTCGGTCATCGAGGACGTGACCTCAGCGGCCTTCGCCTTGACGGCGTCCATGGAGAGCCCGCTGATGTCGAAGTCCTTGAGACCGGACATCATGTCGCCAGCCACGTCGCCAGCCTTGTCGGCAGCGCCCTTGGCGGCGGCAGCGGCGGCGTCGCCAGCGCCCGAAGCGGCGTCGACGGCCTCACCACAGGAGGAAATCATCGGAAGGGCGAGAGCGAGGGAGAGGAAGAGTGTCGTTTTCATCGTTGTAGCGGGGGTGATGGCTAACTCATTTGAGCGCCTTGTAGCCGGCAAGTCTAGGCGCGATGGGCACCGCGGGGTGACTCTGAGCGGCACTCTGCTGGTCTGTTCTCAAGCCAGACTCATACGGATACCGCTGGGGCTCAAAGCGATCTCCTTCCTGACAACGGTGTCAGCCAGCGCAGGTTCAGGGGCTACTTTTTCTTGGGCCGAAACACGCTGATCACGTCCGGATCGCTCTCGAGCCGGGCCGCACCGGTCAGGTCCAGGCAGTAGGGGATCGCCGGAAACACGGCGTCCAAGCATTGGCGGATCGCGCTCGGCTTGCCGGGCAGGTTGACAATGAGGGCCTTCCCCCGGATCCCGGCGGTCTGCCGGGAGAGGATCGCCGTGGGAACGTACTGAAGGCTGACCTGGCGCATCAGCTCACCGAAGCCGGGCATGGGCTTCTCCACCACTGCTTCGGTAGCCTCGGGCGTCACGTCGCGCAGGGCGGGTCCGGTGCCACCGGTCGTCACGACAAGGTCACAGCCCTCGTCATCGATGAGTTCCTTCAGCGTGGCCTCGATGGTCGCCTGGTCATCCGGAATGACGCGGGGTACCGCCTCCCAGGGACTGGTCAGGTACTCCTCCATGGTCGCGTGAATCGCGGGGCCTCCGAGGTCTTCGTATTCACCGCGGCTTGCACGGTCGGAGACGGTCACGATGCCGATCCTAGCTGTCGTAGTCATGGGGTTACAGGTACTAGCGCTGACGGGGTGGAAGTGCGGAGCGCTCGCCAATGGAGTGTCCGATGTAGGGCAGGAAGCGGGCTCGCTGCCCCGCTTGGAAGGTGGCGCCGACAGGAAGTTCCACCAGGCCATCCGCGGCGGCCGCTGCGATCAGATCACCGCTGCCGTTCCAATCCACCGGGCAGAGCCCGGCGTCGCCGAGCGTGGCCGGAAGAAAGAGATGCCGGCGCCCCTTGTGCTCATAGTCCGCGGCCATCGGCACCTGGATCCAGCGCGGCGCCCAACCTCCGAGGTAGTGACCGAGCGCGGGAAGAAGGAACAGATGCGCAGTGGCCAAGACGCTGACCGGGTTACCCGGAAGGCCGATGAACAACGCGCCGTCTCCGCGGGAAGCCACGAGAACGGGCTTGCCCGGCTGAACCTGGACCTTGTGGAACACCTGCTCGAATCCGAGCTGGTCGAGCATCGACGGGACGAGGTCGCGGGTGCCCATGCTGACGCCACCGGTGGTGACCACCACATCCGCCGACGACGCCGCATCTTCGAGTGCGCCGGCCAGCTCCCCTTCGTCGTCCCGCGCGTGACGGCGTACGACGTCCACGCCGAGCGCGTCCAGAAGACCGTCAAGCAGCGGGCCGTTGCTGTCGCGAATCCCTGCGGCGCCTGTGGACCCGACCTCGTCTCCGGTCGTCACTACCGAGACGACTGGCCGCCGAAACACCACGGCTTCCACCGCGCCGGCCATCGCTGCGACCGAGAGATGCGCGGGCGCCAGGCGGGTGCCGCGGGCCACCAGCACGTCGCCCTCGTGGGCGTCCTCGCCGCGCCACGCAATGTTGCGACGGGGCTCGGGCACATGATCGATCTCGACCTCGCTCTGGCCCTCCTCGAAGGAGGTCCGCTCGATGGGCACCACGGAGGTGCCGCTCGGCGCGGGTGCGCCCGTCATGATTCTGACGGCCTCCCCGGGGGCGAGCGTTCCTTTGAACGAGGTCCCCGCGATAACGACTCCGCGGATCTGAAAGACCCGCGCGTCGCCGTGGGGACAGACGGCAAACCCGTCCATGGTGGCACGATCGAATCCAGGCTGATCCCGATCGATGGCGATGTCCTCGGCGAGCACACGGCCGCGCGCCGCACCGAGCCCGATACGCTCCAGGCGATTCGCGCGCGCACCGACATCGAGCCCCGCCAGAGCTTGGCTCGCTTCTTCAAAAGTCAACATGGCCGAAGACTATGCCGAATGGGAGCCCCGCGCCACGCGGTTTCGGTGATCCAGGACGCCCTTCTCTAGTGAGAATCCGCCAGGCGTCACGCCGCCGGAATCAGCGCCACGAGAGGCACGTCCAGGGGTGCCAATTCGCCACGCTTTGCCATGGCCACGAGCTCCTCGCGCGTTACCCACCGCACCGCGTCATGGGTCCCGTCCCTCGGGGCGGGAGCGGCGGACGCCTCAGAGGGGGCCGCCATGTACGCCGTGAGTCGCAGGGGAATCTCTCCCTTGTCACGGGTGGACGCACCTACCCGCTCACCGACCACGATCCCATAGCCGAGCTCTTCCTGGAACTCGCGAACCAGGCACTCCGCGGGCGACTCGCCCTCTTCAAGCTTGCCGCCTGGAAACTCCCACAGCCCGGCCACGTCGGCGGGCCGGGTGCGCTTGGCGATCAGGAAGGTCCCGCCCTTTGACCGGACCACCGCTGCGCAGACCTCGAGGGGAGGCCCTGCCTGGCCCATCATCTTGGCCAGACCGTTCGTGACGTCCCAACCCTCCATCAGCGTCTTGAGGACGGCCATGATCGGCGTCGCGAGAAGCATCCCGACGATGCCCCAGATCTTGCCCCAGAAGACAAGCGCCAGGAGTACCACCGACGCCCTCAGGTCGAACGCGTCGCCCAAGAGCTTGTTTTCCCAGATCTGACCCGCGACGAACTGAATGGCACCGGGGATTCCCAGGGCAAGGACCATCGTCACGACGCTGGCGTCGTTCGATAGGAGCACCGGAATCGGAAGCAGCACCGCGATCACCGAGCCGATCGTCGGGATGAAGTTCAAGAGGAACGTCAGCAGTCCGAATAGCACCGCCGCAGGGGTCCCTATCGCCCAGAGCGCCAGACCGACCAAGGTGCCTGTCACCGCGGACGTGAGCACCTTCACCGAAATGTACTTCTTGACCCGTGATTCAACGGTCCCCCCGACGGAGGACTTGATGGCGGGACCGCGGGACCGCCCCTGCTCTACGAGCAGGAACATCATGAAGATGAGCACGGTGACGCCCTGGGAGAGAAAGCTCCCGAGCACGCCCACGAACTTTGGAATCAATGCGGTGGCACCTGCTTTGAGACGCTCTGACGCGTCCCCCTGCAACGGCACCCAGCTCGGGAGCTCCGGCAACCGAAGCTCGTTGGTCTCCGAGTCCCAGATCTTGGTGCTGTCAACCTCCACAAGCGACCTCTCCACCACGCCGCCAAGCACGGCCAGCATGAGCGCGCCGAGCAGCATCGTGACTCCCACCGACACCGGCCTGGACAGCCGCGTCTTCTGACCCAGGAAGTCCACCACCGGCGCCAAGGCGATCGAGAAGAACACCGCCAGTGCGAACGGAATCATCACTTCGCTCAATGCTTGGAGCGCCGCGCCCGTTGCGATCGCCGCCAGTAGCAGCAGGCAGATCGTTTGGACGCGGCGCTCCGTCATGAGCGGCTCTGTTTTCACTGAGTCGTCGCGCAAGGAAGGCCTTTGGTAGAGATGGGTCTGTCTGTTCGTCCAGGATTCAGACGAACGGCGTGATGCCCGGCTGGGCAACGGGCGTGACCGCGTTGGGGCCCCACTCGTACTTGGCCGGCGTGAGATCTTCCTTGGACTCCAAAGCCTGGTTCCAGCTGATCTCTTGGCCCGAGTAGGCAGACATACGAACCATCAATGCGAGCAGCGTCGCACGGCACATGATGTCGCCGTTGTGGATCGGCTTACCGGCCCGGATGGAAGCGAACATCTGATCATGCTCGTTCTGGTACATGTTGTCGTTCATGCCCTCCGGCGTGCGCCAGCGCCACGGGTTCTCACCTTCGATCTTGTGGGTCATCAGGTGCGCGGTGCCCTTGGTACCGTAGATGTGGTCGGACACGTCGCGAACGGCTCCAGCCCACTGACGGCACGAGAAGAAGGCCTTCACGTTGTTGTCAAAGTCGAAGACGGCGCTGAAGTGGTCGAACACGTTGCCGAACTTTGGATCCGTCCGGACGATGCGTCCGCCCTGTGCCTTGACCGAAATGGGCGGCTTGTCATCCATGGCCCAGATCATCTTGTCCAGGTTGTGGATGGCCTGCTCGGCCACGTGGTCGCCGGAGCACCACGAGTAGTAGAGCCAGTTGCGAACCTGGTGCTCCATTTCCGTCCAGTCGGGACCCGGCTCGCGGTACCAGAGCGCACCCGTATCGTAGGAGCACTCAAGCGCCTTGATCTCACCGATCGCACCCTCACGGATCTTCTGGATCGTGGCGCGCTTCTTGTTCTCGTAGCGGTAGCAAAGGCCCGTCACCACGGCGATGCCCATGTCCTTGGCGTCGTTGCACGCCTGCCAGATACGGCGCAGGCCAGGGGCGTCCACCGCCACGGGCTTCTCAACGAACATGTGCTTGCCAGCCTTGACTGCGTACTCCACCTGGGCCGGACGGAAGTGCGGCGTTGAAGCGAAGAGCACGACATCGCACATGTCGGTAATCTTCTCGTGGCAGTCGAAACCAATGATGCGGTTCTCAGGTGGGACGTCGATCTGGTCCTTGATGTCCTCGACGTTCTTAAGGTTGGTGAGCGCCTTCTCCAGCTGATCCTCGAAGACATCGCCCATCGCGATGAGCTTGACGTTCGGGTCGGCACGGAGTGCGTTCGTCGCCGCGCCGCTACCGCGACCGCCGCAGCCGATCAGGCCAACCTTCAGGATCTTGGTGGCGTCGCTCTCTTGCCCGCCTGCGCTCGCCAAGCTGGACGTCGCCGCCAGGGCCGTGGCGGCACTGGCTGCGCGCAGTACGTCTCGGCGGGACTGGCCCGCGGGGGCGCCCGATGTGTTGGCAGCGGACGGGGAAGGGACTTCTGGGCTCGCGTTGTCGTTGGTCATTCTTCTGATGATGCGGGATGGGGCTTCAAGAGACTCATACCATCGTGCGGGAAGCTACGTCCGACGCAAGCCTCCGTTTCGAGAGACGGAAAGAAGATCCCGGATCGAAGTGCCCGGGCGTCCTCCTCCGAAAAGCCTTCGTAAAGCTCGGCGCCGGGCCATGAAGCACCCAGGACGGTCAGCGCCGTGGCAAGTGCGTCCGCTTTGGCCGCGCTTCCTGCCGTCATGACGGCGGCGCGCGGCCCCGGCAGAGGCTGCCAGGTTCTCGGGTCCAGGATGTGCCCGAAGCGCGACGTGTTTGCCGCTGCAGAGGGCTGGAGGGCCGTTGGAGCCGTCCCCGCAAGCCATCCTGCCTGATAGGCATCGCCAGACGTCGCAATCGCGCCACGGCTCAGCAAGAAACGCAGCGTTGGGCCCCGAGGGTCATCGCCAAACGGCCGAACCGCAATCTTCCAGCCCGGCTCGCCAGGCGGTGGCCCCATGGCGGCCAGGTCGCCGCCACCGTCGATCAGGGCGTGCTGAATGCCGTGGCGTGCGAGTTCCAAGCACGCCTCGTCCACGGCCACGCCCTTAGCTACACCACCGAAGTCCAGGCGCATGCCTTGGGCATCGAGCCGGACCTCCAGACCGTCTGCGACCTCACGGAGCTGCATCCGCTCCATCCAGCCCACCGCAGTGAGCGCCTGCGTCCACCGCTCCTCATTGGGCCATTCACCGCGGCGCAGCGCGCGCCTCCAGAGTCTGGAAACCGGCCCCACCGTCGCATCGAACGCACCGCCACTCGCGCGCCAGGCCGCGTCTGCGGCACGTATGACCACGCCAAGATCGTCGCTCACCGGCGCCCACTCACCGACGGTCAGCACCAGCCGCCTCGCCTCGCTCGCGGCGTCGTAGTCAGTCGCCACCGCCTCGATCTCCGCGATGCGCTGAAACGCGGCGTTGGCGGCGTGATCGCCCAACTCCTCCGATTCCGCAAACAGCACGATGTAAAAGAGAGTCCCCATCGCGGGCCGCTCCCGCTCCACCCGAACGAGTCCAGGGCCCGAATCCGTGGCCTGCGGCGCGGGTACCCGTTCTGCCCCGCGGCAGGACAGCCCGCACGAGAGAACAGCTAACACGAAGCAAACCCGGGCCCACGGCGGGACTCCCCTATGAGGCGCGCGGGGAGCGATCCCGGCAGAAGCGTGGCAAGACGGTCCCATAGCCCTACACTACGTACCAGGCATCCATCCGCCGACTTCGTAGCCAGAACTCCATGAGCCTCACCGATCCCGGCCCCGCGAACGCCCGTTCCGCCGCTTCCCGTGTCTTTGCTTTGTGCGCCTGCCTCGTGGCAGCCATCTCCCTTCCCCTTCTCGCCATCGCGCAGGAGAAGAAAGCGGACGTAAAGGAGTCATCGGTCTATCCGACGGCCCCGACCACGCCTCCTCCCCCCACCAAGGTCGAAAACTCCGAGGCCGTTCTCGAGCTCAAGCCCTACGCGGAGATCATCACGGGCACGGAGGCCACGTTCCAGATGCTCCCGATTCCCGGCGGGACGTTCCTCATGGGCAGTCCTGCAGACGAGGCTGACCGCAAGGACTGGGAGGGCCCCCAGATTCCCGTCCAGGTGTCGCCCTTCTGGATGAGCCAGCAAGAGGTTCGCTGGAACGAGTACAGCCTCTTCATGGACAGCCTCGACAAGCGCAGACGTGCCCAGCGCAACGCGGAGCCCGAGGCGCAGGACGCGTGGGCCGATGCGGTCAGCCGTCCCACTCCGCCGTATGTCCCAATGGACTTCGACATGGGGACCGACGGCTATCCCGCGATCTCCATGACGCAGTTTGCGGCCAAGCAGTACACCAAGTGGCTCTCGATGAAGACGGGCCGCTTCTATCGTCTCCCCACCGAGGCGGAGTGGGAATACGCCTGCCGCGCCGACACGACGACACCGTTCTCGTTTCCTACTGACGAGGTCAACGACCACGGCTGGTGGTTCGACAACTGCGACGGCCAGTACCAGCCCCCAGGCAAGCTCAAGAGCAACGCCTTCGGTCTCTTTGACATGCACGGCAACGTCTGCGAATGGTGCCTCGACGCCTTTACGGATGACGGTTACAAGCACCTCCTCGTCGACGGCAAGGTGCCGACCGAGCCGGTGCTAGACCCGCTAAACTGGCCCACCAAGCTCTACCCGCGCGTCGCGCGCGGCGGACACTGGGACGATGACCCCGATCGCCTTCGCTCCGCGGCCCGCCGCGGTTCGAGCCGGAACTGGAAGTCCCAGGACCCGCAGCTTCCGAAGAGCATCTGGTACCACACTGACGCTCAGTGGCTCGGTATCCGCCTTGTGCGCCCCCTGAATCCGCCGCCATTCTCCGAGTGGCCTAAGTACCACGACGCGAACCTCGAGGAGATCGAGGTCATCCAGAACCGCCAGCGGACCGGTAAGCGATAGCACTGGCCAACGACCAAGCCGTTTCCCCCTTTCACCTCTCCCCTCTCCACGCTCTCGAGAATCCCATGACCCAGCCTCAGTCTCCTGGTAACGCCGGCCCCGGCACGTCGGACTTCATCCTTCCACGACGTACTCTTCTCCGCGGAGCAGGCGCCGCTGCGGCAGCGAGCATGATCCCTTCGGCCATGGCCCATCAGGCTGGACCGGCGGGTGATGCAGAGCTCCGTATCGCTCTCATCGGCTGCGGTGGCCGTGGAACAGGCGCAGCGGTTCAGGCGCTCAACGCAGCCGGCAAAGCGCGCATCGTCACGATGGCCGACGCCTTCGAGGATCGGATGATGGGCTCCATGGAGACCATCGCCAAGAGCCATCCGGACGGCGTGGACGTTCCGGCCGAGCGACGACACGTTGGCTTCGACGCCTTCAAGAAGGCCATCGACGAAGACGTCGACGTGGTCATCATGGCCACCCCGCCGGGATTCCGCCCCGCGCACTTCGCCTACGCAGTGGAAAAGGGCAGGCACGTTTTCATGGAGAAGCCGGTCGCCGTGGACGGTCCGGGTATCCGCAAGGTCCTCGCGGCAGCGCAGGTCGCCAAGGACAAGAAGCTGTGCGTCGGCGTCGGGCTCCAACGCCACCACAGCTTCAAGTACCAGCAGACGATCGCGGCCATCGAGGACGGTGCCATCGGTCGCCCAGTCATGGCGCGCGTCTACTGGAACAGCAGTGGCGTCTGGGTTCGCCCGCGGAAGGCGGGGCAGTCCGAGATGACTTTCCAGATGCGCAACTGGTACTACTTCAACTGGCTCTGCGGCGACCATATCGTCGAGCAGCACATCCACAACCTGGACGTCGGCAACTGGATGATGGGCGGCGTGCCCGTCAAGGCCCAGGGCATGGGCGGCCGCCTTGTGCGCACCGGCTCCGAGCACGGCGAGATCTACGACCACCACGCGGTGGAGTACACCTACGCGAACGGCGCCAAGATGATCAGCCAGTGTCGCCACCACCCAGGCACCAAGGCAACCGTGAACGAATTCGGCGCGGGCTCCGAAGGCACGGTCAACTTCGGCCGGGGCAGCATCGAGAACTACGACGGTACGAAGTGGCGCTTCGAGGGCGATGATTCCGCGCACTACCAGCGCGAGCACGACGTTCTCTTCGACGCCATCCGCACCGGCAAGGAGCACAACGAAGCGG
>JBLIHL010000176.1:0-10180 GCA_047635895.1 Paracoccaceae bacterium | reverse complement strand
ATGCACTCTGGACGTTTCCATTTCATTCCCGCAGCTTTAGTTCCGGTACGGTACTGCGGGATATTCGAAAACGGCACCCTACGCAACACCATGGCGACACCCTCCCTCCGTACCGCGCTAGCCGGCGCCGTCGCCGCCTTGGCGTCGTGCGCCACCGTTCCCGATAGCCACGCGCCCGCTACGCCCCAGCGGCCCACGCTCTCTTCGGACACCTCGACCACCCCCGACGGACTGTTCGAGGTGGAAGCCGGCGTCGTTCGCGATTCCACCGTTAGCTTCGACAGCCCCTTCACTCTGAAGTACGGCACCGGGCCGGCGACCGAGGTGTCCGCCGGCATCTCCCCGTATCGCCGCGTCGACCTCGGCGCCAGCGAGGAGCGCGGGCCCGGCGACGTCGTGTTCGCGCTGCGCCATCGCTTCCGCGAGGCCACCGACGACCAGGCGGCGCTGGCCGTACAGGCGCTCGTCAAGATCCCGACCGCCGATGACCCGGGCCTCGGCAGCGGTGAAGTGGACGCGGCCATCGCAGCGATCGCAGCGCAATCCTTCGACCGTTTCTCAGGGGTCGCCTACTACTCCATCGGGGCGCTCGGGGATCCAGACGGCCCGGCCGATGTGATCCACAACCTGGCGTTAGCGGTGGGAACCCCGCTGTCGGATCGGTTCGGAGCGTTCGCTGAGGCGGCCGCGATTCTAGTTCCGTCCACCGACACCGAGAACGTCTTCACGACGATCGGCGTGACCTACGCCCCGCAGCCCAGCCTAGTGTTCGATGCGGGAGTGGTTCTGGGGCTAAGCGACGAGGCGACCGACTGGCAGGCCCTGATCGGCCTCACCAAGAACCTGGGCCGGATCAGTTCGATCTCGAACTAAATTCTCGCGAACGGCGTCGCTCCCGGTGGGATCCGCGGTGATGGGTGGCTGAACTCGCCCACTCGCCCCATCCTTGACTCAGGTGTCCCATGAGCGCTTCCCCGAACCTTCCTGCCGAGCTCGAGCTGCACGGGTCCTTCCTGCGCGACCTCTCCCGGTCGCTCGTGGGCGACCCAGGCATCGCCGAAGACCTCCAGCAAGAGGCGTGGACGGCACGTCTTCAGTCCGCGCGGCGTGGGACGTCCCCGACCGATCCCACGGAAACGCGCCGCTGGCTCAGCACGGTGCTGCGGCGTGGTGCCTCTAATTTCCGCCGGAGCCGCGCGCGCCGCTCCGCCCGGGAGGCAGCTTCGGCGCGCCCCGAAGCCGTCATGAGCTCCGCCGACGCGGCCTTGAGGATCTGAGGCAACAGCTCGACCGGGAGCCGTCGGGTGGGCGTGACGCGTGGCTCTCCGCCGTGACTGCGCTGGCAATTCCACCGCGGGCTGCAGCAGCCGTCGCCAAGGTAGGTACGGCCGCTGGCGCGAGCTGGACTGCAACTCAGTGGATCGCTGCGTGCGGCGTGATCGCGGTCGCGTGCGTCGGGACCGTGCTCTCCTTCCCCAGCGCGGACCCCGCGGATGGCGAGAGAACGGCGCCTTTCGCCCTTGGGCCCAAGGCCCTCGCCGCAGCCGGCGTGTCGAGCAAGACCGCAGGCTCAAGCCCATCGACAAAGCTCGCCCAGGTCTCAGGCGGGACGCCCCAAGAAGGCAGCGCCAGGGTCGCGCTAGCGCCGATGAAACGTCGGCAGGTAGCGGCTCCCGACGGGACATCGTAGCTGCCACCTGCGGCGCCGATGGCAGCTACGACTGGCCCGAGGATAGAGGCCCAGATTCAGTCGCCGAGTCGATCCTCATCGAAGTGGCAGAGGATGACGTCTACTCCGTCGCCCGCTGGTCCGGAACCCCGGAAGAGTGGCTCGCGCTCCCAGGGCCGCTGGAGCTGCTGCGCCTCCCCCACGGCACGTTTGCCGGACACGTCGTGGACCTCAGCGGTCGCCCCATCAAAGGTGTCAAGGTTTCGGGCGAGCGCGCCGGCGGTGCAGCGGCGGGTCCCGCGCTCTCGCAAAAAGACGGGTACTTCGCGATCCCGGCGCTTGGGAGCAAGGGCTCCATCCTCGCCGAGCTCAATGGCTGGGTTATGTGCAGCAGTGAGTCCCTGTCAGAGCTTCGAGAAGCCAACGCGACGGACCCTGAGGTCGTCATGGCCCGCGCTGGCACGCTGAACGTCAGCCTGGGTGACTCGGAGAACGCGCCTGGGTTCGCCGTCGCCACCGTCAGCGCGTCCGAGTCGCTGCGGCGGTCGAGCATTCTTCACGCGATGGCGTTTGAGATCGAGGCCGGTCCGGATCACGTCGCCGTGATCGAAGGCCTGCCTATCGGACAGCGACTCCTGGTGAGAACCGGCTTCGAGCGCGTCTACACGCACATGTTGGGAGGAGAGCTGCTCCTTGAGCCAGAGAACGACGACGAGAAGCTCCCGGCGGGCGCCGTTCCCATCGTTATTCCTGAGTCAGGAACGCTCGGTGTTCAGCTGACCCGTTCCACCCATTGGACTATCAAGGGCGAACTGGTCGACGCGCATGGCGCAGCCGTCCCCAACAGCCGGATCAGACTCCTCGCCCATTGGCGGACCGAGCTTGGCGGCCGTGCCTTGATCGGCAGGACACAGACTCACAGCGAGGGCCATTTCCAGCTTCGCTGGCTCGCGACGGGCGAGGTGAAACCCTACATGCTCCTGGCGGCCCCGGCGGATGGCTCCGTGACGCGCCAGGTGCTAACGCCGACCAAGATCAAGAGCGGCGAGCCGCTGCGGATCGTTCTGGCCGAGGCGGCCACGGTCAAGGGACGGATTCTTGTTCCTGACGCGAGCGCAGGTCAGACAAGGATTTTTGCGACGACGGTGGCCCCGCTTGCGCAAGGACAGGAATCAAGCGAGTTCGCGCTGGAGCAGACGATCTCGCGGGTCAAGTCGGATGGGACGTTCAGCATGGCGGTGAATCCTGGTGTGCGCTATCGGCTGCTCGTCAAGCACCCCGGGTTTGCGTCCGTCAGCGTCGTCCTCGTGGCTGATCACCAGGGCCCGCTGGAGATCACACTCGACCGGCGAAGCTCCACCAGCGTGAACCTCGAGATGGACTTCGGCGACGTAGACCGCAGCCGGGTGAGGGCAAGGACGGTCTCTGCCTGACCCTGCATCGGCCAGGCAGTGATAGGGCGCTGGAGCTAGGCATGGCGGCATCGGGCCAGCGGTCCCGGTTCATCGAGGTCGATCGCCGAGGAGAGTTCCGTTTCAAAGGACCCGTTGGGCGCTACGACGTCAGGATCGGCACGCGCAACGAACTGATCGCGGGAAAGGCCCGGCGGCGGACGACGATGGCGTTGGACGGGTGGTAGCGGTTCTCGCGTTCCGAGTGTCGCGTTTCGTCGGCACAGTTCCCGCAGTACCGTTCCGGAACTAAAGCTGCGGGAATGAAATGGAAACATCCAGATGCATCCGCGGAGCGGATGCACTCTGGATGTTTCCATTTCATTCCCGCAGCTTTAGTTCCGGAACGGTACTGCGGGAACTGTGCCGACGAAACGCGACACTCGGAACGGCGCCGGATCCACGTGAGTCTCTCCCCCGCCGATCATCTCTGACACGAGCCGGCCCGTTCCTGTCGCCAGGCTCAAGCCCAGCATGCTGTGGCCCGCCGCGATCCATACGTTGCGGTGCGCCGGGCTCCGATCGATGATCGGGCGGCCGTCCCAGGTCATCGGGCGCCAGCCGAACCACTCTTCCTTCACCTCGGCTCCGAAGGGGTCATGCAGGTACTTCTCCGCCGCCGCCGTCAGAAGGCCCAAGCGCTTCTTGTTGATCGTCGTGTTGTAGCCGACGAATTCCATCGTCGACCCGATGCGGTAGCCCGTGTCCATCGGCGTCACCGCCACGTGGCTGTCCTCGAAGATCAGCGGGTGCTTCGGCATCCTGCCCGGCTTCGACATCGTGATCGAGTAGCCCTTACCCGGCTCGATCGGAATTCGCACGCCAAGATGCTTGTTCAGGAACGGCGTCATCGCGCCCGTTGCCACGACGAAATGATCCGCAGCCACATGGACGGGAGCCCCGTTTGCGTCCCGCGCCACTACGCGCGTGGCGCCACCGCTGGCGCCGCCCTTCTCGAAGCCCTCGACCGTCGTCGACTCCAGGAATTCTACGCCCATGCTCTCCAGGCGCTTCCGCAGCTCATGGAGCAGCTTGTCCGGCCGCAGGTGGCAGTCGCCTTCGTAGTGCCATGCGCCCGCGATGCCCGCCTTGAGGGCAGGCTCCAGCTCAAGCGCTGCGCCCTCTTCATAGGCCGTAGCCCCCACGCCGAACTCCTCGCGCAGCATGCGATCCGTGGCGGCGTAGGCTTCGAAGTCACGCGCCTCCGAATGCACAAAGAGGAGTCCGCGTTCCTGCCATTCGCACTCGATCCCGTGATCGTTCACGAGCTCGCGGTACAACGACAGCGACGACTGCAGCAGCGCGTGGGTTCCGCGCGCCGTTTCCATCATGTCCTTCTCGTTGCAGCTGCGCGCAAAGTTCCAGAACCACGAGACCCACGCCTTGGAGAAGCGCGGCTTGACCGCGAAAGGCGAGTTGCGCTTCATCATCGCGCGCATCGTCTTCGTGATCGCACCCGGCTGACACAGCGGGAGGATATGACTCGGGCAGATGTAGCCGCAGTTGCCGTGGCTGCACGCCGCGCCGAATTCGTCGCGATCGATGACCGTCACCCGATAGCCGGCCTGGGCCAGGTACCACGCGCTCATGCCGCCGATCACGCCGCCACCGATCACGGCCACGTGATCGCCAGACGAAGCGGCTCCGCGCGCAGACTTGGAATTCGAAGTCTGGATCATGTGGGGATTCCGTTCGGAAAGGGATCGCGGGGATCGAAGACAAGCTGGGACACGGCGCTGATGCTGGCGGCTCCCCGGATCTCCGGCAGGATCCCCCCACCCGTATTCTCCGGCGCTGGCGCATAGCTAGCCTGGAAGACGCTTCCAATCAGACTCTCCTGCAGCCAAAGCTCACCAGGCCCTAACTTGCCGTCAGCCGCCAGACAGCTGAGCTTGGCGCTCGTTCCCGTTCCGCACGGCGAGCGATCGTAGGCACCGCCGGGGCAGAGCACGTAGTTGCGGCTGTGGTTCGCTGGATCGGCGGGCGGGCCGAAAAACTCAATGTGGTCGATGTAGCCGTCGTCCTTGCCCGTCATGCCCTGGTCCACCAGCGCACTGCGAATCGCGATCGCTGCGGCCTTGAGGTCTGGTTCGTTCCCTATCTCCAGCGGGCACGGTGGCGCGCCCCTTACCAGGAAGAACCAGTTACCGCCCCAGGCAATGTCGCCGGTCACCGCACCCACGCCGGGCACCTCGATCTGGACGTCAGCAGCGTGCCGGTAGCTCCGCACGTTGAACACGCTGACCGTGCGGTCCGCGTGCAGCATCGCCGTCACGGGTCCCACCGGCGAATCGATCCTGTGCGCACCGGCCTCAATCCTCCCCTGGTGACGGAGCGTCTCGATCAGGCCGATCGTTCCGTGACCGCACATGCCGAGGTAGCCGACGTTGTTGAAGAAGATCACGCCGAAGTCACAGGACGAATCGTGGGGCTCGCACAGGAGCGCCCCCACCCAAGCCTCCGACCCGCGCGGCTCGTTCATCACGCGCGTTCGCAGGTGATCGAACCTGTCGCGGAAGCGCGCCAGCCGCTCAGCGAGCGGGCCTGAGCCGAGCTCCGGGCCGCCTGCGACAATGACGCGCGTGGGCTCTCCCCCCGTGTGCGAGTCGATGACTTCAATGATTTCTGGTTCCACGCGCCTGAGTATCGCTGAATTTTCCCCGGCGCGACCAGGGACATTTTTGTACTTTGTCGACAAAGACAACTTTGCCGCACCCGACCCTGACCCCAGACCCGCGTCCCGCGCCCACACCATGTCCCAGTCCAACGTCCTGATCGCCGGAACCTGGCGCCCCGCTGACGCCAGCGGCTCCTTCAGCGCCCACGACCCCCGCACCGGCGAGACCCTGCCCGGCGAATACCCGACCAGCCGCTGGTCCGACTGCGACGCGGCCCTTGACGCCGCCCAGGGCGCAGCGGCCGAGCTGCGATCCATGGACTCAGGCAAAATCGCCGCGTTCCTGGAGGGCTACGCCGCGCGGATCGAGGCACGCTCCGCTGAGATCACCGAGCTCGCCTCCAAGGAAACCGCCCTCGCCGTCGAGCCGCGGCTTGCCTCGGGCGAACTTCCGCGCACCACGGGTCAGCTCCGCTTGGCCGCTGAAGCCGCGCGCAACCAAAACTGGACCCAGCCGATCATCGACACCGCCGCGAACATCCGCACGCGCTTCGGCCCCATCGGCCCCGTCGCCGTCTTCGGGCCGAACAACTTCCCGCTGGCCTTCGGCAGCATCTCGGGTGGCGACTTCGCCGCCGCCATCGCTGCTGGTAACCCGGTGATCGCCAAAGGCCACCCGCTGCACCCGGGCACGACCCAGCTGCTCGCGGAAGAGGCCCAGAAGGCCGTGGAAGAAGCCGGCCTGCCCGCCGCCACGGTCCAGCTCCTCTACAACCTCGACTTCGCGGACGGCGAGCGCCTCGTGAAGGACCCGCGCCTCGCGGCCATCGCCTTCACGGGCTCGCGGCGCGGCGGCCTCGCGCTCAAGGCACACGCGGACACCGTCGGCAAGCCCATTTATCTCGAGCTCGGCTCGGTGAACCCGATCGTCGTACTGCCCAAAGCCCTCGAGGAGCGCGGCGCCGCGATCGCCGAGGAGTTCACGGGCAGCTGCCTCATGGGCACCGGTCAGTTCTGCACCAACCCGGGCCTTGTGATCGTGGAAGAATCGCCCCAGGCAGAGGCGTTCGTCGCGGACATCTCGAAGCGGTTCGGTTCATCGCAGCCGGGCGTGCTGTTTTCCAAGGACGGGCTCGACGGCCTGAGCCAGTCGATTGAAACGCTGAAGTCAGCGGGTGCCAAGGTTCTCGCGGGCGGCAAGCCCGCCGCCGACACCAGCGCATACTCGTACGAGAACACGGTCCTAGAGGCCACGGGCGCGCAGTTCCTGGCGGCACCCGACAAGCTCCAGTCCGAAGCCTTCGGCAACGCCACCCTCATCGTGCGGACATCCTCGCTCGACGAGACGCGCGACGTGATCCGCTCGCTGGAGGGCAACCTGACCGGCTGCGTCTACTCCAGCACCGACGGTTCTGACGACGCTAGCTACGACGTGGTCGCGCCCGAGCTCCGCGCACGCGTAGGCCGCCTCATCAACGACAAGATGCCCACGGGCGTCGCCGTCTCCCCCGCCATGAACCACGGCGGCCCGTTCCCGGCGGCGTCGCACCCTGGCTTCACCGCCGTCGGCATCCCCGCCTCGATCTCGCGCTTCGCGATGCTCCAGTGCTACGACGGCGTGCGCTCCCATCGCCTGCCCGCGTCGCTCCAGGACGAAAACCCCGGCGGCGTCTGGCGCAATGTGGACGGATCGTGGAGTAACGGCGCGCTCTAGCGGCTTTCCACGCACGCGCGCACCTGTGAACATCTCCGAGTACATCGAACAGGACATGGAGTCCCGGATCCGCTCCGGCTCCAACCTGCCGGACCGGCTGACGCTTTCGAGCATCGCCGGGATGTACGACGTGAGCCTGACGCCGGTGCGCGCGGCGCTCGATGGACTCATCGAGCGCAGGCTGCTCATCAAGCAGGAGAACGGCCGGCTCCAGCTCGGCAAGGCACGGCCGGGCACGCGCAAGAACGCCCCGAGGCCCGCGCCGCCCGTGGACCGCGACGCCGCTATCGGGCGAGAGATCATCCTCCTGAGCCTCCAGGACACGAGCGACCAGTTCGTCCGCGAGGAAGCGATGGCTGAACAGCACGGCCTCGGTCGCTCGCTGGTACGCAGCACGTTCCAGCGGCTCGCCGGCGGTGGGATGCTGGAGCACGTGCCGCGGCGCGGCTGGCGCGTCCCGCGCTTTGACCAGGGCGAGATGGACGCGTACCTCGACATCCGCGAGACGCTCGAGGTCAAGGCGTTCGACCTCGGCCGCGCGGACCTCGCACCGGACGACCTCGACCGCATGATCGAAGGCAACGGCCCGGCCGCCGTGAAGCGCGGCGCCATCGATAACACGCTCCACGCCTACTTCGTGAAGCAGTCGGGCAACCGCTACATCGAAGCCTTCTTTGACGCGAACGGCCGCTACTACAACGCGCTGTTTGACTATGCCGCCCTGGGCGCGCGCGTGGTGGCCGAGATGGCGGCCCAGCACGTCGAGATCCTTGAGCACGCGCGCGCCAGGCGCTGGGCCAAGTCCCGCACCGCGCTCGCCCACCACATCCAATCCCAGCGCCCCGTCATGGAAGCGATGATCGCTTCCGTACGAACGGGCCGCTGACTCTCCCTATCCCCTCCCACGGCGACTCTCCCCCCATGGCCTCCACCACCGACCACACCAGCGTTTTCGAAGGCTGCATCCCCGCGCTCATGACCCCGTGCCGGAAGGACCGCTCGCCGGACTTCGACGCGCTCGTCTCCAAGGGCCAGGAGCTCATGGCCGCCGGAATGAGCGGCATGGTGTACTGCGGCTCGATGGGCGATTGGCCCCTGCTCACCGATGCCCAGCGCCAGGAAGGCGTCGCGGGCCTGGCGAATGCGGGCGTGCCCGTGGTCGTCGGCACCGGTGCGATCAACACCGCTTCGGCGGTCGATCATGCGCAGCACGCCGCGTCCGTTGGCGCCGCCGGCCTGATGGTGATCCCGCGCGTCCTCTCACGCGGCACCTCACCCGCGGCCCAGCGCGCCCACTTCGCCGCGATCCTCGCCGCGGCTCCGGAAACGCCCGCCGTTATCTACAACAGCCCTTACTACGGCTTTGAGACCCGCGCGGACCTCTTCTTTGACCTGCGTTCAGAGTTCTCGAACCTGATCGGCTTCAAGGAGTTCGGCGGCGCGGCCTCCCTCAGCTACGCGGCCGAGCACATCACCGGCGCGGATGATGCGCTGACCCTGATGGTCGGCGTCGACACCCAGGTCTTCCACGGCTACGTGAACTGCGGCGCGACCGGCGCCATCACGGGCATCGGCAACGCGCTCCCGAAGGAAGTCCTGCGGATGGTCGAACTGTCCAAGAAGGCCCAGACTGGCGACGCCGAGGCGCGGCGCTTGGCGAAGGAGCTGGAGTCGGCGCTCCTGGTCCTCTCGACCTTCGACGAGGGCCCCGACCTCGTATTGTTCTACAAGTACCTGCTCGTGCTGAACGGCGAGGAGCAGTACCGCCTGCACTTCAACGAGACCGACGCGCTGTCACCCAGCCAGAAAGCGTTCGTGGAGCAGCAATACAGCCTCTTCCAGAGCTGGTGGAAGAGTTGGGAAGGCGCGAACTGAGCGGCCTTCAGGGGGCTGATTTGACTGGCTCCATCGATAGCCTCGGCAAGCAATAGGCCACCAGCGGGCCGATGCCGAGCGCGAACCAGAGCGTTCCGAAGCCCACCGTGCCGCCGAGTGCAAGTCCTGCCGCCAGGACGGTCAGCTCGATCCCGGTCCGCGCGCGGGAGATCTTGATCCCGCGGCGGGCCAACCCGGTCATCAGCCCGTCACGGGGGCCCGGGCCCAGACCTCCGCCGATGTAAAGGCCGGAGCCGATCGCGATGACGATGGGGCCTCCCACGACGAGGGCCCCGCGCAGAAGCATCGAATCCGGACGCCCGAAGAGCGCCAGTGCCACGCTCACCGTTGCCCCGATGAGCAGCGCGTTGAGCAGCGTGCCCACCCCCACCTTCTCGCGCAGCGGAATGAATCCGATGAGGATGACCAGGCCCACGCCGATGATGACGCGGCCGATCGGCACGCCGGTGAGTCGGCTGAGCCCCTGGTGAAAGACGTCCCAGGGACCGAGACCCAGGTCCGCTGACACCATCATCGCCACGCCGATGCCGAACAGAACGAGGCCGAGGACGACGCGCGGAAGTCTCCGCAGGATCTCGGACCAGGGCATCAACAGCATCGACGGATCATAGGTCCCAACCCCACCACGCTCACCCTGGCAAGCCAGCGGAATCGCAGGGGCTTGCCAGTGAGGCATGCTGACTCAGGGCAGCACCCGAAACTTGAGTGCCGCCGTGAGCGCACCGCCGCTTCCGTCCGGGTGGTTCGGATCGCGAACGAGCAGCTGCGTGTAGACGTGGGAGCCCGCTCCGAAGGTCGCAAGCTCAGCCTGGTCCAAGCCCAGCGCGAAGGCT
>JBLIHL010000175.1:0-10184 GCA_047635895.1 Paracoccaceae bacterium | reverse complement strand
GTTCAGAAGAAGGCTGAAGAGCGAGAGTTCGTACGCCGCCCACGAAACGCCGGAGACGGCCTGTCCCACGAGCACCCAGCCAAGCCCTTCCGTCCATAGATACGGCAGCGGGATGATGCCGACGATTAGCGCGGCGACGAAGAAGACAGGACGGGGGCCCATCTGGTCCACAAGGCCGCCCCAGCGTGAAAGCACCAGCACCTTCACGGCGATCACGACGGTCGTCGCCGCGGTGTACTCAAGGTAGCTGAACCGCAGCTCCTCCAGCATGAAGGGGGCGAAGTAGGGGCTTGCCACGTAGACCGCGAAGTAGAACAGGGCGTTGGCCTGGAGCAGGCGCATAAGGCCACGGCCACTGGAGGTGCGCGTGAACTGCACGGCGCGCTTGATCGGCGTCAAGCCGCCGAAGCGGGGCTCTGGCGTGATGAGGTGCAGGGCCACAGAGCCGAATCTAGCGAGGGCGGCGAGGCCGTAGATAAGCGCAAAGCCGGGGCTGCCCGCGCCGCCTGTGGGCTCTACCAACTTCGCTTCTAGCGAGTTCAAAATTAGGCCGCTCATCAGCATCGCCGCGAACGTCGCGCCGTAGGCCCAGCGGTTGCGCCGCCCAAAGTAGCGGCCGCGAACGGTTTCCGGCACGAGGTCGCCGAACCATGAGCTCCATGCAGAACCGCTGGTCTGCCCGAAGAAGCCGTGGAGCGTCGCCGCCAAGATGAGCAGGATCGGCGAGGACACGCCCGCATAGGTGGCGACTGCGAGGCCGGTCAGCCCGAGAGACTGCGCGAGCGCGCAGCAGGCCACGAGCGGCTTGCGGGACCTCATCTTAGCGAGCAGGAGCACGCCGAGCAGCGGCCCAAGAGCCCCCAAGAAGAGCGGCACCGTGACAACGAGCGCCTGCTCTAGCCTGCTCGCCGAGAGCCGGATGGCGTCGGCGAGGAAGAACGCCTCGCTGAGCCCGACCATCATCGCGAACGCAACGCCCTCAAGGATGGAGAGACGCATTCCGCGCCCCACAGCCTCGTCCCCAAGCGGGCCGCGGCGCGGGGCCACGCTCTGGGTTCCTTGCGAGCCCGGGGCGGGCGCTGGCTGGGGGCTTGACTTCACGGCCGAGAAGGTACCAGCGAGCGATCGGGATGGAAGCCCTAAGTCTGCCGCTCGGCGCGCAGCCCATCACTCATCCTCCGGCCTGCCAGGCGGCGCTCGCCGACCTCGGGGACGTCGAGAATGAGACGGATAACGCGAAGTGTCCAAAGGACCAGGCAGCGAAAGCGCAGTGCTGGCCAGTCAAGTGCGGATGCAGTACGGATAGCTCAGTCAGCGCCGGAGCGTCAGGAGGGGGGGCCATGGGGGGAGCCTGAGCCATGGGAATAGCCAGCCCTTCGAGGAGGGGGTCCGCGAGCCTGGCTTTTGGTAATTGGCTACATCTCGCAGGGCACGAAGGACGATGGAGCGTCGTGGCCTACACGTTCCTTCCGGGCGACCTCGCTCCGCCATCATCTGGAGCACGCCTCCCCCAAGGGACTGCACTTTTCCCTCGGCTCCTGCGGAGCCCCTGAGTCATGACTTCCGAAGCAAAGCGCCCGAATCCAATCCAACCGCTGCTTGTGTTGCTCGCCGTGATCCTGGTGGGGGCCTACATTTCCCTTGTGCCTTTGGTCATGGTCAAGATGGGCGGCGCGGCGCTGCTGGTCCTTGTCTATGGTTTTTTCGCCGCGTCCATTGTGGATTCCATGGGGATTGCATCGACGAGCGTGCGGAAGATGGTTGGGCTGGTGCTTGGTGTGGCGACCGTGTACTTGACCTGGGTGATTCGGCTGCCTGTCTTCGCGGGTTGGGATGTGGCGCTTACGTTTGATCCGGCCTTGATCCTGGAAGGGGTGAAGGAGCGGGCTAGCGCGATGCAGTTGTCCAGTGGCTTTGGTCACGGCACGACGACGGAAGGGCCTAGCTGGCTGCTGCTCGGGACCTATATCGGCGAGGCGTTTGCTTTTGTCGGCGCGATGTTCTTGGCGGCATGGTTGTCGGGTCCGGACGAGAAGGGCGACGAGGAGCAGGAGCAAGGCGAGCTCGCTGGGAGCCCGTTGGAAGGACTTACTTCCGAGCAGGCCTAAGGAGATGACTCCGGGTACCGCAGCTGGACTTGGTGCCAGTAGGCGTCCACGGGGCAACCGCTGGCTCCAATGGGCCAGTGGCGCCTTGCTGGCGCTATTTCTATGTGGGGTCGCGCCGGGTGGCTCCGCGGAGAGTGGGCTGACATGGTCCGCTGACGCCAACCGGAGCGGGGCCTCCCTCTCGAAGGTCAAGATCGAAGCGGCTCGCTACGCACGCGAAACTGCGGCGCTGGAAGATCTAGATGTTCAGATCGCCGAGCTGGGTGCCGAGCGCGGCGGGTTGATCAGCGACAAGCCCGACAAATTGCTAAGGCTCGAAGTCGAGCGTGGTGCCGAGGTCGGTCAGCTCCAGGACACCCGGGACGAAGAGAAGCGCACGATGGATGCGGACCACGCCGCGATCATGGCCGAGTACCGCGACGGCGTCTTCTGTAAGGGCTGTGACCGGACTCGAACAGAGTTTGTTGGCGGTGGCAACAGCGCCTCCAGCTGGCCCCAGCACACGGCGGACAACGGGGGAACCTATGACGTATCTGACGATGAGATCCGCGCGAAGCAGGCCCAGTTAGATGCCGAGGGGAAGAACCTATGGGACAAGCACCAGGGATTGATCGAGGCGAGTCAGGAAGGCTGGCGGCGCAAGACTGAGTCGATGACCAAGATCCTCGACGGGGCAATCACGGATCTAGATGACCTCATCGCCCAGGCCTATGCTGCCCGCCGGGAGGTCGTCATACAGCAGATCAACGCTCGAGATCAGACGGGCCAAGGCACGGACAAGTACTTTGACGAGCTCTTCCGTGAGCACACCGATGTGGTCCGCCAGCGGGTCAAGTCCGATGCTCGGCAGAGCAGTCTGGCCTACCGTGAGGAGGATCTGCGGGAAGAGTTCAACACGCTCCAGGCGGAGTACGAGTCCATGAAAGCGGCCTTCGCTGCGAAGTGGCCCATGAGTGCCGCGGCGACGCCAGCTGGGCAGTTGGCGGAGCGCATGGCGGACCATGACCTTGGCTCTGCTGCCCTCGCCCGCGCACAAGCCCAAGGCAAGCGGGTGCAGCAGGTGCGCGAGCAACAGGCCACCAACCGTGAGCAGCGGCAGGACCTGGAGTCCCAGTACAAGCAGCGCCGGACGGACGAGATCCAGGAAGTTCGAGGAGCCAACCTCGAAGTCTTCGACAACGACCACCGCGTGCGCAGCACGGGCTGGTTGTTCGCACCCGGCGTGGCGCGCAACCCCAATGTGGCTCGGGAGGAGCCGGACTTCGAGCAGGCCCTCGCCCAGGAGTTCCAGAACGATGCGGACCAGATCGAGGAGCTCCTGGCGGCTAGCCAGGAGCCGTCCTTCCCAGGCGTTTCGCGCAGCGCCATCGATGGCGCCATCGACTGGCTGACGCCTGACAGCCTGCGAGGAGTCGAGCTCTCGATCGACGCGGAAGCCATGGCGACCACGGTGTTGGGTCGGGTCATGCAGGGCAAGCGCGACCTCCCGACCGGCGCCGAGTTGCGCAAGGACTGGACCTCAACGAAGCGCTGGGGTGGAGCGATGCTCGACAAGATCGCGGTGCAGGCGGAGTCCTTGCGTCACTACGGAAAGCAGTACGTGGACTTGGACGATTTTGAACAGCGCTCGGTGGACCTCTGGGATTCAGCAACCCGTGGCGTGATCAGCAGTCCCTTCTGGGGGCAGATGACGAAGGTCGATCGGTTTGGGGACTTCATGGACCTGATCGGAGAAGAAGTGCCCACTTGGATGGACCCTCAATGATGCAAAGCAACCGGAACCAAACGACGAAATGGGCCCATCGGGTAGTCGCCTTGCTCTTGTGCATGCTTGCCACGGGAACCGCTCCCGCATGGCAAGACCCACCGGGGAACAAGTCCGAGCGCTATGAGGCGCTGCTAGCAGAGGCGCGCAATGAACTGGAGCAGGGCCAAGTCGATCGGGCGGTCACGTTCGCCCGCCAGGCCTCACGGCTCGACGAGCAGCGCTTCGAGGCGTACTTCTTGTCCTGCGTAGTCCTGTTCAAGTCCGAGCAATTCGAGGACTCGCGGATGTTCCTGAACGAGGCTATCCAGCGGGCGCCCGCTCACCAAGTGGAGACTCTCGAGGGCTTCATGACGCTGGTAGACGAGGGTGCGCAGCTCGCGTCAACCGCGGAGGCAGTGCGCCTGCTCGTAGAAGTAGCCTCTGCCGCCCGGGACGGTAACCGCCATGCCCAGGCAGCCCGCAAGTACCACGAGGCTTGGGGCCTCGCGCCGGAACGCCCGGACTTTGCGCTGCGTGCAGCGGCCTCGTACACGGCGATCGAAGAGTTCGACCAGACCGCCGCTCTCTATCGTGAGTTGCTCGACACCGACCCGATGGACGAGGTTCGCCTCCGCGCCACGCGTGCCCTAGATCAGCTCCGACCGCTGTTGCAAGAGAGCTATGACAGCCAGCTCGCTCAGGGACTGGAAAGCATGGAGCTCCAGGAGCTCGCTTCCGCCCTGGCCTACTTCGAAGACGCCGCCAAGGCCCTGCCGGAGGAAGCCCAGCCGCACTTCCACGCGGGTCGCGCCCAGGCCGTGCTCGGGAACCCTGAGCAGGCCGTCGCATGCTTGGGGCAGGCAATCGCCCGGGGCTTCCTGTCCCGCGAGGTGATCGCCTCGACGATGGAATACCGCGCGTTGGGCACAGACCCGGGTTTCCACAAGCTGCTCGAAGACACCTTTGGCTCAGGATGGGCCGCGCCCCTCTTTCAAGAGCTGCGCTTCGAGCAGCAGCTGCAGGACATAGCCGCAAGCTCGGACTCTGGGCAGTGGCTCCAGGCCTGGGAGCAGGTTCGCGAAGCCTATGTCGCCGAGGGGGAATTCGCGCAGGACCGACAGCCGGAACTAGCTCCGCTGGTGATCCGAGTCGCAGAGAACGTGGCGCGCTTGTACGAGCAGCAAGGTGACCTGGAGCAAGCCCTGTCCTTCTTCAAGACGTGCCTCGACTGGGAGCCCAGCAATCCAAAGCACTTCGCAAGCCGAGCCAGCGTTTACCTGATCAAGAGCGACTGGGACCTCGCGCTGGCTGACTTCGAGGCTGCGGCGGAGCTGGACCCGGAGAGCGCCGAGCATGCCCTCAGCCAGGGCCTCGTCATGCTTTGGATGAATGATAAAGCCCAGGCCCAGGAGCACTTCGCCGCCGTCTTTACGGATCCAAACAGCGCGTGGTCGCTGGCCTGGGGTTTGGATACGACCTTGGGTTGGCCCCACCCGGTCGGCAGCCTCGAAGACGTGGAAACGGCCTATGGCTTGGCGATAGAGGCCTCCTCTCCCAGGGCCTCTCTCTTCAACAACCGCGGGGTCCTGCGGATCAACCGGGGTGCCACTTCGGAAGCCGTGGACGACTTCGAAAAGGCCGTCGGCATCGCCTCCCACGAGCCGCTCCTCTTGGCCAACCTCGCACTTGCCGAACATCGGTTGGTGGACGAGGGCGGGCGCGGGTTCAGCATGTCGAGTGAAGACCCTGGTGTCGCGCGGCGGGATGAGATCGACAAGTATCGCGACGTGGCGCAGCATTACTCCAACGCAGCCTGGCGCTACGCGACGTCGTCGAACGGGGCCCGACGCGACGGCGAACGCGCGGTGGAGCTCGGCACGCTGGCTGTCCAGTTCTCCAAGCACGAGAACTCCAGTCACTTGGACACCCTGGCCGCCGCCTATGCGGAGCTCGGTCTGTGGAAAGAGGCCACCGCCTACGCGAACCAGGCGGTCACGATGGAGCCCTCGGGAGCCAGGCGCAACCGCTTCCAGAACCGTCTAGATCTCTACGATCGGCAGCAGCCTTTTCACGAGCAGTAAGCGCTCTGGTGGGCGGCAAGGGCTGCCGTCCCCGACGAGGAAACTGGCGGGCGCGGCCGAGTTACGGGCATCTTCAGGCGCTCAGGCCGAGCTCGTACCAGCTCTTACTCCTGTTCACCATGCGGACGAGCCAGAGCATGACGGGGACCTCGATCAGTACGCCGACGACCGTCGCCAGCGCGGCGCCGGACTCGAAGCCATAGAGGGAGATGGCGACTGCGACGGCCAGCTCGAAGAAGTTCGACGCGCCGATCATCGTGGAGGGGCCCGCGATGTTGTGGGCGACTCCGAAGCGGCGATTGAGACCGTAGCCAAGAGCGGCGATGACGAGGCCCTGGAGCAGGATCGGCACGGCCAGCATGGCGATGATGAGCGGCTGCTCGATGATCGCCGCGCCCTGGAAGGCGAAGAGCAGCACGAGGGTGGCCAGCAGCGCGAGAATCGAGAACGGGCCGATGCGAGCGAGCGTCGCCTCCAGGTGGGCGGGGCCGCGCCTCATGAGCTGCCGGCGCACCAGCTGGGCGATTGTCAGCGGCACGACGATGTACATTCCGACGGAGAGCATCAGCGTATCCCACGGAACTGGAATGGCCGAGACGCCCAGGAGCAGCGCGACGATCGGCGCGAACGCCACGATCATGACGGCGTCGTTCAGGGCGACCTGGGTGATCGTGAAGTTGGCGTCGCCGCGGCAGAGGTTGCTCCAGACGAAAACCATCGCGGTGCAGGGCGCGGCGCCGAGCAGGATGAGCCCGGCGACGTAGCTATCGAGCTGTTCCGCCGGCAGCCAAGACGCGAACACGTGCCGGATGAAAATCCAGCCCAAGAGCGCCATGGTGAAGGGCTTGACGGCCCAGTTCACGAACAGCGTGATGCCGATCCCCGCCTTCTGCTGGCGCACCTCATGGAGCGACGCGAAGTCGATCTTCATCAGCATCGGGATGATCATCACCCAGATCAGCAGGCCAACGGGCAGGTTGACATTGGCGACCTCCATGCCACCGACCGCCTGGGCGAGCGCGGGCAGCGCCTGTCCGAGCAGGATGCCAGCGCCGATGCAGAGCGCCACCCAGAGGGAGAGATAGCGCTCGAAGACATTCATGGAGGCGCTGGCGTCAGTCGCGTCCTGGCGTTCGGTGGGAGAAGTCATGGCGCGCATTGTCGCCGAGTCGGCACGTGCCTGCCAAGGCTCGCGAGGTCGCTACTTCCGCACCACCGTGATCGGGGCGAATCTTGATGTGGGGGCGCGCCCGCTGGCGCCATCGCGCGGGACGGTCCCGGAGCTGGCTTCGCCGCTCTCCGGCCGCGGCGAAATGACGCTTGGGTAGGCGGCGGGGTTTGGGTCCAGAACCGTATTGCGGCAGCTCAGTCGTCCGTGATCAACAGCATCTCGTTGGCCATCGCACGCCCAATGCGTGTGAACCAGATCGCGCTGCCGAGGTAGTGGTAGGCGTGATCGGACCCTGTCCGTTCCCACTGCTCCATCTCCTCTTTCCAGCGCGGGTAGAGCGCTTCGGCAGCCTTGTCGATCAGCACATCGGTGCGAATCGTGCGCACGCTTCCCGCGAAGTCCGGGACGTCGTTCATCGCGAGCTGTGCGGTCTGGATCGCGAGCATTGGGCCCTTGGCGGGCTTGGATCCGTTCTGGCCCATCGCACCGATCACGATCGGCAGCTTGGGGGCATCCAGGTCGCGGCGCACGTCGCCAATGAAGTTCTGCATGTGACCCTCGTATCGCGTCTCAGCGCCACCGTACTGATCGTTCCAGCCTTGGAACCAGACGAATCCCGTGAGCAGCGGACGGTGCCCAGCAAGCTCCGGGAAGAACGTGTCCAGCCCCGCGAGCGTCGCGCCCACTTCGCTCAGCATGGCGCGGTAGTCCTTGCCGTATGCGCCTTGGATCTCCTCCATCGTCGGGAGAGCCTTGCTTTGGTTCCGCTTTTCGTTCTCTTGTGTCGTACGAGCGATGGCCGTCGCGAGCTCAGCCTCGAGGGCGTCCTTGGACGGTAGACCGGACGAGGGCGGGCGAAAATCGCGATCGATTGAGCGGCCTCCCCAGGCGGTCTTTATCAGCAGGACGGGCTCGTCAAAGCGCTCGGCCATGATGGTCCCGAACTCAAGCTCAACCCCTGTCCTATCCCGCGAGCCGTAGCCCGCAGTGAGCTGGCCATGGCGACCGAAAAACTTGATGAAGGCGTCATCTCGCACCCTCCATCCGGTGCCATCGCGCAGGTGCGCAAAGAACTCCCGCGTCTCGTCTGTCTGCGCCTGATGATCCATCAGCTTCATCTGGGCTTTCCCCTCCATGTTGGACTGACCCGCCAAGATGAAGACGCGAACGACTTTCGTATTCGCGGCTGCTGGTTCCTGGACGGCACCGCTCGCTTGCGACAGAGCCAACGTGCAGAAGAGTGAGCAGAGAACAGTGCGGATCATCATGGGGCGATTGGCAATGGAGAGGGGAGCGTCCACCCTACGATCACAGCGCATTTTTTTGTCGTCCGTTTGTCGTACGGCCAGGGACGGCTTATGCGGCAGCGGGCAAGGCGCCGTTTGATGACAGGTCTCTGTGGTGTCGCAATTCGAGTCAAGGCCCGCTGGGGGGGGGGCGAGAGGGGCCCTGAAGTCATCTTCTCCATGCTTTTTGGGAGGTTGTGTGAACAGCCCAGGGCGGACTTACGCCGCTGACTTCAGAGAGCCTCCTTTCCCCACCCGTTTTCGTTGAGTTTTCAGATGCTTCAGTACCTAATTCTCCTTGCCGCAGTGCCCTCCGTCCAGGGAGCCCGCGACGTCCAGCTTCTCCGTCTTCCAGCGGTCGCTGCCGCCGAGACGGCCCTTGAGATCGAGCTAGACGGGGTTCCCCGTGCCCTCGTGCTGGAGCCGTTCACCCTTCGTTCACCGGAGTTCAAGCTGCTCTCTGCAGACGCCTCAGGGAGGTTGGTGGAGGTGGCGCCAGGGCCGTGTACTACCTGGCGTGGCTACCTGGAAGGCGCGGAGGGGTCGACGGCTCTCGCGTCGATCACGGAGGCTGGGATGACGGCCTATATCGTCGATGAACAGAGCCAGCGAAGCTGGCAGGTCGAGCCCGCAGATGCATCGGATCGCGAGCTGCACATCGTGACGCCGATCGATGAGATCGCGCGCCCCAGCGGCGGCACCTTCGAGGTGCTTTCCAACGGTGCGCCGACGATCTCAGCGTTGGCTGGAACCTCTCGTCGATCCGCAGGTCTCGGCAGCATCAAGGTGGTCGAGATCGCCGTGGACGCGGATCACGAGTACTACCTCCGGAACGGCGCCAGCGTCGATGGGACGCTCGCCGACATCGAGTTCATGCTGAGCGCCTCCGACGAGCTCTTTCGGCGAGACGTCGATATCACTCTCGAATTGAAGTTTGCGGTCATACGGTCATCTGTCATGGACCCGTACTCGGCGACCACATCGGTCGGCGCCGTCACGGAGTTCCGCGCAGAGTGGCAGGCTCAGTTCGCGAGCTTCCGATACGACCAAGCTCTCATGTTCTCAGATCGGGATGTTGGCGTCGCCGCTGCGATTGCGTACCCCAGCGCGACATGCAGTGACCGCAAATATGGGGTGACGTGGGCTTGGTTCACGTCGTTATTCGACGTTCGGCGGCAGGCTGTCGTCGTACCCACGGCGGTCAACCTGGGGGCCACGCTCTGCTCTAGCCCCGTGGACTGTCGAGTCCTCTGTGGTGTGGTTGGAGGCTGTACCGGCGACGTGAGCCGATTCGGCGCCCAGGGAATCGCGGAGATGCGTGCCTATGTGGAGACCGCCATGTGTCTTTCTGATCTGTCGAGTCCCGTGCTCATACCTGCGGTGGAGCGCTTTGTGTCAACCCAGCTGGACCGGAGTCTTTGGATCGTCCGTCAGCGCGTGAGTGTGACGGCCGCAGCCACGGGAGCGCCGTCGTTGCCCTACTCGGTCGAGCTCGGTTCGGAGGCTTCGTCGGGCGGTCCGATTGCTGACCGATTGATCACAAATGAATTCGCCCTCGGTGGACTTACGGGCGTCGAGCTGCGCTTGGCAACGCGTGATGAGAGTGTGGGGGTGGGGAAGACCTTCGTCGTCGAGCACACGGATCCCGCTGGCAACTGGCTGGTTCTCGGCGAAGTGGCCTCCGATGGCGTGACCCAGGCAGCGTTTGACCAGCAGCTCTTCGTGCTACCCCCAGCCGCGCTCTACGACGGGGTGCAGTTTCGCCTGGGCCCGGGCAGCGCCTCGCCCGGC
>JBLIHL010000174.1:0-10187 GCA_047635895.1 Paracoccaceae bacterium | reverse complement strand
AGGAAGGCTTCCGTCTGGGCGGTGGCAGTGGTAATGGTCGCGGCGACAGCGACCATAGCGGCAAGGCCCGAGCGCGGGCCTGCTTGTGCGGTAGTGCGGAGAGTCATATTGGCAGAGATGAAGTGTGAGCGAGAGTCCCTGAAACATGACCCGAACCTGCGCTTCGGGCTGAGAATCAGGAGCAGAATCCTGCGAGTCGCTGCTGGGGCGTCTTTACTTGAGGCAGGAGCCATGGCACAACGTCTCATATGGCCAGGAAAGATAGGAAGCGCGTCGATCTGAGCGGGTCCGTCGGCGGGGCGGATTCTGGCAAGGGGCTCACCCACAGCCCCTTTGCCGCGCTGCGTGGCAAGGTCGGACAGAATGACGCACCAGCGGGCGCGCCGGTCGACTCTGGAGGAGAAGCCGCGCACGCGGGTCAGCACGGGAAGCCTGCATCTCCCTCGAGTTCTGTATCTTCCCCGGGTTTGACGCCTCAAATCTTGCCTACCGGAGCCCACGTCGTGGTGCGTCACGAACGCAAGGGGCACGGGGGCAAAACGGTCACAGTGGTCGACCTTAGCCGGGTCGACACACTGGCGAGCGGAGCCCCGGACGCGCTGGCCAAGGAGCTTCGGAAGGCACTGGGGGCCGGTGCGCGTGCGGGCGATCAGGAGGTCACGGTGCAGGGCGATCTCGTGGAACGAGTGGCCCGGCATCTTGGGGATAAGCACGGCGTGCGCGTGACGCTGGGGACTCGCTGATGGAGCTTCGCTCCGAAGCTGGCTCGACCCATGGGGCCGAATCAGCGGCCGAATGGTGCCGCGCCTACATCGAGACCACCGACGTCGCGGAGAAGCTCTCTCCTGGTCCACGACCTCCTGAGGAGCCCGAGTCCGTGCCCATGCCAGCGCTGCGGCTAGCGGGCCCCGGACGAGCCTCCTCGCTGCGCGTGCAGGATCGCGCCGAGAAAATCCCCCGGCCCGGTGCGCTGCGTGAAGCCTCCGCGGTCGCGAAGCTGCTCCACGTTTTTCTCCACCACGAGATCCAGGCGGCGGAGTTAGGCGCCTGGGCGTACCTGGCGTTTCCCGACGCACCCATGGAGTTCCGCTCGGGCCTGCTGCGCATCGTGGACGACGAGGTCCGCCATGCCGCCATGTACGGCGAGCGCATTGGTGAGCTCCGCTCTTTCTACGGTGCGTTCCCCGTACGCGATTGGTTCTGGTCCCGGACCCTGGGCGCCACGACGCAGCTCCAATACGTCGCACTCATGGGGCTGGGTTTCGAGGGCGGCAATCTCGAACACGCGGCACGCTTCGAAGGTTTTCTGCGCGCTGCAGGCGATGAACGCTCCGCCGAGATGGTGGGGCAGGTGGGCCGCGAGGAAGTCAGCCACGTGCGCTTCGCCGCGCGCTGGTTCTCGGAGTGGACGCACGGTGATCCGGAGAAGAGTCCGGACTTCGAACGCTGGAGAGCGGAGCTTCCGCCGCCGTTGACGCCCGAGGTGCTGCGCGGTAAGCCGCTGGATCGCGAGCGGCGCCAGCGAGCAGGTCTCTCCGAGGCGTTCTTGGATCAACTGGAGGGTTTTGTGGATCCTAAGAACCCGGTGCCGCGTTCCCAGGCGGACGGATGATGCTTCGACGGGCATGGGTGCTGAACTACGGCGCGGAGGCCGAGCTTGCGGGGCGCTCGCAGGGGAAGTTGGCCTTCAGCGGCCGTCCTGACTGGGTGGGGGGCGAGGACGTGGTCATCGGCGCTGGCGCGACCACGTTGATTCAGGGAGCCGCGGAGCTGCATGGCGCCGCTTGGTGTCCCACGAGCGGCGCGCTCGAAGCGCTTCGCCGCGCGGGCGTGAAGCGTCTTCCGGTGGCGCCTTCCCAGGACGTGCTCCGCCGAGCGAACGCGCGCAGCGAGTTCGCAGACCTGCACCCGCTGGAGTCGCTGGGGGCAAAGATCGCGAGCACCGTCCGCGAGCTCGAGGCACTCGTCGCATGCGCGGCGCCGCGGCGGCCGTCTGGGCGGGCCCCAGCATGGCTCCTGCGAACGGATTTGTGCGCCTCGGGACAGGGGCGCCGGTTGGTGGAGCGCTGGGATGATGCGACGGTGGCTTGGTCCCACCGGGCGCTGGCTGTCGGCGCAGTGCACGTTCTGCCGGTGGTGGACGTGGTCGAGGAATTCTCCTGTCACGCTTTTCTGTGGTCAAGCGGTGAGGTCTCGTTAGGGCAACACGTGCTGCAGTCCGTCACCGGTGGCGCCTGGCGCGCGGCGGTGCCTCGGCGAGAACAGATCGACGCGCTGAACCGCGTTCGAGACCAGGTGATCGCGCGACTGCGCTCCTTCGGCTACTTCGGCCCCGTTGGGGTGGACGGCTTCCTTTGGCGCGACGCGGAAGAGGCTGAGCACGTAGCGGCTGGAACGGACGTTAACGCCCGCTACACGATGTCGATGGGAGCGGCATTTGCTGAAGTCCCGCTGGAGTCTTGCGCTGTCTAAAGTCGCGGCCCCGCAAGCCGCTCCAGATCGTCCCTGGACTGCGCGGACACAGCGATTCGGCTACTGCGCTTACAGCGCTTCGGCGAGCGTCTCCTCAAGCCGCCGGATCTCCGCCGCTGTGTGCTCGCTGTTCACCGCGATTCGAACGGTGCCGCCGTCACCTGCCGTCGGGTACTGAATGGCCGGCGCAAAGATCCCGGCGACGTGGAGCGCTGCGCTCAGTCGCTCGGCTTCCTGCGGGGTGTCGAAGCGCAGAACGAGGACGGGGAAGAAGGTGCCCGATGGCTCCCCAGCGCCTATGCGCCGGGCGGAGCGGTGGAGCTGCCCCGTGTTGGCGCGCAAGCGCTCCAGTCGCTCGGGCTCTTGGTCGATGATCTCGAGGCTCGCCAGCGCCGCGGCGGCGAGGGGTGGGGCTAGTGCGGTCGTTCCGATGAAGCTAGCGGAGAAGCGCTTGACGCTGGCGATGTGCTGTGCGCTTCCTGCGATGAAACCGCCGCCGGAGCCCAGGGCTTTGCCGAGCGAACCGGTGATCAGGAGGCGCTCGTCGCGCAATGCGAAGAGCTCGACAGTTCCGCGCCCCGTCGGGCCGAGAACGCCGACGCCATGGCAGTCGTCGACGAGGAGCAGCCCGCCGGTGGGGAGGTAGCGCAGCAGTTCGTTCAGCGGCGCCAGGCGTCCGTGCATGGCGAAGATCCCGTCCGTCATCACGAGCGGAGACTTGTCTTTGAAGCGGTCTAGAAGAGCCGTGGCGTGGGTGAGGTCACCGCTGCCGTAGTGGAACGCCTGGATGCCGGCCATCTGTGCTGCGTCTGTCAGACTGGGGTGGGCCCCTTCGTCGTGAAGCGCGACGCCCACGGCCGACCGAAGCGCGGAGACGAGCGCGAGGTCGGCCAGGTAACCGTCGGCCACGACGAGGGCCGATTCGACGTCGAGGAACTCGGCTAGTCGCACTTCAAGTCGCTCGTGCAGATCGAGGTTGCCGCTGGTTCCGCGCGACGCGAGGCCCGACGGGCCGTACTGATCGATGGCATCCTTCGCGGCCTGGCGAACACGATCGTCGTGGGCGAGGCCCAGGTAGCCGCAGCCGTGGAACGCAAGGAGGTCGATGCCATCCTGGCGAACGCCGCTGGCGCTGGTGGCCTCGAATGCGGGGCGGGCGCGTTTCATCGAGTGGCCTCCAGGGAAACCACTGGGGAGACCTCTGGGTCGACCTGCGCAGCTCCTTCACCGAATAGGTACGCGACGCCTCCGTTGGCGAACCACACGCGCTCCATGTCTGCGCGCTGGTAAACGCGCGGGACGTCGAGCGCGAGCCTCGCGGCCGGATCGTTGACGTGGACGGCGCCGGCGGGTCCTAGACCGGTTACGACGAGCAGGTGGCCGGCGGTCTTCTTGTACGGCGCACCACGCAGTTCGCCCTCTTTCGCACGGATGCTCGCGACCACGGGCCGACCTTGATCCAGGTACTCGGCGACGACGCGCCACGAGGAGATGCGTACCAGTCGCCCGGGAATGCCGAGGGTCGCCGGGCCCTGAACGGCCCGATTCCAGTTCCCGTAAATGTCGTGGTGTGGATCGAAGAGGGTTTCGGCCATCTGCCGCGTCGGAATATCGGCTCCGTGGAAGGCCGATACCATCGAAACTGACGTGGGGCTGCAGATGCGGCCACCGATATCGTCGCCGACGGCCCTCTGGGAGCGCGGCGCGACTCGGACCATGCTCGTGCCCGGCCAGGGGTCCTGCGCGGCCGCAGCTAGCCGCCGGTTGAGCTGCGTCGCATCGGTCAGTATGACCGTCGCCGCGACGTCGCCAGGCTCGAACGGGGGTCCGGATGTAGCGTCCGTGCGTAGGAAGCGGAGCTGGACCGCGCGGTAAGGCTTCTCCATTTCAAGGATGTCTACAGCCACCTTCCCGCCTTGGAAACGAGTGGGCGTGTCCTTGGGGCGCAGAGGCGTGGCCCAGTCGCCGATGCGGAGCCACGGGGACCAGTGGCCTTCAAGGTCAGCCTGCTGGGCCCGTATGTCCACGGTGAACGCAACGCCCGAGGGGACGTTCCACGAGGGAAGTGCCTCGGTGAAGATGGCTCCGTCGCCGAGCGCGGCGCTTTCCAGGAAGCCGTCTTCTGCCCGGTGGAGCGGAGCGTCCATGCCCCGGTGCAGCGGGTCTTCCGCGATGGCAGGGAGGTTCCAGGCGGCGGCGACGACGGTCCCATAACTGGGACCGTCGTCGCGCTCGGCTGGGGGCGTGGATGCGCAGGCTGCGAACGCGAGGCAGGTGAGGACCCAGGCGCTGGCAGGGAGTGCGCGCGCTTGGCTGCGGAAACTCCTGCGAGACGTGGGCCGGAGACGAGTTGAGGCGGGATCCGATAGGGCGATCATGTCTGAGGTTATACGCTGGGAGCGATGCTGATCGCGACGGACCACCCAGGAGCCCTGTTTGGAGCTTGTTCAGATTCCTGGCACGTCCTGGATACTGTCCTGGCGCTGGGCGCGTCTAGTTTCACCCGGATCCCGGAAATGCTGGACATTGGCCTGCCGCTGCCTCACCTGGCCGTGGGGGCCACTTTGGCTCCAGGCCTTGGGGCCTTGGCCGCCACGCTGGTCTACGCGTTGCTCCGCGGAGGGGGGCAGCGTGCCGCCGTGCTGATCGTTCTAGTGCCCTTTAGCGCCTGGCTGGCCTACGTTTTCTTCGGGCTTCAGCACCCTGCGGAGGCGGCTGGACTCGTCGCCCTGGGGTGCTTGGGCGTCGCCGCCGTCCCTGCGACAGGATCCATCGCGTCATCCGATCAGGCCCTGGGGGCCACCGGTTGGGCGGTCGGATTATCGCGGGCCGGTGCGCTGCTCTTGCTGGCGCTGGTGCTCGATGGAGCCCCCGCTGGGTGGGGTCTTTTCCTGGACAGACCGCCCTGGTCCCCTGGCGTCGCGGCCAGGCTCCTCGACCTCTCGCCCCGCACTTTCACGATGGAGATCGCCGGATTCGACTGGATGCGCCATCCCTCGATTTACGAGAGCGTCGGAACCGATCGGATCTCACCCTCCCTGCGACCACCATTCGGCCATGGGAGCCTCGGCGCCCCGATCGGCGATTCCGCTGGTTATGGACCTTGGGGACGGGCAGTTGCGGTGCTACCTGCCTTTGTGGTTGGATCTCTCGTGACCGCCATTCGTCTCTTCCGCAGATCCAAGCTCTCCGCGAACTCTCGCTGACGCCGGACCGCGTTCTTCAACAGGATCATTCATGTCCTCGCGCCAGTACTTCTGCAAGTTCCCGCAAGCGCTCATCTCCGAGCCCCTGATCTCCAACACCCTGGGCGTGAAATTCGGAGTGGTCCCTAATATTCGCGCGGCCACGATCTCCGCCACGGCAGCCCACGTGGTCGTGGAGATTGAGGGGAACGACGAGGCGATCGTTGAATCAGTTGGGTACCTCGTCGAGCGCGGCGTCGAAGTTCGAGAGCTCCGCGACGGCGAGCAACCGCCGGAGCTATGAGCCCGTTCCGTTCGGACGCCGGTGTTTCCGAGCGCGTATCTGATCCCCTCGTCGCGGCGATGGCCCGTAGTCGCCCAGCTGGGCTCTGGCGGGCTTGGGTGCGGCGAGCCAGATTGTGGCTGGCTGGGCTGACGGCGGTAGCCGCCAGTGCTGGCTGCACCGCGGTGGATCCATTCGGCCGCAAGGAGGTCGCCATCCGCCCTGAGACGGGCGCGGTGGTGTCGGAGCATCCGCTCGCCACGAAGGCCGGGCTGCTCGTGCTAGAGGCTGGCGGCAACGCGGCGGACGCGGCCGTGGCGACGGCGCTGGCCCTTGCGGTGGTCTACCCACAGGCTGGAAACCTGGGCGGTGGCGGCTTTGCCATCTGGGCCAAGCCGGGCGAGCACCCCGAGACGCTCGACTTCCGGGAAATGGCGCCATCGGCGTACACGCCCGAGCTTTACCTCAACGAGGACGGCGAGGTTGTCAAGACGCGCTCACTCGTGACGCCGCTTGCTGTGGGCGTTCCTGGGACGCCGCTCGGGCTCTTCGAGCTTTACTCCAAGCACGGATCCAAGAGGCTCGGCTTTGCCAACCTCTGCGAGAGCGCGATCCGCCTCGCGGAGGACGGGTTCACGGTCGATCCTTGGCTCGCGTCCATGCTGGCGCAATCGCAGATCTCGCTGCTGCTACGCTCTGATCCCGGTTCCGCCGAGCTCTTCTATCCGAACGGCGAGCCCCTGAAGGCGGGGGATCGACTCGTTCAGCCGGCGCTCGCGCGCACGCTGAAGATCTACGGAGCTTCTGGCCCTGACGGCTTCTACAGGGGCGCGATCGCACGGGCGATCGTCGATGACCTTGAGGACGCAGATCGCCGCCATGGCCGTGTCGCGGGCAGTTCCCTGATGAGCCTCCAAGATCTGAGGGGCTACGTCACGGAGTGGCGTGCCCCGCTGATCGGCGCCTTTCGCGGTTACCAGATCATCGGGATGGGGCCGCCTAGTTCAGGTGGCGTAGCCCTCCTGCAGGTCATGGGGATGCTCGAAGGGCTTCCCCTGGACCCAGATCGCGAAGACTCGCTGCAGCGCATCGCTCTCGGGTTGGATTCGAAGCCCGTCATGGGTCAGCTCGGGAACGTCGGACGCAAGGAGGGTGCTGACGATGTGGGGTCCAGCGCGCCTCCGGCCGCAGGGCTGAGCGCCCGCGCCGTTCACTGGTGGATCGAAGCAATGCGCCGTGCGTTTGCGGACCGTGCTGCCCACCTCGGCGACCCCGTTCAGATGGAGGTCACGGAGGAGCAGCTCCTTAGCCCACGCTGGATTGCAGAGCGCCGCGTGTCGATCGGTGAGCGCGCTGAAACGAACATTCAGGCCTGGGCACAGCCCGCGCCGGACGGCTCCAGCGAGACGACGCACCTCTCGGTCGTGGATCGCGACGGCAACGCCGTTTCGCTTACGACGACGCTGAACGGCAGCTTCGGCAGCGGGATTTTCGTCGAGAAGGCGGGTTTCCTTCTCAACAACGAACTCGACGACTTCTCGATCCTCGCAGGCACCCCGAACATGTTCGGGCTCGTGGGAGCCGAGGCCAATCAGCTCCATCCGGGAAGGCGTCCGCTCTCGTCGATGTGTCCGGTGATCGTGCGGAACGAGGACGGCAACGTCTCGATGGTGCTCGGGAGCCCTGGAGGGCCTCGCATCATCACGGCGGTGATCCAGGTCCTCCTACGAACGCTCGTTTACGAACAGAGCCTTGTCGACGCGATCCGCGCGCCGAGGATTCACCAGCAGTGGCGACCGATCGAGACGCGACTGGAAGAAGGCTGGGATCCGACGCTGCTGCGCTGGCTGGAAGAGATTCACGGCCAGCCACTCCTGCCTCCGACCGGGCAGCTTTTTGGTTCCGTGCAGGCGATCCAGGTCGATTCAAAGGGAGCGGTCGAGGCCTACAGCGATCCGCGACGTGGCGGCTCCGGTGGCGTGGAGGGCGGCGACGTCGCGCCGCGTGCCCGCGTTCGGTAAACGGCCTGGAATCCTGCGCCACAGGGCCGCTATCGTTCATTCGATAGCGGCCCTGTTCCATCTCCATTGGCCGCGCGGGACTAGCCGTCGTGCGCGATCGGGCGACTACGGGAACTGAACCGCGATGCACTCGCTCGTGCCGGAGGTTCCCACTCCCGCCGTGCGGAACCAGGACTGGAAGTAGGTCACGCTGCCGCTCAGCGCACTTACGCTCGGAAGCCGCAGGAGCCCCGCCTTGGTTCAGGGTTCCAGTCCCACGCCGCACCACAAGCCGTGTCGAATTGGCGGCCCGTGAAGCTGAAGGTGTCAGTCTCGGAGATGACGAGGCTAGCCACGTCGCCCGGGTCCACCTCGGAGGTGAACGCGAATAAACCGGTGCTCTGGTACGCCGCACAGTCCCTAGATGGTGAAAGCGTCGGTGAGGTCAAACACCTCGCCGTTGAGGGTTCGAGTCGAGGGAAGTGCGGGTTCCGCTTTCAGCCCGATGAAGGGCAAGCCAGCGCGCATGCCTACGGAGTTTCCCGCTAGAGGCAACCGATGGCCATTCATCGTCGGGCCTCAGAACGAAAAACCCACGCGCCGCCACGGCTTGCTGGCCCTATTAGCGGGGTGATCACGGATCATGAGATGGTTAAGAACTTCATGGAGCCAATGCGGGACGGTCCCCGTCTCTCGCAGCCCATCGCAGTGCTCCTTCGCTAGAGCTACCGGCGATCGTCGTCAGAACATCAGCTCGACCGCGTTAGTGGAGCGAGCCGTCGGAGCGCCCGAGGCCGGATCCGTGTCTCGGTGGAAGAACTGGAAGTACCAGGTTTCACCGGCCAGGATCTGGCCGCTCAGCGTCGGGAGTGACGACGTTGGCAGCGTGACCTGCAGTGCTCCCGATGAGCTCGTCTGAGCGACGGAATCGAACCAGCGGAGGACGGGCGTGCCCAGGCAAAGGGTGGCGTTGCCGAAGCCTGCGAGGATGGGGGGCTGCGTCGAGGCCGAGATTCCGAAGAGCCCGAACGCGTTCGCTGGCAGCTCCGACGCGCTCAACACAGTCGCAGGCTCACCGGCATTGACGGCGCCGTAGGCTTCCAGGAGTCCCAACGCCCCCGTGGAGTTTGGGCGGAGCGGGTCGCAGCCATTGGACCCAGCGATCAGCGGCAGGTCATGGACCATTGCAAAGGCGAGGTCATTCCTGATCATGCTCCCCAGGTCCGTCACGCTCAGGAACTGGCTGGCGGGTCCGAACGGGCTCGCTAGCCAATCGCTCGAAGCGACTGAGTTCCGGAAGGGGCCAGTATAGAGGGCTGACAGTCCCGCAGAGTTATGGATCGGGTCCCCGACCATGCCCCCCGCGCACGGGTAGTAAGGGAGGGTGATGCGATTGAGCTCGACGGAACCAGTGAGGCGCACCGTCGAATTGGCCGGGACCACTTCGTTCACGAACAAGTACGGCTGCGGCGTGGTTGCGTCCGTTCCCCAGCAGAAATTGTCGGTCAGGAAGATGTCGCTGACCTCCAGCCCGCACTCCGCAAGTTCCGGCAGGGAGCTCGTGTTCGTGACGTTGATGTCGTACTCCGCCGTGACGATGAGCTCAGCCTGACCAGAAACGGCGAAAGCCTTCCAGGTCCCTGGACGAGTGTGCTCCGTATGCACTGGAAAGGTTGAGACCGAGTTGGGGCGAACGCTCGTCGTCACGGCCTCGACACGAAGTGTCTGGGCAGCGACGGTCGACGCGGGGAGAATCAGGAGCGAGAGGGCGAATGGGACGGAGTGAAGTCTCATGTCTCGAAGATGGCGGAGGAGCGACGGATGCGCCACCTGAGTCTATGGGTTCCAGGGGAACCAGTGTGCCCATGCGACACCCCGTGTCCCCTCTGGGACCTCTATCAGGGATGGAACGTCAGATCCAGCGTGTGGCTGCGCGCCGTCTCCTCGCCGTCCCCGTCCCCGTCCCCGTCGCAGTCGTGAAGGGCGCACTATTCACGGGTTACACCGTCGTAGCGATCGGTACCCACAAAGGGCAAGTCCCAGGCATGGCGCTTGACCCCATGGCAGGCGCCTAGAAAGGCGCCCCGGCGCCACTCTCCTTTCGGGGAGTGGCGCCGGGACGCGTTGCGGGCCCTGACCCGGCCTGGGCCGTTGGGTCAGGTCCGGATCAGGCCTTCGAGCGTGGCTCGGAGACCCGATCGATCACAGGAAGTTGACCGAGGTGCCGTTCGAGAAGTTCGACGTGGC
>JBLIHL010000173.1:0-10232 GCA_047635895.1 Paracoccaceae bacterium | reverse complement strand
CGGGACCTTGGCGCACGCGCTTCCCGGCGGGCGCCTCGTCGCGAAGGCTCCTCACCGTGCCGATGCGGAGGAGATCTGGAACCTGCCGGAAGGCCGTGTGAATCCCAAGCCAGGTCACCACACCGTCAAGATGTGGCGCAGCTTCTGCACCCCCAAGGAAGAGGGCGGCGACATCTCGACGATCTGGGTCCAGGTCACCAACCCTGGCCAGTCGCTCCCCAATATCCAGGAGCTCTTCCTTGCCAAGAAGGACGCGGGGGACAAGTTCCTCATCGTATCGGACGTCTACCCGACGGCGACTACGGAGCACGCCGACCTGGTTCTGCCGAGCGCGATGTGGGTGGAGAAGAACGGCATGTTCGGCAACTCTGAGCGTCGCACACAGCAGTGGTTCCGCATGGTGCAGCCCCCCGGCGAAGCACGGGACGACGTGTGGCAGGTGATGGCCGTCGCCCATGAGCTTTACCTTCGCGGCTTCGAGGGCATGAAGGACAAGGACGGTCGGTTTATCTTCGACATCAAGGACGAGGAGGGCAAGTCCGTGCCCGCATGGGAGTGGGAGCATTTCTACGACGTCAACGTCGACAAGGCTCTGTTCGAGGAGTACCGGAAGTTCTCCAGGTTGAAGCACAAGGACCTTGCGCCCTACGACGAGTACGTCAAGGCGCGCGGCCTTCGATGGCCCGTAGTCCAGGATGAGAAGACCGGCAACTGGCACGAGACGCGCTGGCGCTTTGCGGAGTTCTCGGACCCCTACGTGGCCGATGGGAGCAAGATCCAGTTCTATCACTCGACGACCAAGGACGACCGGGCACAGATCTGGTTCCGGCCCTACGAAGCACCTCCCGAGGTGCCGGATAAGCCGTATCCTTTCTGGCTCTGCACGGGCCGCGTGATCGAGCATTGGCACACCGGCACGATGACGGGGCGGGTCAAGGAGCTTCATCGGGCCATGCCCGATGCTTACGTCGAGCTCCATCGCGATGATGCGGCGGACCTGGGCGTTCGGTCGGGGGATAGGGTCCTCGTCAAGAGCCGCCGCGGGGAGCTTGAGCTACCCGTTTGGATTGACGGCCGCGGGCAGCCGCCCCGTGGATCGGTGTTCGTGCCGTTCTTTGACGAGACGCGCCTGATCAACCTCGTCACGCTCGAGGACTACTGTCCGATCTCGAAGCAGCCGGACTACAAGAAGTGCGCCGTGAGCGTGGAGAAGGTGGCGCCGTGACGGGCTTGTCCTCGAGATCCATGGTCGTGTTCGGGGGCGTCATACTCGCAGCCGGCCTGGGCGCGGCGGCGAGCGCACTCGCGACCAGGTCTGGCGCCCCGGTGATCCGTTCGTCCCAGGTCACGCAGGCCGAGCGCGGCGTTCGCGACCGGACGCAGCCCGGAACCTGGAAGCGTGGCACGGTGAGCGACTTCAAGACCGTAAAGGACCGCGAGAAGGCTCGCGCGGCGTCTATCGAGCTGCGCGCGTCACGCCGGGCCTTCGATGGGGCACCACCCGTGATGCCCCACTCCGCGGTCTTCGGTGACGGAACCAAGGTGTGCCTCGACTGTCACTCTGAGGGCATGACGATTGGCAAGCGCGTGGCGCATCCGATGAGTCACCCGCCCTTGGCGAACTGCGTCCAGTGCCACGTCGAGTCGACGAACCGAATGTTCCCCGCAGCGCTGGACCCGGTGAATACGTTCGAGGGGCTCCCGAGCGCGGGGCCAGGGCCCAGGTGGACGCCGGTGGCGCCGCCGCAGGTTCCCCATGAGATCACCATGCGGACCCACTGCCTCTCGTGTCACGGCGAGTACGGATATCCCGGCATCCGGACCGAACATCCTATGCGCGCGAACTGCGTGCAGTGTCATGTCACAGCTACGAGGACCCGCTGATGGGAGAACGCAAAACTAGTCGCCGCAGTCTGTTCACGGGACTCTTCAAGGAGCTCCCCGGTGATACCTCCAGGGTCGTCGAGGCCATCGTGCCTCCGGCACCGGCACCGGCACCGACACAGGCTCCGGCGGGCGCTGAAGCGCCACCCCGATTGACAGGCCCTTCCTTCCTGCCAGGTGACGCGGGGGCTCTTCACGCCAGCGTGACACCTGTCGCGGCTCGTCCAGGGAGGGCCGGTAGCTCGGAAGGCACCGGCGTGGCGCGAATTCAACCGGCCGCCTGCATCGCGTATCGAGGATCGTTCTGCTCGACCTGCGTGGAGCGCTGCCCGGAGCCCGGAGCCATCACGGTTCATCTCGGGCGGCCAACCATCGTTCCTGACCTATGCACGGGATGCGGGGAATGCGTCGAACGCTGCCCCGCACCCGTGACGGCGATCACGATTCACAGCACGCGGTAGTTGATCCAGGCCATGGCCCGGTCGGTGTCGGTGTAGGCATCGTCGGCCATGAAGTGGGCGAGCTTGGCGCCGATCTTGGTGCGGTCATTCAGGGGGTAGAGCGCGGTGAAGTCGATCTCCTTACCGTAGTTGATATCGCCCGCGTCGGACTGGAAGACGTGGTAGGTGGCCGCGCACTTGACCTGGCCTATTTTGCCGCTCACCGAGAGATAGCGGTCCTCGATACCGGTGTCAGGCGTGACGAGAAAGAGGTCCGCGAAGCCGTTGAACTTGTGCAGCGTCGCTAGCGGCGTGCTGAACTTATCCCCTGTGTTCCCGGAGCCCCCAAGGTGCTCGTTGCCGAGACGCACGGTGGCGACGCCAAAGTCCGCACCGATCTCGGCGAGCCAGTAGTCAGCGTCGATGTTGATTGGGTTGTGCGCCGCGTCTTCCTGTTTCGCGTACTCCACTGTGTAGAGAAGATCGAGGTCTTCTGAGATGTCGCGCTCGCCCGCCAGGCGGGCACCGAGCGTGAGGGACGACACTCTCTCCGAGCGGTCAAAGTCGAGGTAGTACCCGTAGGCGGCGAAGTCGCCGAGTCCTTCGACCTTGCGGCGGACGTCGACCAGGTGGGAGGCCATTTTTTCCGCACCCTTCGGGCTGTCTTCTCCAAAGATCCGGCGGACGGAGTCGAGGTAGGCGTAGCTGATGGTGGTGCCATCGCCGCTGGTCCAATCGACGCGTCCCGCGTCGAAGCTCTGGTGGTTCTGCCGCCAGGCGACGGTGCCGATGAAGCGGTGATTGCCGTACGCGATCTCCTGGCGGCCGAGCCTCAGCTCGGTGGAGTCGTTGGGAGCGTAGGTCGCGTAGACCTGGTTGACCTCGGTGCTATCCGGGTCGGCGACCACGGGGCGATCGATGGTCCCGTTGGTGGTGCTGTTGTAGATGTCGTTGCCGAGGTTCGAGATGTCCTCGAATTCAATCAGGCCGCGGAAGCCGTGGAATGTGGCCGTCTCATAGCCGAGCGCGGTTCTCAGCGTGGACGCATAGGCATCCTTGCTGAGGGTGTCCTGCGAGGCATGTTCGACTCGGTAGTTGAGGTCGAGCCATGTGCGGCCGCTCACGAGGGCTTCCTGCAGGGTCGTGGGCTCCGGCGGGTCCTCCTGGGTGAACGTCACCGATACGGGGGCCAGCGGTGCGCAGAGCACAAGCAGGGAAGCGATCATGGGGGGAGTCTGGCGGTGAGGCCGGTAGGGGACCGGTTTCGGGGGGGGCGGCGTTTACAACCCCGAGTCTAGTTGGCCCATCTCCGTCGAAGAATGGGGCCAAGTGCGTACTGCGCGGGCCCTCAGTGCGCGTTCTACTTGCCCCTACTTCCCGGCCGCGGCTGCGCTCCTTCGCGGGCAGATCCCGATCCTGAACGCGCCTGGTGATTTGCAGGCTTTTCGTGGGGTTGGGGTCCCAACGTTGCCGATGCTGGGTTAGACTGAGACTCAATCTCAGTAATTGACATGCGCTCCAATATCTCCCATCCGAACACCCCCTTCTGTTCCGTTCTCGAGCTGACCCGCGGCACACGTGCCGTGGTGCGTGCCTACGAGGGCGCCGACAGCGAGGCGACTCGAGCCCTTGCGCGACGATTGACCGCAATGGGCATGCCGGTGGGCTGTGAGGCCGAGGTGCTGGTCCAGCGCCGGCACGGGCCGATCCTGCTGCGCGCGTGCGGTTCCCGGATCGCGCTCGGCCAGGATGAGGCACGCTGCATTCGGGTGGAGCGCTGCTCCGCGCCCGAGCTTTGCGAGGATCCCCAGCGCTGTGAGCGCTTGGAGAGCGACGGGCGATGATCCCGCCGGATTCGGCGGGGAGACAGGCCTCTCCTTCGTTGGGGAGCTCGTCTAACCGACCCACAGATGGCGCCGAGAGCTCCGCTGGGTCCTCCGCTGGGTCCTCCGCTGGGTCCTCAATCGGGTCCTCAATCGGGTCCTCCACGGATGTGGGCTCTGGAGACAGCGAGGCCGCGCCCCTTCGGGTGGCGATTGCAGGCCAGCCCAACGTCGGCAAGTCGACCCTGTTTGCGCGGCTGACGGGCACGACCCAGGAAACCGGCAACTGGCCGGGTAAGACGGTCGAGCGCCGTGAGGGGCGCGTCACCGTCTGCAGCGGATCGATGTGCGTGGTGGACCTCCCCGGCACCTACAGCCTGAGTGCGAACTCCGACGAGGAGCGCATCGCGCGTGACTACGTGCTCCAGGAGCGACCCGACGTTCTCGCGGTCGTGATCGACTCGACGGCGCTCGAGCGTGGCCTCTACCTCCTCAGCGAGGTGCTGCTTCTCCCGGTGCCCGTGGTCGTGGTGCTGAATCGCACTGACCTGGCCGAACGCGCGGGCCAGCCAGTGGACGCAGAGGCTCTTTCCAAGTCACTCTCCCTGCCGGTCGTGCCGGTGGTGGCACGCTCCGGCAAGGGGCTCGACAAGCTGACCGAGGCCCTGGAGAGGGCTGGCCGCGAGCGCGTTGCCGTCACACCGGTAGTGCTCGACGTCGAGCCTGAGACCACGCGGCTGATCGAGCGCACCCTCGTGCTCATTTCGCCCCACGTTCCGGAACCCTATACAGCTGGTTGGATCGCGCACAAGCTGGTGGAGGGCGACGACGAGGCGCGCGAGCTGGCCCAGCGCTGGTTGCCGTCTGGCGAGCATGACGCTCTGCTGGTTCTCCTCAGCGGCTCCTCCGAGCCGGATGGTTTTGGCAGCGACGCCGCGGGCATGGCGCTGGCCGGTGCGCGCTACGCGTGGGCCGGGCGCGCCGCGCGCACTGCGACGCGTGCGCGCGACGCGAGCGACGATCGCCTGACCTGGACCGATCGCCTGGATACGTTTGCGCTCCATCCGCTGGCCGGGATTGTCTTCCTGGTGGCACTCTCCTTTGGCGTCTACCAGCTGACCCTTGAGGTCGCTGGCCCGATGCAGGATTTGCTCGGAGGATGGATGGAGTCCGCAGGGGCCTGGTGCGGTGCGCGCGTCGCAGGGCTCGGACCGCTCGCCGAGGCCTTCGTCGTCGATGGACTCTTCGGCAGCGTTGGTCTTCTGATCACCTTCCTCCCCGTGCTCGCGGTCTTCTTCGCCGCGTTCGCGTTCCTGGAGGATACCGGTTACATGGCGCGGGCTGCCTTCGTGCTCGACCGCTCGCTTTCGGCCGTCGGCCTGCGCGGCAAGAGCTTCCTGCCGATGTTCGTGGGGGCGGGCTGCAACGTGCCCGCGGTCTTTGGAGCGCGCGTGATCGAGTCTCGCTCGGCGCGGCTTCTGACGATCCTGCTGCTGCCGCTGGTGCCCTGTTCGGCTCGGCTCATTGTCCTGGCGCTGCTCGTGCCGGCGTTCTTCAGCGCCTATGCCGCCGGCGTCTCGGTCGGCCTGATCGCGCTGAACATCGCGGTCATCGCGCTCCTCGGACTCGTGCTCTCACGCCTGTTGTTCAAGGATGAGCGCCAGTCGTTCGTCATGGAGCTTCCGCGCTACAGCATGCCGAGCTTCCGCGCCGTCGGGCTCTCGGTGTGGACGAAGCTCAAGGCGTTCCTCAAGGATGCGGGCACGATGATCGTGGTGATCGCGCTGGTCGTGTGGGCCCTCTCGGTCCTCCCCGGCGGCTCCCAGGGGGAAGCCTTCACGATCCATGACAGCTACCTCGGGCAGCTAGGTCGTTTCTTCGAGCCGCTCGGCCGTCCGATGGACATGGACTGGCGCCTGATCGTCGCGATCTTCACCGGCTTCATCGCCAAGGAGGTCGTGATCGCGACGCTCGGTGTGCTCTACGCGGCCGACGGAGACCTTGCGGTCGTCGCGACGATGCAGCAGGAAATCTCGCCCGCGACCGCGCTGTCCTTCCTGGTCATCACGATGCTCTTCATCCCATGCGTTGGCACCGTGGCAGCGATGAATCGCGAGGCAGGCACCCGCTGGACACTCTTCGGCTGTGCGCTTCTCGCCGTCGTTAGCTACGTATTCGGCGTCGGTATCTACCAGCTGGCGGCGATGATCGGCCTGGACCAGGTCGGGAGCGCGCTCTGATGCTGAACGAGCTTCTTCAACGGGTCGGCCAGGGCGGCTCCGTCCACCTGGGCGAACTAGCCGACGAGTTCGGCGTCACCGTTCCGGTGATCCGGGACATGCTCGCCGACCTGGCTATCCGCGGCTACCTGAAGCCGACGGGCGGCGAGTGCTCGACGAAGTGCGGCGGCTGCGCGTTCGCGACGAGCTGCCACGGGGAAGTGGCGACCCAGACGTGGACGCTGACCCAGAAGGGTCACAAGCTCACGTCCGGCGCGGCCTGAACTTCGCCTCTCAGGACTCGACGTTGACCATCCACGCCGAGAAGTCATCGAGGAAGGCGTGGAGCCCGGCAAGGTGCTCCGCGGGAAGGCCGTAGCGCTCCTCGGCGGTCTCGAGCACTTTGCGAAAGCACTGGAGCCAGACCACGCGCGCGGCATCGTCGATCTCGAACGGAACGTGCCGCATGCGCATGCGCGGCGGGCCGTAGCGTTCGATGAAGAGCGGCGGCCCACCGAGGAGCTGGACGAAGAACGCCGCCGATCGTTCGGAGGCGGCTTTGAGTCCTTCGGGCGTCTTCGGGAAGAGGGGATGGATCTCAGACTTGCCGAGTTCGACGTAGAAGTCGTCCAGCATCCGAAAGACCCCTTCCTCGCCGAGCGCGGCGAAAATCTCGGAGGAGGGCCGCTCGACCTGCCCGGGACCGCTGGGTGGGACGTAGACGGGTTTCGTTCTCTCTGGGGGAATCATGTGTGGGGGCAGGTCACTCGGCTTGTCTCGTCGGGGTAGCTAGCTGCGGCTGTATGGTACCGCCGCAGCTAGCTACCTCGACACGGCGGTCAGTACTCCCACTCGATCACGTCGAGCGCTGCGTTGGCGCGGTCGGCGATCAGGACGTAGCTACGCAAGGAGCCAGCCTCGATGTGGTCGAAGAACAGTACGTCTGCCGGGGCTGCGCCCGGGGCGGTCGGGAGGTTGCCCGTCCATAGGAGGGGGAGATCGAAGAAGGCCACCACGCCTGCGTCTTCGAAGGCCACCGCCATGCTCTGGCCGAGAGTCGACATGGCCGCAGCCGCCGGGCGGCCGCCCGAGGTCGAGGCGCTGGCTTCCAGTCTCGGAACCGCCGCGGGAACGTAGCGGCGCTGCTGGCGCTCGATCGTATCGCCGGAGTCGTGCACCACGTTCAGGTGCTCGTCCAGCGCCAGGACGCTGCGACCGCCGAAGGCCAGCAGCGACTCGTAGAGGCCGTCCCCGTTGGCGTCACCGTCGAGCTTTGAAACCCGGAGTGGGCCGGCTTGGCTGATCGATTGGAGGCTCGCCGCGTTCGGAAAGGCGACGGTGTCCAGGGTGAGGTCGCTCACGCGCGCGCTCTCCTCGAAGATGTTTACGCCCAGGTCGCGGATCAGGTGTCCATCGATGCAGCGGATCACGCGCCCCTCGGTCTCATAGGGCTGGGTCACGATGTCGACAATCTGGCGCAGGCCCTGAATCGGGAGGCTCCGGAGTCCCGCGCCGCCGTCCTGGCCGCTCGGGTCGATTCCGCGCGAGCGAAGCTCGAGCCTGCCGAAGGACGGCTTCGCCACGGTTTGGAGGCGCCATGAACATGGCACATAGTCTCCCAGGACGATGGCTGGGTTCGGGAAGCCGAACGCGTCCGACGTGGCGAACAGGAGCTCGCCCTCGAATTGGGCAAGGCTGAAGTCCGCGCCGTCGGAGAGGCCCGCGGCTGACAGATCCGCCACGAGCGTTTTGCCTGCGGGGATCACCGGAATCGGGAACGCGGTCGCGAGGTCCTCTGGGTCCGTGCCTTCGAGCCCCGCATGGATCTGGGCCGCGTTCGCTCCCAGCTGGAGCAGGTTGGTCGCTGAGTCGAGATCGAGCCTGACGAGGCGCCTGGAGCCAGAGCAGCCGCTCTCTTCCACGATGTGGAGCTTGCCGTCGATGACCGTCAGGTCGGCGGTGCCGGAGGCCAGGTCGTCCATCACGACGGCGTATTCAGCGGTGGGCTGACCGGTGCTTGGGTCGACGAGCAGCAGGCGCACGGTGCGGCTGAAGATGCTGCTCAGGTTGCGCATGGTGTCCGGGTTGTCCAGGGGCGCGCGGAGGATGGTGGCGAGCTCGCCCGAGGGCATGAGCGCGAGGCCGTGGAAACCGCCGCGGAAGAGGCTGTTCGAGGGGGCTGGGGCTAGCAGGCCGTTGAAGAAGTCCGCGCTTAGCAAGAGTGTCCATCGAAGTCCTGGCAAGGCGCTCGAAGCCCCTCATAGCGAGCTATTCAGGGCCCTTCGAGCAACGCAGGCAGGGCTTTGAGGGGCGCTGTTGCTAAGTGCGGAGTTCTTCGGGCGGCCTGCTAGCGCGTAGCGGCCCGGAATCGTCTCTACGCCCAGGGTTGGACCGAATTGGTTGGAGCCTTCCGGGACGTAGCGGTCGAGCAGCGTGCCGCCCGCGTCGAAGCGCAGGAGCGACGGACGCCGCGCGTCCGAGCACCAGATCTCTGTGCCGACCCGTGCGATGCCGGTGAGGATCGCGCCGTTGGGATCCAGCGGCAGCGCCACCAGGTCGGGGCCCTTGACCACCTCGTCGTAGAAGGCGAACCCAAGGGGGGCCGCCTGGAGTCCAGATCGGGCGGTGATCGGAAGGCCGCCGCTCGTTCGAAGGGGGATCTGTTGGCCAATCGTCCAGATCCCGTCGTCCAGGTTGACCGTGGCGCGAACGACGCGGTGCTGGAAGTCCGGACGGGTCAGGAGGCTGTGGTTGCCCTCCAGCGGGTTCAGCCTGATGACGGCCGGTCCGCGCCCCATGACAAAGTCGAACTCGTAGGTGTTGGCGGTCGCGCTCACCATCTCGAAGGCGGCCGCGTCGAGCTCGGGGATCTCGAAATCGCCGTTGGGGAACGTCACCGGGCTTGATGGGCGCCCTTCGTTCCAGCCCACGCGGGCCGTGACCTCGGCGCTCGCCGGGAGGCTACCCGCCTGCCAGTCGGCCGGCTGGAGGCCCCGGAGGGACTCCACGGTGCCGCTGGTGAAGTCGAGGACCGCGGCGGCCCCGTTCGCCGGCAGTCCGACCCAGGCGCGCTCGCCCGAGGGGTCAACGGCGATGGAGCGAGGCTCCAGATCCTGGCTCACGGACACGGTAGGCCTGGGGAGCCGAACGCCGTCTTCAAGGAGGGCTGCGCGCTCGGAGTCGAACTCAGTGAAATCAATGCGCGTCGCGTCGAGGAGGGGGTCGAGGCTAGCAGGGCCGGCGGGGGGGACCCGGAACAGCGTGGCGCTCCCGCGATCATCCGACGGCGAGCCGGAGCCGGTGTCCGGCGGGATTGGATCCCCTGCGCAGACGACTGCAACCTGGGGAGCGTTGGCGGCCCACTTCAGAGCACTGGGCCGAGGGTCGATCGCGAAGGAGGCGATTTCCGTCAGCGTGGCAGGATCAAAGAACACGAGCCGACCCAGTTCATGCGCGATAGGCCCGTCGTAGGCCACGGCGAGCAGGGTGTCATTGGCGGCGATGGCCCGGGGCTGGCCACCGGTAAAGAGGCCTTGGGGCGCCGGACCAGGAAGTGGGCCCAGGTCACTGGGGTTCGACGGATCACTCAGATCCACGACCAGAACCCTGCGCCCGGCGGCGTCCAGCACGAAGGCGCGCTGGGCCTCGTTCGCGTAGGTGACGGCGGCCGGTGTCGCAGGGCCGGAGGACGGCGTGTCCGAAAAATGGTGGCGCGCGCGGACCGAAAAGGCGTTGGGCAGGCGGACGGTCTTGACCGTGATGGCAATATCGTCTGTGTCGACGACCTGGCCACCGGACGAGGCGGCGGCGCGAAGCCTCACCACTCCGTTGATGATGGGGGTGAGGAACCTCACGCCTGCGGGGCC
>JBLIHL010000172.1:0-10290 GCA_047635895.1 Paracoccaceae bacterium | reverse complement strand
AGTGAAGTCGTTGCCGCTAGCGTGGCGGCTGCCGCTGGCCACCAACTGGCCGGCACGGCCCGTGGAGTTCGCGACGCCCTCGCAGACAGGGGCGTCTATGCGGAAGGGTCGCGCGGCGACGATCCCGAAGATGCCGGTGCCGGCGGGCGTCATGAGGTTCGTGGAGAACACCGTGGGGGCGTCCGGGTTGGCCCCCGCAAAAACGGGTACGGCCGAGAAGCGAAACTCCCATCCGGGATCCGCCGCTCCGTCCCTGTCCACGTCGATGGGGGCGTTGAGGCCCATGACCGGTGCGTTCTCGATCGCAGCCCGCAGCCCGATGAAGGATCGCGTCAGCGTAGCTCCGTCGCGGTCCATGCCGACGAGCGGCCCAAAGCTGGCGGGGCCCTGAACCGGAAGCTCGTTGCGGACGACGACAGTACCGCTGGAGCTGTCTAGCACGCCAAAGAACGCGAGGTCGCCGGCGTCATTGACCCTTGGTCCGCCGACGCCGTCCCACTTGGCGGTCATTCCTACAGCCGCGCCGATCGACGCGGGGACGGTCCGCCGACCGAAGGCGATCTCACCGGTGGAGAACGTCAGGACATCACCATCGAGGACGATCGCTCGTCTCGCGGAGACCTCCACGGTGGCGGTGGCCGCGACGTGGGAGCCATTGGGGCTCACAGAGAAATCAGAGAGTCCATTGACCGCCTGGGGGATCCCGGTCAGGTGCCCACCAGAGATGAGCCGGATCTGTCCGCCAGGCCATTCCACGAGAGCCCGCTGGGCTATGCCTCCGCCTGCCTCGGTGAGGCGTCCGTCAATCAGCACCGTCCCGGAGGTCGTGATGAAGGTGTTGCGGAATTGGCTCCAGACGAGGGACGTTCCGGGAAGGGAGTCACCTTCCTCGTAGAGCATCTGGTCATCGAGCCAGGCGGAGCCGATGGTACCGCTCGAACCGGCTTGACTCGCGACGTAGGCGAACTGTCCGTTCCACATGGATGGAGCACCCACGAACAGCTGGACCACTCCACCCACAGTGCTATTCTCCCGGAAGACGACAATGGGTCCGTTCAGAGCACCTGCAGGTTGCCCGACGAGGGCGCGGCTGATCCCCGATGGGCTCTCCAGGGTGGCTCCGGTAATCCAACCACCATCGAGGCCTGCGATAGGGCCGCCGAAATTGAGGACTTCCTTGGGGCCGGCTGGAGTGATGAGCGTGTCGCCGGGAAGGAGAAGAACCTCGTTGAGGTCACTTGACTGGACGGGGCCTGCGAGAGCCACCGCTGCGAGCATGAGCGTGTTCATGCTTTTCAATGCTATACGTCATGCCAAAAACTAGCCACGCACGGGTGGGGCTTCACCTGCTCAGTCCCGCGCGCTGTGCTTGCCGGGGCGCAGGTAGATGAGCCAGTAGACACCGGCCACGAGCAAGGTCCCGCCAGCGATGTTTCCAAGCGTCACGGCGAAGAGGTTTAGCGCCGCGCCTGCCACGTAGCCGTCGGTGGCGCCGAGGCCGAGAACGTAGGCGTAGGGAAGGAAGAACCAGTTGGCGATGGAGTGCTCGAGGCCGATCGTGACGAACGCGGTGATCGGAAAAAGAACGCCGAGGATCTTGTCCGTGACCGAGCGACCTCCGATGGCCAACCAGACGGCCAGGCAGACGAGTGCATTGCACAGGATCCCCAGCGCGACTCCGCGGGTGAAATCGATCTGAGATTTGGCCTGTCCGATCCCAATGGCCGTCTGCCCAACCGCGCCACCGCCAAGCGTGGCGATGGACCCAAAGTGAACGAGAGCGACGGTTCCCAGCGCGCCTACGACGTTGCCGATGTAGACGACGACCCAGTTGCGAAGTAGTTCGACGAGTCGGATGCGTCCCGACGCCCAAGCCATCGAGACAAGGTTGTTGCCGGTGAACAGCTCGGCACCCGCCACCACGACCAAGATGAGGCCGAGGGAGAAAGCCAATCCGCCCAGGAAGCGAGTCACTCCGAACCCGAGCTGGGAGTCCGTGATCACGACCAGGTAGAAGACTGCTCCAAGGGAAATGAAGGCGCCCGCGAGGATCGAGAGAACAAAGACGCTGATGAGGTCCTCTTGCGCCTTCGCCACGCCGAGCGATTCGACCCTCTTGGCGATCTCGCTGGGGGCCCATGCGTCCGTGGTCGGGGTGGTCATCGTTTGCCTCGCAGTGGAAATGGCTGGATCGTCGAGCCGCACACTACGGAACCGCGGACGGACCCGCCAGCGCGCCCAAGAAGGAGTCAGCGCCGTGATCTCGCCTTTTCGGCAAACTCGGCGCATGCAGCGTGGCCTTTTCGGAGGTCGTGTAGGCTTGACTTGGCCGGGCCGCCCCCCCCTCCGACCAAATTTCTGGGGCGCAGCCCGAACCGACCTTTCCAGCGATTTCCAAGCGACCTATGCCGCCATTTTTAGCTCGTGCCTGCGCGTCCCATCGCCCTTCCTTCGGAGTCATTCTTCCGGGAGTTTTGGCTCTCCTTTCGTCCGCGCCATCGATGGCTCAATGCGGCCTCGTGGATATCACCCCGCCAGGCGTTTCGGCTACAGACGCGGCGGGAGCCGCTCTCGCCTTGAACGACGACTGGATCGTGATCGGGGCGACCGGCGTCAGCACCGTCGGGGCTGACAGCGGGGCCGTGTTCCTCCAGGATAGGTCCGCTCCTGGCATCACGGCCCAGGTGCTGCAGGCCAGCGATGCGTTCGCCGCCGCGCAGTTTGGCTGGAGCGTTTGCCTCTCCGGCGATCTGCTCGTGGTGGGGGCCCCCGATGATCGCAGCCAGGGCTCCGTCTACGTCTTCAGGAATCAGGGCGGCGTCTTCATCGAAGAGCAAAAGCTCGTGGCCAGCGACGGCGGTTTCGCCCACCGATTCGGCGAAGCCCTGGCGGTAGAGTCAGGCGGCGGGTCCGTCGATGACGTCCTGATGGTCGGAGCGCCATCCCATGGGCATCAGGGCGCAGACACTGGCCGTGTGTATGTCTTCGAGCGGAGCGGCGGCGTCTGGGCTGAGACCGCGGTGATCGACGCCGCGTTTCCGATGGCTGGAGACCGCTTTGGCGCTAGCTTGCACGGCACCTACTACAGCGCGGTGATCGGCGCCCCCGGGTATGACCTCTACGGAGTGGATGCAGGCGGGGTGTCTTGCTTCATCCGCGCCAGCGGACCGTTGGCGGGTTGGAGCCCCTGGGGGGAGTTCTCAGGCGCGGTCCTCTCGCCTGGGGATCGCTTTGGTTCGTCCGTTGCCGGCTACGGCGACCGGGCCGCTGCCGGAGCCCCAAGCATTTCAGGGGGCGGAGCCGTGTGGATTGGCGCGAACTCCAAGGGTGGCTGGTACGTGCCATCGGGGGCGCTCGAGGCTTCGCTGATCGAGTCGCCGGTCCAGGACTTTGGAAGCGTCGTTGCATACGCGGAGGACGTGAACCAGGAGCAGCGCCTGGCCGTCGGGGCCCCGAGCCTGAACGGCGTCGCGGTCTACGAGGTCCTCAATGGACGGCTGACGCTCAACGAACGATTCACGGCGCCCGCTGGACAGTCGCTCTTCGGAAGCACGCTCGCCACTACCACCGAAGCGCTGTTGATCGCGTCGTCGGACAATGGCGCTTGGCCGGACACGGTTTACTATTGCGACCGCCTGGGCGACCAGGACTGCGGCTCGGCCGAGATCTACTGCCCGCCGACGGCGAGCTCCACAAACAGCTTTCCGGATCTCGCGATTTCGCAGGGATCCAACTTCCAGCCGTACTTCTATCTGATCGCACGCGGCCTTCCAACGGGGTCTCTCGCCTACTTCGTGGGCTCACAAGCGGAGACCCAGGTCGCGCTGGGCCTGGGGCAGCTCTGCGTCGGCCCGCGTTTCCTTCGGCTCGGTGCTCCAACGTTGGCAGGATCCACGGGGCAGTCTGCGGTCCAGGTCCAGCGGCTCCCGGCGGTAGGGAGCGCGATGTTCCTCGCGTTCGAGGACTGGAGATTCCAGGCGGTTTATCGCGATCTGGACAGCTCGCTGAACACGTCGAGCGCGCTCCGCTACCGGTTCTGTCCTCTCTGATGGGCGTTTAGGCCGCGGGTACGCGCCGGACGCGGCCTTTAGCGATTCAATCCCAAACCCGTGTCGTCCTGGACGCGTTCACCGCCGATCACATGCGCCACAAGGCCGCTTTGAAGTGAGCGCGCGAAGACGAACATGGTCTCGCCGGGTTGGAGGCGGAAGTGTCCGAGCCGGACCTCCTCTCCACCCCGTTCGGCGAGAATGACCTCCGTCGGCTCGTCAGGCGGAACGAAAGCGCGAGCAGCCACCCAGCGGTTCGGCAGCGTTCGCCAGGTGCGCAGATCGGCGCGCTCTGTGAAGAGCGAGGCGACCGCGAGGAACGCTCCGATCGTGGCGATCACTTCGTTGTCGTTCTTGGAGAGCTGAATGGCGAGCTCCCTCTTGAGGATGCCGCGTACGGCTGAGCGCGTCGCGAGCCAGGCGATTCGATCGTCCAGGTTCTCCTTCGCTACCGCGGCAACGTGCTCGACCAGGGACGTGCCCACGCGCACGTTCTGATCGGGGAAGACGAGTTCGAGGCCGGGGGTCGGGGTCTTCCCATCGCCGAAGACCGGAACGGCCCAGGAGAAGATGCCCTTCGGCAGCGCGATGTCGATTCGATGCTCGTGCTTTGCGGGGCCCATTCCGAGCCCGCCTAGCACGACGATGCTCGGCCAATCGAGGGGGACAGGTTCGCGTTCGCCAAACTCGGAGACCCAGCGGTCCGCGCCGGCAGGCTGGGAGAGCTGACCGCTCAGGCGAATCAGCGCCGCTCCAACAAGCTCGGGTGCGAGCCCCTTGTCGTACATGCGCTCGTAGTCGATATAGGCCTCGCTCGGCTCGCCCTGGAGCTCGTAGCTGATGGCCGACAGTAGGTGCGCCATCCCGCCCGCACCGTAGGACGATCCGTAGAGCTCCTCCTCAGACGTGATCAGGTCGTCGATCCGCCGGGCCTCGACCTGTACGTCGTCGAGCCGCCCCAATGCCAGGTATGAGAGACCGAGCATGGCGTGCAGCATGGCGCGCTCGTAGCCCTCGCCCACGTAGGAAGCGTGCCCCTCGTTGACGAAGAACGTTGTCAGCATCTCAGCGAGCGACTCCCCTCCGAGCAGCGCGCGCTGCTCAGTCTCTCGTGCGTGCAGCTCTGCGGTGTGAAGGTGCGCGAGCGCAGCGTCGAAGTCGCCGTCGACGAAGGCGGCCGTCCCGGCCTCGACGCCGGAGAGAAACTCCGAGCCTGTGATCTTTGGGTCAGCGAACTGCTCCGCGGCCATCAAGAAGTCACCACGCTCGAAGTCGCGGAGAGGTGCCTCGATCCGCTGGTTGTAGCTCTGGCAGGCGGACGCTGCGCACACGAGAAGGAGTACGAGCGGGCGAGGTTGACGGAGAAGATGTGAGATCATAGCGGCACCTGGCACGTCAGCTCGGAGGGTCGTTCTCGTCCACGTCTGCGTAGAAATCCTGAATGCTCTTCTCAAGCTCATCGCCAGAAACGGGCTGGATCGGTCGCTGCTTGGGATGGGGCTGGCCAGGCGATGGGGACTTTGGAAAGCGCTCCCGGGGCCTTGGGGTTCGGGCGGAGCGTCTTGCTCTTGCCCTGACTCTGTCGAAGGAGCTGCGGAGGGCCTTCGCCCAGGGGAATCCGCGGAAGCCGTCCAGGACTCCGAGGACAAGCAGTAGCGCAAGAGCCGCGACGATCAGCTTGGGGGGCGCAATTCCCAGTGGCGCGTTACTGATGGCGAACTGGTGGTCCCGAGTGAGGTGTTCACGGGCGTACTCCGCCAGTTCCTCTGGTGAAAGCGTGACGTAGGCGGCCTGGAGGTCGAACGGTGATGAGCCTGCACGACGCATCGCCCAGGCAAGCTCCATCGAGTCGGAGAGCTGATCGGTGGTGCTGGCTCGCAGGATGCTCCGCCCCGATGTGAAAGCGCTGCTGGCACCGAGGCGGTTAGGATCTCCGGCCTCAGCGATCAAGTCGTCGAAGATCTCCAGAGCTGCTCCAACGTTCTTGCGCTGGGAAACCTCGACGCGAAGATCCAGTCGTACGGTGTCGGTGAAGCGGTGGAGAGTTACCGCGGGGTCGTAGGAGAGCTGGCGGGCCTCACGGATCTCATCGAAGGTTCGCTTGGAGAGGAAGCCTTCCAGCCGCAGCTGCGTCGCCGCCTCGCGCGCGCCGCCCGCGGGCAGGTGGAAACCCGTGACGACCCATCCAGAATCCGAAGCGGCGCCGCCGTAGTCCGAGCGCCCCACCCTTGTGGAGCGCGGCGTGACAGGGTCGAAGTTCGAAGGGCCCCCCTTACTAGGAAGGTCAGCGAAGGCGGCCTCGATGGCGGCGATGACCTCGTCCGCGGGTACGCTGCCAGCGAACCCAACGGCCATGTTCGGAGCGCGGTAGTGGGCGTCGTAGAAGTCGCGCAGGTCCGCCGTAGACAGGTCTTCGATGCCCGCTTGGTTGCCGCCGATATTCTTCCCGAGCGCGCTGCCCGGGTAGAGGAGTTCCTCGAACGTCATGACCCCGGCGTGGGGCTGCCTCGAGTCGAGCTCCTCGTAGACGATGCTCTGTTCGGCTGCCAGGTCCTCCGCGGACAACGCGGGGTGAACCACGTGGTCGGCCAGCCACTGGACGCTGAGCTCCCACGAGCTAGGGGAGCTGAAGACGTAGTACGTGGTAAGGTCGTGATTCGTCCAGCCGTTGAACTGGCCGTTGAACGCGCGAATCGCCTCGGTGGACTGCTTCTTGGACTGGGACTCGGACGAGGTGAGCACTACGTGCTCCAGGAGATGTGCCACGCCGCTGGACGCTGGGTCTTCGTGCCTCGAGCCCGACCCGACGAGCACCATTATCATGAATCGCTCGCCGCCGTCGTCTGGGAACGACCAGATCCGGAGGCCTTCGCTGGTGACGGTCTCCGACACCGCGTCATCGGCCCCGGGCCCACAATTGACAGGATAAGTTGCCGTCGGTGCGGCAAGTAGCGTGAGGAATCCAAGCGCGAACATGGTCGCTATGGTAACCCAAAAGGACCGTCAGTCGCCCAATCACCGCCCAGGCGATTCGACCTTCACGTCGCCAAAGCTCACGTCGACGTGGTGAGCCACCAGGGCGACGCCGCCTCCCCGGAGCGCCGTGTCGGAGGTCTGCTCAATCTCGTAGTCCCAACCCTCCGGCTCGGCTCGATCCGCAGGCCAAACTCGCAGTCGGTAGGTGGTCGTCGCCGGATCGTCGGGGCTCGTTACGCATTCCGCGGTGATGCCGTATCTCGAGCCCGTGCTGAACCCCGCAAGTGGGCCCGCGTCCTTCGATTCGTCTCGGTCGCCGCGATAGAACTGACGCACCGGATCAGCTTTGGGGTTCTCCTTGGACCAGCGAAGCCACGTGATCGCACCGAGCGGCTGGTAGCCCCACTTGGGCTGGGCCTCCGGGAAGCGAGGAGGCGTCACGGAATGGCCAGCGAATCGGAGGATGAAGCCGAGCCCCGAACCGCCGCTCTTGGGTCCGTTCTTCTCGGGTACGCGGTGCACGGTCACGGTCGTGGTGACGCGGTAGTCGCTCCAGCTTCGATTGCCGATCAGGAAGAGTCGATCGTAGAGCGCACCCTCCGAATGGAGCACGCCGGACGCGACCTTCCAGTGGCCGTCGACCAATTGGCCCACGTCCTGCAGGTGCTGCACTTCGCCCCACTGGGCGGTGAACGGCAGCTCGGCCGCCCCCTCCATGAAACGGTGCACCGTGGTGGTTGCGGACGCCTCACTGCGTGCACTTCGGGTGAAGAGTTCGATGACGTTGTCACCCTCCTTCAATGACGCGACCGGCAGGTCTAGATTGAAATGTCCTGCAGCACCCAGTCGACGGAAGCCAAACTCCTCGAACGACACGGTGAAGGGCCGAGGAGCGCCGCCGTTCACGGAGTAGGCGAACTCGTTTCCATTCACCTGGCCCATGAGGTTGAAGTCATCCTGGGCATCGCCAAGGTGCCCGACGCGCTGCGCGGGACCATGCCAGACCTCGACGGCGGCGGGGCGGTCGGGCTCGCCACACGAGGCGAGTACTGCGAGCATGATCGGAGCAAGACGGGTAGCACGGCGAATCATGGCGTGGTGCGGGCGGAGGCGCGAGTCAGGCGGGCGGCGAGGTAGGCCCCAAGGAGGGTGCCGAGCGCGTTGAACGGAGCGTGGTATAGGGAGGGGTGGCGCCCAGGAAAGCCAATCTTGATGATCTGGAAGGCGGTGCCTACGGCGAGGCCTAGAAGCACGATGCGCAGGACTGGGCCTAGCCCTGGGCGGCGCTTGCGCAACCAGAGCAGGACTCCGAAGGGCGCGAAGAGCAGAACGTGAAGACTCTCGAACAGAATCGCGTACGAGGAGTCGAAGCGCCAGAGCAGCCGCGTTTGTTCCGGTACATGCCAGAACGAGGTTGGGTGCTCGAGGGCAGGGTCATGGAGGAGATCGTGGGCCTCGCCCTGGACCGTCGCGACGGCGGCGCGTAGCTCGCCGCTCCAGCCGCGCGCGCCGTTGACCTCATCCCCAAGACCCAGCCTGAACGTCGGATCCCAGAGCTCGAGACTGTTCGAGGCAAGCTTCTCGGCGTAGCGCGGAACTCCGTCGATCGTGAGGTCGATGCCCTGATCGTGGAAGTGAACTTCGAGCGTGACTTCCCGGGGCGGGTCGAACACGCCGTCCACCTTGAGCGGCGGAGCTCCGTTCTCGTCAGCGCCTTCGCGACGGGCGCGCACTAGCAGGTCCGGTCCCTTCTGGGAGACCATGAAGTTCCGGCGAAGCGAGCCGTCGGACAGGGTGACGATGCGCGCAGGTCCGCGCTGATTCGTGCGGGCGGTCTCCAGGCGCAGGGTCAGGTCGAGTTCACCGGCTTGGATTGCGTCGGCAACCCAGTCGGGAGCCGAGTCGGTACGCATCACAGAGGGGCCGGTGAAGGCCACACCCCCGCCCTGGATAGTGGAGGCGCCGTTCGGGACCCTGAGTGGGCCGAGGTACTCGAACTGGAACGGAAACAGCATGAACGCCGCCGCAGCGATCCACCAGAGCCAGAAGGCACGGCGCCTTCTGACGCGTGCTTTTTCTGTGTCGGCGAGGGACGCGGCGTCCACGAACCATGCGGCCAGGCTGGACGCTGTCATCTAGCCTCGCTCGGTGCCGGGTACCGGCGTCGAGTCGCTGATCGGTTCGGGGGGAGGGCTCTTCTCGTTCACGTCGTCCGGTCGGCCGCGGCCGAGCATCTCCCGATAGAGCGTACCGCGCTGTTGGAGGGCCCACTTGGCGATCTGTGCCTGGCAGCGCACACGGTCGCCTACGCTCAGCTCAGCATTCGCCACGGCATTGCGCACGGCGCCGAGCCGGCGCCAGCCTGGGCGAAACTTGGTGGAAGGACGGCCCGCAGCGAACCACTGATCGCGCGCGGAGTCCGAGCGCATCCGGATGGAGCGCTGGGGGTGCTCACGCGACTGGAACAGGACCTCGTCCACGCGCACCAGCCGACCCAGAAGGGCCAGCTCGGCGAGTAGAACTCGATCAGAGCCGAGGTACGGAGCGATGAGCTTGGTCTTCGCGAGGGCGCTGCGGCGGATGAGTCCGAAGACGTCGAAGCAGCCGTGGCCAAGGTCGATCGCGCCGGCGAAGCGCTTGGCGAGGTCGGGGCTGTTACCGTCTTGAATCGGCCAGCCGAGGTCGCGCGTCACGCGCCCTTGCTCGTCGATCTCGACCATCTCGGAGTGGACGAGAGCGATCCGATGGTCCTCACTCAGGCGCTCGACGCACCGCTCGAGGAAGGTGGGGGCCGTCAGGTCATCATGGGCCGCCCAGCGGAAGTACTGGCCACGCGCGAGTCCAAAGGCCCGGTTGAAGTTGCGCGCCGCGCCCGTGTGGACCTCGCTGCGAGCCCACCGGATTCGGGGGTCGCGCGCGGCCCACTCCGCACAGATAGCCTGCGTGCCGTCCGTGGATGCGTTGTCGCAGAGGATCAGCTCGAAGTCGGCGTACGTTTGTTCCATCGCCGAGCGAATCGCCATCTCCAGGAAGGCCTCTCCGTTGTACACGGGGAGGCCAATCGAAACCTGGGGGATCGGAGTGCTTGGCGAAGGCATGGTCTTAGACGACGGTGACGACCGCACGGGAGCCTACGCTCTTCGCCATCTCGGCGATCTCGTCACGGTAGAGGGGGTTCATAACCACGATTTCGGCTAGGTCGGCATCCCCGATGGAGTCCGGAGCCACGATCTTGTGGCCCGTTCCCGGGATGAAGCGTCCTAGT
>JBLIHL010000171.1:0-10316 GCA_047635895.1 Paracoccaceae bacterium | reverse complement strand
GGCGTCCTCGCCGGACGGGCGTGCTGCCGCACGGGCCTCCTCGCCGGAGGGGCCGCGAGGGCGTGGCCTCGCGCGGGCCGCACGAGCCCTACGGGCTCGCGCTGTGGCCCGGGCGTCCTGCGGACGCGCGGGACGGCTTTGAGATCGGCAACATGACCGAAGACCGAAGACCGAAGACGCAGGAGGGCTTTGCGGTCGAACGGAGCCGTAGCTACCGACCCGCTATCGCCCTGAGTTCGTCATCTAAGAGTGAGCTCAGACCCGGTGGGACGGCCGCTGCCCCCCACGCCCCTGCGCGGCGGATGGCGGGGCGGTCCATCCTGTCGAGGATCCCTACCTTGAGCTGGATCACCGCCAGCGCGCCTACGAACTCTGCCGAGAAGTCTTCGTCGCGTGCACTGGCGGCGGTGGGCGCATCATTCGCAAAGGCGAGGCGATCGCCGGCGAAAGGGCGTGAGCTTTCCAAGGAGAGCCTTCGCAGGCGGCGAGTGATGCGACTCTCGGGGGCGAGCACGCGGCCCTCTGGCTGCCGAAGATCCGAAGAGTCAAAGAGCACGACACCGTCGACCCGGCCCTGCTCGGCAATCCAGCTCAGCCCTTCTACCGCATGGGCACGGCGCACCGCGAGGGTCTCAAGAGGGTCTTCTTCCAGCTCCCAGCGCGGCGACCAGATCACCGAGAGGCCCGCCTCGCTGGCCAGCCTCGACGCCGCCACATGCTTCGTCGCAACTTCCTGAACGGCCTGCTCCAAATTGACTGTGAACGAGAACTCCACGCCGGCAAAACCCAGCGAAGCCAACCGCGCGAAGTCGCGCTCCAGCGCGGGCGCCGTGAGAGCCTCAACCTTCACATACACCCCTCCTCGAACCGAACGCGGATAGGCGAGGGCAGCGTCTACCGTCGAACGGCCCAAGCTGGCTTCCCAGCTGGATCGCAGGCTCGCCTTGAGCTCGGCATTCCCCCGGACCGCCTGCTTCCACGCCCCCACCACGTCGAGACCGCTCGCCACAAGAAGGCTGCGGGCCATGCGCGCCTCCGCTGGGGCCAGCGCGATACGTGAACGAGCGGGTGACTCCTCCAGCACCTCATCCAAACTCACCGGCTGCGTCCGACTCTCGATCTCAGCCAGGGTGAACCCAGCGCAGGAGCCCGTCAGCACGTACGTGAGCCCGCGCGCAAACCAGGGCTCCGCGGGCTCGCCCAGGGCAGCACGAAGTTCCGCATTCACCATCCCAAAGAGCGCGTCATCTACGCTCGCTGGGAACCCAGGCTCCACGACCAGCTGCCGACTCTGCGCGTCGAACCATCCCAGCCGCGACGGGGGCCCATCGGCCGGGGCGCCGTCGCCGTCAGCTCGGACGCGGACCGGGGCCTGACCTGCCCCTTCGGCTCTCTGAACCTTGGCCACCGACGCCACCACCCCCCGCAGCCGAGCCGCGCGTACCTCGAGGTCGTGGACCTTGTCAGGCGTCCGGACAGACGCCGACGCCCACCCCCCAGCCGCCACGCAGGCTAGAACGCACACGATTGCCCACGATCGCAGGGCCGAGATCTTTCGCTGATCCATAACGGGGAGCGTACCCCATGGGGCCCACAGGGGCTGCCCTGACAGCTGTGACGCAGCCTTGATCGGCCCCTTCGTGACCCGGATAGCAAAATGTGGGAGTGTTTCCATGAACGCCTGGTCGATTGATCCGTACGCCGCCACATGAGCTCCCTGAACCGTCTCTCCGCCTCGTTCCGCGACTCCGACCACCGGTGGACAAAGGCGGGCCGCCCTGGAGCCGTGCTCGCGTGCTGCCTTCTGGCCGCCCTCCTGCTCGTCCCATCCGCTGCCTCGGGGCCCCAGAACCCGGGCCCTGGCGTGGCTGCCCCGGCGACCTCGGCCGGAGACGATCCGAAAGAATCGGGCACCATGACCCTGGTCTCCCCCTCGGACGAGGTCGTCGACGCGCTCCTGGAGGGCGACTCGAAAGGCGCTCTGAAGGCTCTGGCTTCCCTCGATCTGTCGGCGCCGGAGCATTCAGACGCGTGGACGGTGTACCGCGCGGAGGCCCTCGCGCTGGGTGGCGACCTGGACGGAGCAGCGGCCGCGCTCACTGGGTTCGAGGAGAGCTTTCCGACGAGCGCCTGGACCAGCAAGGCGCGCTTCGAACGCGCCGAAATCGCCCGCCGACAGGGCAACCACGCTGCGGCTGAACTCATCCTCCGCGCCGAAGCCACCACGCTCCGCGGAAACGAGCGCCGGATCGCGCTGGGTGACGAGCTCATCAACGCCGCCGAAGGGCTCATGGCACGCGTAATGACCAGCCCCACCGACGAGGCCCGTCAACAGCTGCAATCGGGCGCGCGGCTACTGCTGACCGAAGCCCACAAGCTCGAGACCTCCGCCGAGTTCCGCCAGCGCACCGCGCTGGCTCTGGCCAAGCTCGTCCTCGCCCAGGGAGACTGGTCGGGCCTCGCCGAATGGGCCGAAGCAGTCCAGGAAGGCGCCGAGCCCGGCTCACTCCTCGCCCTGGAAGCCGCCGTCGCCGCTTCACGCGCGGCCTTCGCCAAGGGCCAGATCATCGACGCACGCCGCGGACTCATGGACATTGAAGGCAGCCTTCAGCGGGCACTGACGGCGGCCCGCAGCGACTCCGAACTCAGCGCAGCCCTCTATGAACTCCAGGGCCACGCGCTGTTCTTCCTCGGGACCGTCTGGAGGCAAGAAGGACAACTGCTCTTCGCCATCGATGCGTGGGATCGCCTGATCAAGGCGCAGCCTGGGCACTCCAAGGCTGACCGCGCCGCCGTGGCGAGCGCAGAGACCTACGCCAGCCTGAGCCGCTACGACGACGCCATCGCGGCGTGGCAACGAGCCGAGGCTCTCGCCAGGTCAGCGAGCCCAGCTGAGCCGACGGGCCGCCTCGTGTTCATGGAGGAGATCCAGGCGCTGCGCCAGCGAGAAGAGAGAGAGACGCGACTCGACCCAGCTGCCCGCCAGCGAGAGGCAGTCTTCCGCCGGGCCCAGCTGCAGGCGATGCTCGGACGACACGACGACGCCATCGCGTCGTTCGCTGAATACGTGGCCTCCTACCCGGGTGCCGAGGACTGGAACGCAGCCCAGGAAGGACTCGTGACGGCTCACTTCGGACGCGCTGCCGGCAGACTCAACGCGAGCAGGGACGCCAGCCTCACGGATCTCGAAGCCGCAGAAGCCGCGCTCCTTGAGTTCGCGGCCGAGTACCCGCTCGACCGCCGCAACGGCGAAGCGCTGTTCCAATGGGCCACGCTGCGCGAGTCCTACGCCAAGGAGTTCATGCCGGAGGACGATGCAAAGGCGCGACGCCCCTTCTTCGACGCCACGATTGATCGCCTGGAGGAAGTCGCCCGCAGGACGTCAAACTCGGATCCGGAGCTGAGCAGCCGCTCGCTCTTCCACGCGGCGGAGCTCGTTCAAAACCAGCTGGAGGACCCCCAGCGCGCCATCACCATCTACCAGCGGGTCACGGGATCCCAGCAGGGAAGCGCGGCCGGCCGGCTTGCGGAGATGCAGAAGACGCTGCTGCGCGTGCGCACCGAGGGCGTCGTGCGTCCGGGTGAGGCCCTTACGGTCTCGTTGGAGACGCGCAACATCCAGGAGGTCACGGTCCAGGCCGTCCGCCTGGATCTCGGCCAGTACTTCCGCCGGCACAACACCACCGAGGGTATCGAGCGACTGGACCTCGATCTCATCGCACCGGACGTCGAGGCCGTGGTCCCTATCGCAGACTACGAGGCGTACGCGAACCTGCGCCGGACCATCGAGGTGCCTGTGCCAGGTGCCTCGACCGAACCGGGCGTCTATGCGGTCACGATCGTGGCCGATGGCAAGCGCGCCACGACGCTCGTCATGCGCAGCCAGCTGGACCTGATCGTCAAGCGCTCCCGTGACGAAGTGTTCGCGCTGGTCACCGAGACCACCCGCGCGGGGCGGTCTCAGGCAGCCGGCGGCACCGAGGTCACGGTGTCCTGGATCGAAGACGGGAAACGCGAAACCACCACCCGCCCCACCGACGCAACCGGCGTCGTCTCCTTCAAGGCACCGAGGGGCAAGGCGTTCGGCACCGACACCCAGGTGTTTGCGACGCGAGCGGGGCACGTGGCGGCGACGCACGTCGACGGCCAGGCTCCGGGCCGAGCCGTCTCCCTGAGCCCGCGCGCGGACGTTCAACTCGACAGAACCGCCTATCGTCCAGGTGAAGACGTCAGCTTCCGGGCCGTCCTGCGCGAAGTCGCGGACGGTTCCTGGGCCATGCCCACGCTCTCCAAAGCACAGATCGAAGCCGGGCAGCTCTACACCACGGAGCTCATCGCGCCAAACGGCGTAGCCCTCGCGCGCCAGACAGCCACTGAGACGAGCGCCTACGGCACGCTCAGCGGAACGTTCGAGCTGGACGGCGCCGCCCCGAGCGGCACGTGGACGATCCGGACGACGGCGCCAGGCGGCCCTAACGTGGCCACCAACTTCACGGTCGGCGAGATCGAGGTGCCGCGCGCGTCGCTGGAGCTGACCTCGGAGCAGTCCGTGATTCTGCGCGGTGAAGCGCTCAGCATCGTGGCCACGGCCGAGACGGCCTGGGGCGCGCCCCTCGCGGGCGTCCCGCTCGTCTGGTCGGATCCGCGCGGCGTCAAGACGCGTGCATGGACGGACTCGGACGGCCTTGCGACGCTCGACTACAGGACCGACCAGGCCCTTGCCGGGGACCAACTGACCTTCACCGCCGAGCTCCCGGAGCAGGGCGGCCTGTCCTCGTCGACGTCCGTCCGGGTGGCGTTGTCCGCGCTCGCCGTGAACGTCAGCGTCGAGCGCGACGTTGTTCTGGCAGGCGAGACCTTCAGCGCCAGGGTGACCGCCAAGGCGCCCGATGGCAAGACCATCCCGACCGAGGTCCGCCTCACAGGAACGCGCACCTACGCCCCACGCCCGGGCCGCTTCGCCGAGGAAGAGATTCTCTCCGAGACGGTCACCACCGACGACGCGGGAGGGGCGCTCATTGCGCTCTCCGCAGAGGCGGGCGGAAGGCTGCTCCTGCGGGTCACCGCGCGCGACCGCTTCGGGCGGGAGGTAAGCCACGAGTGCTCGCTGACGATCGCTGGAAAGGACGATGCTGAGCCGCTGCGCGTGCTCGCCAAGGACACGTCGATCCACGCGGGCGAGACCGGCTTCCTCCAGGTCGTTGACCGAACGGAGTCGGGCGGGCTCGCTCTGATGACGATCGAGGGGACGACGATTATGGAGCATCGCGTCCTTATGCTGGAGACGGGCGTCACCGAGCTGAGCTTCACCGCGGACGTCCAGCATGTCCCCGACGTACGGGTGTCCATCGCTGCCATTCGAGGACGCCAATTCCATGAGCGCGCGGCCACGTTCCGCGTAACCCGGCCGCTGGAACTCATCCTCGAAGCACCAAGCGCCATCAGCCCTGAGGGGCTAGCGGAAATCGTGGTGCGCGCCACGGACGGCCTCGGTAACCCCGTGCAAGCGGAGATCGCGCTGTCCCTCGTGGACCGCGCGCTGCTCAGCGCTTTCCCCGATCGCTCGGCGTCCCTCGAGGACGTTTTCCTGATCAGCGGAAGCCGCACCCCGGCCTTTCTGTCCGCAGCAAGCTCGACGTTCAGCTACGACGGGGTCACGCGGAAGATCGACGCCGCCATCCTCGAAGAGGGCCGGCGCGAGGTCGCTCGCCAGCAGCTCGAAGAGATGCAGATGGGCGTGGGTCTCGTGATGGAGTCCGCGGCCAACACCCCGTTGGCCGGCTCCTTGGATATCGAAGGCGTCGCCTTTGCCCAAGCACCGGCGGCTCGCAAGCGATCCGCACTTGACCAGAACAATCTGCTCGGGGTCGGCGGCGGAGCCGGCGGGCGCTACGGCGGCAGATTCGGCGGCAAGTCAAGGCGACGCTCCGGCTCGCCGGAGGTGGGCTTCGACAATCCAACCGCGTACTGGACGGCCACCCTCGTGACCGATGCCGACGGCGTCGCCAGAGTCTCGGTGCCGATGCCTCGACTGGAAGCGACCTGGCAGCTAGACGCCGCCGGGGCGACGGTGGACCACCGCTTTGGATCGGCGAAGGGCGAGATCATCACGCGCTCCCCGCTCGTGGCCTACGTCGACGTGCCCGCCTACGTGCGTGAGGGCGACGAGCCCCAGCTCCGCGGCGAGCTGACCCTGGAGACGCCCCTGGACGCCCAAGCAACCTGGGACTTCGAGCTTCGCGTTTCCGGACAGCGCGACGGCGCGAAGCCGGCGCGCCAGACGGTCCAGCGCGGCTCGGCCACCTTGGAAGCCGGCGACGTGCGCCTGGCGTATACGTTCGAAAAGCTGGCCCCCATCGCGGCCGACGGCGGACTCGAGGTAGAGTTCATCGCGACGCTGCGCGGCAATGCCGAGGCTACGGCGCGCGACGTGCGCGGGTGCATCGTTCGACCGGCAGGCTACCTGGTGCGGGACACGGCGGCCGGAACGCTCGGTTCCGACGCGGTGGTCGACCTGGAGATCGGGAGCGCGACGCCCCTGGAGCTCACCCTGATCGCGGGCGCCACGGAGGCCCAGTGGCTCGTGGACGCGGCGCTCGATCGCGGTGGATGGATGCGAGCCTTTGGCGCGCGTCCCATCGATCAGACGCGCGGGCAGGGCGCTCTCGCCATGGCGAGCCGGCTCTACGGCGCGGCGATGCTTCTAAAGGCAGCCGAGACATCCGGCGGGCTGAGCCCGGCGACCATCGAGGCGCTACGTGAGCGCTGCAACAGCCTCATCGGCGCGCTGGTGTCGCGCGTGGGACCCGACGGCGGCTGGGGCCGTGATGCCGGGTCCTGGCGCGGACTCGTGCCGAGACAGAGCGATGCACGGACCACCTCAAGGGCCATCGTGGCGTTCGGTGCCGCGCGTGAATTCGGGCTTTCCGTTCCGAGCACCACGTGGGACACCGCCCTGGTGTTTGCCGCGTCGGCGCTGTCGAAGGCGTCGACGGACGAAGAACGGGCGCTCTACTGCTGGGCACTGGAAGCCAGCGGCCAGGGCAATGACCTGGTGCTGAACCGCCTCCACCGCGAGCGCGCAAGGCTCGATGCCAACGCGGGCGCCGCACTCACGCTGGCGCTGGTCGCAGCGGACCGGATACCCATGGCCGCCGAAGTGGCGGCTGGGCTGCGCCTGGACCCTGACGAAAGCAAGGCGCGCACCGCGACGTCCTCGCCGCTCGACCGCGCAGCTCTCATTGTGCTTGCGCGAGCGCTGGCTGGCGCCGAGGCCAACCTGGAGACGCTCGCGAACATGCGCCCTTGGAGCGACCCCGTAGGCCGAGGAATGGCCGTAGCGGCCACGACCGCCGCGGGTGCGCTCATGAGCAGCCACCAGTCCCCTGTGACGTTCGAGGTCGCGGTGGGCGCTGGCAAGCCCGAGGTGATTCAGCTTCGACCTGCCGATGGCGGAACGCGTGAGGTTTCGCTGCTCCTGCCTGAGAACGGCGGAGCCAAGGTCCGGGTGAGCCTGCGGCTCATCAGCGGCCCCGCGCTCGACTACGCACTCGTCCTGGAAGGCCAATCGGAGACTCCGCCGGAGGCGATCCAGGGGTTCCCCTATCGCATCGGAGCGCCCGGACTTCGCGGCCCGCTGCCGCGCTGGCGCGGACGTGAACTGGACGAGGGCTTCGACAAGGTGAGCGTACCGGCGTCCGTTCGCTGGGAAGACGTGATCGAAGGCGTTGGGTTCGGTGAATCCGGGCGACTGGCCGTCGAGTACCGGGCTTCGGGTCGCACCCGTGACCAACTTCTCCACGACCTCATTCTCGAGGTGCCGCTGCCCGCGGGAGTCACGGCCTCGGTCGCCGACGTGACCTCCATCCACTCGATATCTCCAGAGATCCAGGACGGCGTTCTCTTGGCCAGTATCCCTGGGAATTCGAACAACGTGACCATCGTGCTCGATATCACGGGGACGCGGCCGGGAACGTGGACGCTCGGTGCGCCGGTTCTTCGGAGCGCGCAGAACCCCGGGCTGGCCGTCTTCGGCGGCGAGTCGCGGATGACGGTTTACGCCCCCGGCGAGACGCCCCAGCGCGAGTCGCGCCCGACCCCGGACGAGCGTCTCTCGCGGGGCCAGATGGCGTTCGAAGATGGCGACATGGCGGCGGCCCTCGAGGCGCTCCAGCCCCTCTATGCCGAGTGGAGGCGTCAGCTTCGACCGCGAGCACTCTCCGAGGTCGCGAAGCTCCTGCTGTTCGCTTCGCTCAAGGAGTCGGAGATGGGGCGCGGGAATCGCAATGACCGCGCCATCGTCGACTGGTTTGAGATCCTGAAGGAACGCGACCCGGACCTCTTCGTGTCGTTCGACGACACGCTCCAGATCGCGGCGGCCTACCAGAGCATCGGTGAACCCCTGCGGGCGAACCTCCTCTACAAGGCGGTCATCGATGAGACGCTCGGCGAGGACCTGCGCGTGTCCGCGGCCCTCGACGGCGCGGGCGAGTGGATCCGTGCGAGCCGGCTGGCCGCCGAGATCTGGCGCCGCTACCCGGATTCTCCGGCGGCGGACGACGCGGACCTCGCGCTCGCGAACCGGCTCATTGAGCGCGGACTCGACACCGAGGGGCAGCCGGGGATCGCACCGGCGAAGCGCACGGCGCTCGTGGTGAACGGAATCGCGCGTCTGCGCCGTAAGTTGGCCCTGGGCGAAGGACGCGGCACGGTCGCGGCGGACGCCGGACTAGCTCTGGTGGCAACGTACGCCCAGCTCGAGCAGTGGACCCGCGCGGCGGAGCGTGCCGAGCTCTTCGGACGCGTCTTCGAGGACCCGACCTACCGTGATTCATTCCGCTACGCGGAGGCGGTGGCGCGCTGGTCCGACAACGACGCGGCTGGCGCCCAGGCAGAGGAAGCGCGCGCCGTCAAGATTCTGGAGGACATCGCGAAGGTGCCCCTCAAGTTCGGGGACGGCTCCACGCGCTGGTCCCCCAACCGGGACCTAGCGCTCTACATTCTGGCCCAGGTCTATCACGCGCGAAAGGACGCGGCCAAGGCCGAGACGTACTACGACCGCGTGGACGGCGCGTTCGCGGATGCGCGTGCAACGCTTCAGGAGCTGCGCTCGGAGCGGTTGAGCCTCGAACAGGATGTGATCCGCGTGCGCCCGGGCCAGGTGGCCACGGTCCGCTTCGATCACAAGGGTATCGACGGCGTCAACGTGCTGGTGTACCCGGTGGACCTCTTGACGCTGGCTCTGCGCGAGCGAGACCTCTCTAGAGTGACCTCCGTCGATCTGGCGGGCGTGACTCCCACGCTCGAGGAATCAGTCAAGCTGAGTCGCTCGGTCCTGCGCGCAGGTGAAGGCGAAATCGAGATCAAGCTCGATCGACCCGGCGCCTACCTGGCGATGCTACGCGGCGGCGAAGTGCACCGCTCGGCGCTCATTCTGGCGACCGATCTGGACCTCGATGTGGTCCTGCCGGGCGACGGATCGGTGCGTGCCCAGGTGATGCTGGGCTCGACGGACAGCTTCGCGGAAGGCGCAGCCGTCCGGATCCTCGCTGAGTCTTCGGACCGCGTCGAGTCCCTGGAATCCGACCGCCGGGGCATGGCGACGGCGGAGGGCATGCAGGGTCTCGTGACCGTCATCGCCCGCGCGACGCGCTCCCCCGACGGAAGCGCCTCGCCGGAGCACCACTACGCCTTCTACGGAAGCACCCGACCGGCTGCCCCCGAAGCACCGGCCGAATCCCCCGCTCCGGTACAGACCGAAACCAACTACCTCAGCAACGTATTGAGCCAGAACCTGTTGAACACGAGCCAACGCCAGGAGCGGGTAGACAAGGACGTGAGCAGAACCCGCAAGGGTGTGCAGGTCCAGCAGGCGAAGTAGGCGGGAGGTCCGGTGGTGGTTCGCTGCCAAGCGGTTGGTGTCGGCAGGGAGGGCCTTGCGGTGGAACGAAGCCCTCTTGCGTCCTGCGTCTTCAGTGCTGCTACCCGCTACGCCGAGCCGGCACTGCAAGCCTGCACCACCGGGACCTGCCTGACCGGAACCGTCCCACGCGTCCGCAGGACGCCCGGGCCGTAGCGCGTGCCCCTAGGGCGCGTGCGTCCCGGCGCGAGGCTCGCCCTCGCGGCCCCTCCGGCGAGGAGGCCCGTGCGGCAGCACGCCCGTCCGGCGAGGACGCCTGCGCGGCGAGCGCACAGAGACATAATCGCTCCAGCGCCGTCAGGCGATGGGCGCATAAATACAGCGCGGTGTCTCAGCAATCGCACGGTTCGGCATTCACTGCCTTGGTAGCAGTCGTGACGGATACCGGCGTGCCCGC
>JBLIHL010000170.1:0-10352 GCA_047635895.1 Paracoccaceae bacterium | reverse complement strand
TTCCCATTCCGAACACGGTCGTCAAGCAGGCTCCGCCGATGATAGTGCTTATGCGCGAAAGTAGGTTATTGCCGGGTTCTTCCACTAACGCCCGCGGCGAGACGTTGTCTTGTCGCGGGCGTTTTTTTGTCGACTGGGCGGGGCGGCGGGAAGAGGGCTTCGTTCCACCGCAAAGCGCTCTTCCCGCTACCACCACGCGCCGCCAGTGGATCCGGGCACTCCTTCCGGAGTCTCGTCCTTTCTGCGACGTCCTCTCAGGCACCCATGGGGTATGTTTAGGCGCGATCGCCCGCTCGGCGGGAGCCTTGACCCCTGGAACAGCCCTCCACCCCGTCCCCATGACGCCCGACGCATCGACCTCAGACGCAGCCACGTCCGCCACGACACCCTCGAGGCCTACGGAGTGTCCTCAGTGTGGATCTAAGCTGCCTGACAGTCCGTTTTCTCTTTGCCCGTATTGCGCAAGCCCGCTTGAGACGGCGGCGGATCGCAAGAAGCTGGAGAGTGTGAACGCGAGCCGGATCAAGCGCGTGCGCGAGCATGCGACTTTCGCCGAGGCTGAGGCCTGGAACCCGCCAGAGAGCCAGGATTGGCACAGCGGAGCTCGTCGCGTTTGGTGGATGCTGCCACTCTTGGGGATGGCTGTCCTGTTTCTAGTGCTGGTCGTGATCCCCCCTCTTGGGAGGGGGTTCGACGCTGGCGGAATCGTTGCCACTGTGCTGGCCGCTGGGCTCGCCGGCTACGGCTTCTACCTGGGAACGGTAGGTAAAGCGATGAAGAGTGCCGCCGTGGAGCGTCCTCTGATGAAGAGGCCTGGGCTGATCGTTGACAGGCGCAGCGACACGCGGATCCGCGGATGGGGCGATGGCGACACGATCTACTACTTCACGATCGAGTTAGAGGACGGCAACGTGGGGGAATTCCGCTTCCCCGGTCTCGGTGCAAAGGAAGATCCTTACGCAACCAACCTACCGGGCATGGCGTACACCCGCGGAACCGAACTGCTGCACTTCCGTCACGTTCGCGTCTGAGCCGGAACTGAGTCGTGTTGGGGCTATCCCGCTCGATCAGATCTGATGGAGCAGGCAGGTAAGTCGCCGCTCCGTGGCTTGGTACTCGACCCGCCCGGCGTCCATCCAGTTCCCGGTGATACCGTCGTCGAAGGCGCGGTTGACCTTCTCGGCGACGTCCTCGTCCACGTCCCAGAAGGTCATGATCGCTCCGTTAGTACCGGTGACATCGCCCGTACCGTCCCCGTCGAGGTCGATTCCGTTGTTGTTCGTATAGCCGGCAACGACGGAGTCGAACACGTGAACGGATCCGCCGGTGGGGTTCCAGGACCTGCGAATTGGTTCGGAAACGTAGGGGCCGTCCCACCCCTCAACTCCCGGGTCCACAGAGAGCCGATGGTAGGTGGAACCCTGCCAGCCGCTGTATTCCCTGGGAAGCTGGCCCGTGTCCTGGTGATAGAGCATCACCGGCGCCATCAGGCTCTCAATCGTGTTGATGATCTTGGTCGAACGCGCCTTGTCCGTGACTCCGGTCGCTCTCATCGACACGACTCCCACGAGGATCACCATGATGGTCATCGTGATGACAAGTTCGACCAGCGAAAAGCCAGCGCGTCGGTCCGTAGCCTGGGAGCTCGGGTGGCCTAGTGTAAGCATGATGGAATGTCTGGACAGAGAGGGGGGGCGATTGGCTCGTAGCGGTACCGCTTCCCTCCGGCTCGTCGGCCAAACGGACTCTCGGTCTGGAGCTGGTGCACTAGAAGTGGCTCAGGGTAGGTGGCGGCTGTCTACAAAGGAGACGACCTTGGCGCGTCTGCGCGGGTGGCTGCTCATGCTGATCGCCCTGTGCATGGCCTCTCCGGCAGTTGAGGCGGCGTGTTCCTTCCCTGCGGCTCCGGTTCAGAGCCCAGAGCATCGGCTGCGGTCGCTGGAGAGCTCTATCAACCTATGGACTCGTGTGCCGTCCGACTGGAATGGGCTGAGGCGCCCAGGCGTGGATCGATTCATGGAAAGCCTCGAGGTCGTTTGTTCGACCGATGACGCTCGAGTGTCTGAGGTGGCGATGATCGAGGGCCGCGAGTTGGCGCTTCGGGCAGCCGCACTTTTTCGACGTGGGATGGAGAGCAACGGGATCCAGGACATCAGCGCTCGTTCACGTCAGCTCGTGAAGGCTGCACTTTCCAGCGACGAGAGTGCCGTTTCATGGGCTCTGACAGAGATCGTCGCGTGGGACTCGTCTCGGAACGCCAGCCGGCGTGCGGGGTCGGCCTGGCGCCCCTCGACGAACGAGCGTCGGATCATGCTTAGCCTTCTGGTGGCCCAGAAGGTGGAGAAGCTGCGTGGCGCACTACTCGCCATCGCTCGCCGGGACAGCGACCCGCTGCGTGGGGCGGCTCTCGGTCAGCTCGCCCGTTGGGCCACGGACTTCGAGCCCGATGAAGTCGTCGATCTGTTTCTCGTCAAGATGCTCGGTCGGTCCTCGAACTACCGCGGTGGACCGCAGCCCCTCAACGTGATTCTCGAGCGAATCAAATCCTCCGACGCGCCGCTCGGTGAAAGAGCTCAGGACGCGCTCCGCGCACGGATTGGCCAGCTGCTGATCTCTCCGGACTGGCGTAAGGTCGCGATCGGACTGCGCCTCTCGGGTGGTTTGAGCCCGTCGAACCAGATTCCACTTCTCCTGGATGGTCTCAACGTCTGGAATCAACGGTCGCTGTCCAAGCGGCCTTTCACCAGCATGGTTCGCGTGCGCGGCGATCTCTCGCGCGAACTCCAGGGGATCAGCGACCTGAAGCATGGCCCCGAACCCGGCCCCTGGATTGACTGGTGGGTCGAGGTCCGCCAGGGGAAGAGGCCGATGCCGGGGACGCCAGAGTTTGCAGAGGCGCGCGCCGCACGCGCGGCGGAGCCCCAATCGACCGCTGGTTTCTTCGGGCTCAAGCCCACCACGGATCGCGTCACGTTCATCATCGACCACTCGGGCAGCATGAACAACACGTGGGGGACGACGGATCGGACCCGGTACGAAGAGGCCGTCGACCAGATGCTCCGCTTCCTCCAGGGCACGGTGACAGGCACACACTTCAACGTCATTTTATTCGATGACTCGCCCGTGCGTTCGTCGCTTGGACTGGTCGAGGCGACACCACGAAACCTAGAGCGTGCACGTAAGTCATTGCTCGATCGTGGCCCAGCAGGCGCGACTTACCTTCGCCCTGCGGTCGAGCTTGCGCTCGGGATCGGCTCGGATGGTCTTCCGTCATCTAGAGGTGGCGACGAGCGTGATGGTGAACCCGACGAGAAGAACTCACCGGCCGATACGATCGTGATTCTCTGTGATGGAGCGACGCAAGAGGGTCCAGCCTGGGTCGTTCCGTTTTTGGACCGTGTGCTCCCGCTATATCCGGTCGTGTTCCACACGGTTCATCTGGGACCCACAGGGGACGGAACTCTGGCTACCCTGGCGGAAGTCTCGGGCGGTGAGTTTCTGCGCGTCAGTCACTGACAGTCCCCAGCTGAGGCCCCCAGCTGAGGCCCGTCGCGGTGCGCCCACCCGCTGGGTCCTGTTGAGCCCTGCTCGGCAGTGGCCGACGGCATCACCGCGTGAGGGCGATCGCCCATCCCGCGGCGATCAGGATCAGCGCGGCCGTTCCCATCATCCATTGGGCGGCCCGCCCTGCTCGGTTTGGCAGTCGAGTCAGCCCGACCATGATTCCAAGGGCGGCTCCGCACACGAATCCCGTGGCGTGGGCCATCACGTCAACACGCCCAGATCCATCGCCGACACCTAGCCAGCCGAAGAGAACCACGCCACCGAACAGCGGCGCGACGCGACGAACCCACGGAGCTCGGTTCTGTCCTCGACGTGACCACTCCGCCGCGGCCAAGAGGCCGAGCGTTCCGAAGATCGCGGTGGACGCCCCTACCGCAAGATGCTCGGGGCGGACGAGGTATGACTCCACCCAGTTACCCATCGCGCCGGCGAGAACCGTGCCGAGCCATGCTGTCCCGGTCCCCAAAGCCTGGGCAGCGAGGATTCCAAACATCGAGCCGAAAATGACGTTGCTGATCAGGTGCTGGAGATCGACGTGCAGGGTGAGTGCGGTCAGGGTTCTCCAAATCTCGCCATCGACGACGCCACCGGCATGCATCCGTCCGACCGACCACCAGTCTCGGCCGAAGCCGCCCTGTTGCCCGATGGGGTAGAGCAAGACGACCAGCAGCACAAACGCTGCGGCGCCCCAGACGGATCCGGCGTGCACTGAGGGGACGGTGGGAACCGGAGGCGGCCAGGCGTCGTTGTCCTCGTCGTAGTCGTGGAGCTCGGCGCGGGCACGGTCTCCGTCCATCATCGATACGATGATCCTCGCGCCTCGGGAGCCGACTTCGATAGCGTGCTCGATCCCCATGGCCTGGAGGACGAGCGCACCCTCTCCAACGCTTTTCTTCGACCTGCCGCGCAGGACCTCCTCGTGTCCGAAGGTGACAGGCGCAAACCCGTCCCCGTGGGGACTTTCACTTCCGTACCCAGGGCCGCGCGTTTCTTGATCGTGGACGGGCGGCTCGTTCATTGGAGAAGTGGGAGGACTGGTGTTCAGGCGAAGCGGAGCCCGCAATCGGGGCAGCGCGGATTCCCTTGGGGGATCGCACTCCCGCATGCCGGGCAGGCTGACTCATCCGCGTCCAGGTCAATGACGTGGTCCGCGGCCTTCAGGGCAGCTCCGTCCGGGTCGAGCTTGGCCAGCTCCTCTCGGGCCGCCTCTTTTAGGACACCTGCGGCAGTTTCAACATCGGGCTTCGCGACCGCGAGCCAAAGTTGAGCGCCTCAGGCGTTGGTGTCGACGCCTGGCGGGCAGATCACCGCCGCCGTGACTCCTTTCGAGGCAAGTCGCTTGCGGTGGGATTCGAGGGTCTTGAAGCCGCCCTGGGTAATGACATGGGTCATGCCCGCTGCGTCGGCCGGGTTGGCGGCCAGGGGGTTCTGATTTGATTCAGTCATGGGATTCTGAGAGCCGTGGGGCCAGGGTCAATTCTTGTCGTTCAAGGTCCCCTCCGCAGGGGGACCTTCAGGAGGAGTCGCGGGCTCGATAGCGTAGGTCGTGATCAGCTTGCCCTGCGCCAGCAGGAAGGCGAAGGTCAGCGGCAGGATCCCGAAGGTCTTGTAGGTGATCCAGGTCTCCGTAGAAAAGTTTCTCCAGACGACCTCGTTCATACCTGCGAGGACCAAGAGAAAGATACCCCATCGAAGAGTGAGCTTTCGCCAGCCTTCGTCCTGGAGCTGGATGGCGCCCTGCATCAGGAACTTCACGAACGGACGTCCAAAGGCGAGACCGATCAGCAGCACCGATCCGAGGAAGCCGCTGACGTACGTGGGCTTGCGCTTGATGAACGTCTCGTCGTCCAGGTAGATCGTTAATCCTCCCAGCCCTGTGACGAGGATCGCGGTCACCAGGGTGACGGGCGGCACGCGTCGCTCGATGGCGTAGGAATATGCCAGAGCAAGCAGCGTGACGACCACAAAGGCGCCCGTCGCGTAAATCAGGCCCTGGTGATCACCTGAGGATCTCTTCGCCACGAAGTACGTGCCGAAGAACACGAAGAGCGGCCCCATCTCGACCGCGAGCTTGGCCCCCTGACTCATCTTGCGACCCTTCCCAGGAGCGCCAGATTCAGTATCTGGCCCGAGGGATGGGGATGGTGGCTCGGGCTGATTCGACGTGGACACTGATCGCTCTCGAGAGTGAGGGGGACGAGTAGGGCAAAGGCAGGGGCGCGACAGTGTACGCGTACGGCCTTAGCCCGTGACACCCCGGACCCTACAGGGCGTGCCCAACGACGGACCAATCCCAACGACGGACCCATTAAAGCGACGGCCCATCACAGCGACGGCCCACTGCGGGGCAGCCGGATCTCAATAGCGGCGAACGACGCCGATCACCACCCCGCGGATCTCCACATCCGTCGCATAGATGGGTTCCATGGACGAGTTCGCCGGCTGAAGTCGGATGCGGTTCTTCTCACGGTAGAAGCGCTTGAGTGTCGCCTCGCCGTCGGGGAGTATGGCCACGACGGTCTCGCCGTCTCGCGCCGTCGACTTTCGCTCGATCAGCACGATGTCCCCATCGGCGATCGCATCTTCGATCATGGAGGTTCCGGAAACCTCCAGCGCGTAGACGTCGCGATCGCCCGATACGAAGTCTCCGAAGTCGAGTTGCTCTGGATCCTCGATGGTCTCGATCGGCGAACCAGCCGCGATCTTGCCAAGGATGGAGAGGCAAGGCGCTGCTTGCTCCGCTCCCTCGTTCTGGTCAACGATCTCCAAGCCACGGCTTACGCCGCGCGCCCGACGTCGGATCACCCCTTTGCGCTCCATCTCCGCGACGTGACCGAAGACGGTCACCTTGTTCACGTTGAAGTGCGCCGCGATCTCTTCGAGTGTCGGGCTGATCCCGTGTTCTTCGACGTAGTCACGAAGGAACTCGAGGATGTCGCGCTGGCGTCGGGTCAGCGGAAGGGCAGAGGTCATACCTTGGTAGGTGGGGGTGAAATGAAGCGTTCTGGTGGAGGCAGTGGAGGCCAGCCTTCAGGACGCGGTGATTAACGTCAGGTGGGAGCCGTTTACGCGCACAACGCAAACGGCCCCCAGGGGAAGCGCCACGATCCGCCGAGGAGGAGAAGCGGAGTTCGGGGCAAGGGTGAGCGGCCAATGGAAAGTAGGGAGAGCTTGGCCGCTCGGTCGAGGGTGAATCGTTCGCACACAATTCACCCCGTGGCTCGGGGAGGTGTTCACACGAGGAAGGTGCAGGCCAGGGTGACGGCGACGAACACGTAGGACAGCGCTGCCGAAGACAAGCCGGCAGGCGAAGGCGACCGCCGGGTCGCCACGTCCAGGGCGGCGGCAGTCACAGGCGGGAGCTGCTTTGCAAGCGGCGCAGATGATGCGAGCATCCGGCTCTTGACGACACGCTTGACTCGCCTGGGGGTGGCGTGCCTCGGGGTCGAGCGATGCTGTTTGGTCTTGTGGCTCTTGTCTGGAATAGACTCAGCAAGCGATCCTGAAGCGATTCCTGAAGCGATTCCTGAAACGATTCCTGAAACGATTCCTGAAACGATTGCAGAAGAAGTAGCAGCACCTTCCGCCAGCTGCGCTGGAGCGGAGGATGCGGACTCGCGCTGCATTTCAAACCCCTGAAATATGTAGAGCGAGCTGCTGACTTGCCGTGCCACCCGGATACGACGACCCGGGCGGAGTTCGAGTTCGTGAGGAGGTGAAGCGAGCTTCGGCTGGCGAGACTCATGCTTGCCTTCCTGAAGCAACCTCTCTGGACGGCCATTCCCAATCCCATTCCCTTGGCCAATGAAGGGGCGATCGTTCCCAATGAAGAGGTCGAGCTGCTGGGCGTCTTGGATGATGGGAGTGGGCTTCATGGCGGTGGGGTGGCTGGTGTTCGTGCCGATGGGGCAGCGGCGTCTTGCACGCGGCGCCGAACGGACACCTAACCTATCGTCTGGCCCGACCCGAACGGGACCCGAACTTCCGTTTTTTGCCTGACGGAACCCTAACGGCTGCTGAAATCAGTGGTTAGGTGAACGTTTGGGTTCTTGGGGTCTGTGGCGGTGGCCTCCTGGGCCTACAATGGCCCGCCGCCCTCACCGCATCACTTGCACCGACTCGACGCGTACTCGCTTGCACGAACAGCCTTCCACGGATCCCCATCGTCTCGACCTGGACCGGTACCTCGTACCGTTCGCTCTCCGTCAGGTCCCCCAGTACCGATACGACGTGATTGTCGTCGGCAGCGGCGCAGCCGGCAGCTTCGCGGCGCTCTCCGCCGCCGCTGCAGGAGCCTCCGTCGCGGTAGTCGTCAAGGATGAGGTGGGCCGCACGAATACCTCGTGGGCACAGGGCGGCGTCGCCGCCGTGCTCAGTGCCAACGACTCCATCGATTCCCACGTCGCGGACACGCTCGCGGTCGGTTGCGGCCTCTCCAATGAGAAAGTGACCCGTCGCATCGTCGAGGGCGGCCCTGGGTCGATTCGCCGACTCCTCGACCTTGGGGCCAAATTCGACTCGAAGCCCGACGGCACGTTCGATCTCTCCATGGAGGGAGGCCACAGCCACGCCCGTATCCTCCATGCGCGCGGCGACGCGACCGGCGCAGAGATCCAGGCCACGCTCACCCGCGCCATCGAGGAGCACCCATCGATCGACGTGTTTCCCGACGTGTTCTGCGTCGACGTTTTGACGGGGGATGACGGTCGCGCCGTGGGCGTTCTCGCCCGCGATCGTGGACGCGGTGAACTTGTGGCCTATGGCTCGTCCCAGGTCGTTCTCGCCACCGGCGGTGGGGGACAGATCTACCGCGAAACGACGAATCCGACCATCGCTACGGCCGATGGTGTCGCCATGGGCGTGCGCGCAGGCGCATCGGTCCGGGACCTTGAGTTCGTCCAGTTTCACCCGACCTGCCTCTACATCGCTGGCGCAGCACGCGTCTTGATTTCGGAGATTGTCCGCGGCGCAGGCGGCATGCTTCGCGATCGCGACGGCCACCGGTTCATGCTCGACGAGCACCCCGATGCAGAGCTCGCGCCGCGCGATATTGTCAGTCGGGCGGTCTCCCAGCGCATGGTCGCCACCGGCGCCACCAGCGTCGGGCTCGACCTCTCCGCCATCGACCGCGACCCGCATGAGGCCTTCCCTGGCATCAGCCGCATCTGTCGCTTCTTCGGCATCGACATTGCCAAGGATCCGATTCCCGTCCGTCCTGGCTGTCACTACATGGTGGGCGGTCTCAAGGTTGACGCCGAGGGCCGAACCACCGTGCCTGGCCTCTGGGCCGTGGGCGAGTGCTCTAGCACGGGTTTGCACGGCGCCAACCGCATGGGCTCCAATTCATTGCTCGAGGCCCTCGTCCTCGGCGAGACCATCGGCGAGCTGGCTGCCCAGGATGCAGCCCGATCCGGTCGCCCCGAAATCCGAAGCGTCTCCGGGCGCAAGCACGATCCAGCGCCGCCCGGCGTTCAGGTCAATATCGCGGACCTTACCTATTCTATGAAGTCGATGATGTGGCGCCAGATGGGCGTCGAGCGCAGTGATTCTACGATGCGCGAAGCCCTCGGAACGTTCGCGTTCTGGTCCCGTGCAGTGGCCTCGCTGCCACTGGATTCAGACAACGCCGTTGAGCTCGTCAACATGTTGACGGTCGCTCGCCTCGCCACGTTCGGTGCGCTTGAGCGCACCGAGTCGCGCGGCACGCACTTCCGCACAGACTATCCCGAGCGCAACGACGAGGACTGGTGCGCCCACCTCGAGCAGGTGCCGATCCAGGAGAAGGGCGGCGCCGTAGAGCGCATCGAACTTCGCCGCGAGAAAGTCGCAACCTCCGACGCACAAGGTTCGGTTCACGCATGAGTCAACGCGATCAAACGGTCAGCACCGATCGTCATAAGGAACGTCTCTTCCCCTGCGGTGTCATCCTTCCGGATCAGCCGTCGGAGTCTGATGGGCCACTCTCGGAGATCTGCGCGCTTGTGAAAGCCGCCGACGCCGAAGTGGTTGGGGAGGGCATGATTCAGACGCGCGCACGTCCTAACCCCTCGACGCTCTTCGGAAAGGGCAAGGTCGAGGAAATCGGTGACGAAGCTCAGCGGGTCTGTGCCGACGCCATCGTTGTCGACAACGACCTGACTCCGGCCCAGGGCCGGAACCTCGAGAAGATATGGGGGATGCGCGTCGTCGACCGCTCCGAGCTGATTCTCGATATTTTCTCCCGTCGTGCCCAGACGCAGCAGGCGCGGCTCCAGGTCGAGCTTGCCCAGAACATCTACATGATGCCGCGGCTGAAGCGTCTGTGGACGCACCTCGAGCGCATGGAAGGCGCAGTCGGAACCCGCGGCCCGGGCGAGACCCAGCTGGAGACGGACAAGCGCCTTCTGAACAAGCGCATCACGGATCTCAAGCGCGAGCTCTCCACCATCGAACGGCGCAAGCAGCGCGAGGTGAAGACGCGCACGGGTGAGTTCGTGGTTGGACTCGTCGGCTACACCAACGCCGGCAAGTCGACGCTGCTCAATTACCTGACAGGGGCGACCGAGTTCGTGGCCAACATGCCGTTTGCTACGCTCGACACGCGCACCAGGCGCTGGGTCCTTCCTGACAAGCGAACCGTTCTGCTCTCGGATACGGTCGGGTTCCTCCAGCGACTTCCGCACCACCTCGTCGCCTCCTTCCAAGCCACGCTCGAGGAGACGCTGCACGCGGATCTCATCCTGCATGTCGTCGACGCTTCGAACCCGGATGCGGATCACCAGATGAATGCGGTCGACGAAGTGCTCGGG
>JBLIHL010000169.1:0-10380 GCA_047635895.1 Paracoccaceae bacterium | reverse complement strand
GTGGGGCCGCCGCCTTATTGGCGGCCGGCCCGCTGCTCGGGGTCGAGGGCCCCGGAGTTGAATCCAGCGCTCTCGCGGTTCTCGTGGTCAGGCGCCGGAGCCAACCGCGAGTCGCTCCATGATCAGCGCTTCCAGCTTCTCCGTATCCGCCGCAAAGCCGCGGATGCCCTCGGCGAGCTTCTCGGTCGCCATGGCGTCGCCGTTGAGCATCCAGCGGAAGGCCTTCTCGTCGAGCGTGATCTTTTCATGGTCCGAGGCGGCGGCCGCTGCGGTCGTCAGGTGCGCGGGTACGTCGCCCTCGGTCCCCTGCATCTCCTCAAGGAGCGCGGGACTGATCGTCAGGAGGTCGCAGCCAGCGAGCTGAAGGATCTCGTCGGTGTTGCGGAAGCTGGCGCCCATGACCTCCGTGGCGTGGCCGAACTTCTTGTAGTACTCGTAGATGGTCGTGACAGAGACAACGCCGGGGTCCTCGGCCGCGGGGTAGCCGTCGCGGCCCGTCGACTTCTTGTGCCAGTCGAGGATGCGCCCGACGAAGGGTGAGATCAGCTGAACCTCGGCCTCAGCGCAGGCGACGGCCTGGGCAAAGCTAAAGAGGAGGGTCAGGTTGCACTTGATACCGTCGGCGCGCAGCTGGGCTGCCGCCTGGATTCCCTCCCATGTCGAGGCGATCTTGATGAGGACGCGCTCGCGGTTGATGCCGATCTCGTCGTAGAGGGCGATGATGCGGCGGGCCTTGGCCACGGTGGCCTCGGTGTCGAAGCTCAGGCGCGCATCCACCTCGGTCGACACGCGGCCCGGAACGATCTGGAGGATCTTGGCGCCGAAGCCCACGGCGAGGCGGTCGAGTGAGGCCTCGAGGACGCTGGCCTGGGAGCCGCCGTCCTTGTCACTTGCCTCGCGCAGCGCCTGCGTCACTACGTCCTCGTACGCTGGCATCGCAGCGGCCTTGAGGATCAAACTGGGATTGGTCGTGGCATCGCGCGGGAGGTATTTCTGGATGCTCTCGAAATCGCCGGTGTCGGCCACGACGAGGGAGTGGGCTTTCAGTCCGTCGAGCTGGTTCATGTGGCCCAAGGAAGCAGGCCTCCGGGGGGGGGACAAGTCCTTTTGGCTCCTTTCGAAGCAGTTACCGGGTGACGGCCGGGATCCATGGCCGAGGGATCGGTAGTCCGGTAGAGTCAGGGGACCCCTGGAGGCGGTTTTCGGACCGTCCAATGATCTATGACAGCATTGCGCTTTCCCTCAGCACTTTCCGCCGCACTCATCGTGGCGTCTTCGATGGGCAGCACCGCCGCGGCAGCGCCGCTGCTGGCTTTCCAGGCCCTCGGTCCACCGCCGGTCCCTCCCGAGAACCCGATCACGGAGCCCAAGCGAATCTTGGGCAAGGCCCTCTTCTGGGACGAGCAGCTCTCCAGCGACAGCACAGTCGCCTGCGGGACCTGCCACATCCCCTCAGCCGGAGGCTCTGATCCCCGGCTCGACTTGGGCAGCCGTCACCCGGGGCTTGACGGAGTTTATGGCGGTGCGGATGACCGCTTCGCCTCGGCGGGTGTTCGTCTTCACGATGTGAACGGCGACGCCAAGCCCGACGGGATCAAGGGGTTCGATGCCCAGGTCACCGGGCGGCGGTCACCCACGAACATCGGCGCGGCGTTCTTTGACGACCTGTTCTGGGATGGACGCGCGACCAGTACGTTCATCGATCCGGAGACGGGTCTCGTCAGCATCCCGAGCGGCGGCGCCCTCGAGTCGCAGTCGGTGGGTCCGATCCTGTCGTTTGTGGAGATGTCGGATGAGGGGCGCACCTGGGACGACGTCCGCAGCAAGCTCGAGACGGTCCAGCCGCTTGCACTGGCTGAAGGCCTGAACCCCGACCTGATCGCGGCGCTCAATGCGGCCCCGGATTACCCCGCGCTCTTCATGAACGCCTTCGGCGATCCCGCGATCACGGCCGAGCGAATCGGCTACGCGCTCGCCACCTACCAGCGCACCCTTCATCCGGACCAGACGCCGTGGGACCTCTTCCAGAACGGCCAGACGAACGCGCTGAACAGTCAGGAGCGCCAGGGCCTGAATTCGTTCATGTCCAGCGGCAACCAGTGCGCCGTCTGTCACGTCCCGCCGCTCTTTTCGGACGGCACCTACCGCAACATTGGTCTTCGTGACATCGCGGAGGACAACGGGCGACAGGGCTTCACCGGCGACTTCGCTGACCGCGGCAAGTTCAAGGTGCCGACGCTGCGCAACGTCGGCCTGCGCACGCGTTTCTTCCACCACGGGGATCCGCTGTTCAACTCGGTCTTCCTGAGCGTGTTCCTCTACAACGGTGGCGCCGGGTTCTTCAACGACAACAAGGATCCGTTGATGAACTCGATCTTCTTCTCGCCCTCCACGGCGACGTCGATTCAGGCCTTTCTCGAGGGAGGCTTGACGGATCCACGTGTCGAGGCAGAGCTCCCGCCGTTTGACAGGCCCATGCTGAGGAGCGAGCTCGGCCCGGTCGCGACGCTCAGCGGCATTGGCCGCCCGGGGTCAGGCAACATCCGCCCGAAGATCGACGCCTATTGCCCGCCGCTCCACGGCGCAGCGCAGTTCCGGGTGGGGGTGCACGGTGGACTCGGCGGTGCGCCGGCCTTCCTGGAGTTCAGCACGAACCCAATCCAGTATGGAGGTCCGACGCAGCTTGTGTATCGGACGATGCTCAACGGCGTGGGCCAGGGCGAGGGTTACGCGACTTGGCAGGCTGACCTGCCGGATGACCCGGCGCTCGTAGGGACCGAGATGCACTTCCGGTGGCATGTGCGCGATCTTGGAACTCGGTCCAGGACGCGTTGGGCTACACAGACGGTGCTGTAGACGGTGGTCTCCACCGTCTAACCGGCACCTACTCCCCGTTAGCCAACCGGTCCTTCAGCGTCTGAACCTTCGACTGGGTCGACCACAGCCGGATCTTCGTAATCTCGATCTCCGTGCCGCAGTCGTGCTCCTCGCTTTCGTAGGCGAAGATGTCGATCGGGCCGGATTGTTCGTTGTTGAGTGATTTCAGCGCGCGCGCCTTCCACACGTCCACCACGGCTTCGGCGTGGGCCTCTTCGGCCCTGGCCAGGTCCAGTTCAGCCCTCAGGACGTCGAGCTCAGCCTCGTGGAGTTCGATGCGGTTCTCGGCAGCCTTCAGGTCCCGAGCCGCATCGGTCAGGGCCGCCTGGGCCTCTGGCGAGGCCTCGGTTCCAGTCTCCACGTTGGTCATCGCCGCGACTCGTTCGCGTTCGAGCTTGACCCGCGCAGTGGCCGCCCGCTTCTCAGCGATCAGCACGCGGCGGTCCCCGTCGGCGTGCTGGACACGGTACTTGGCGGCGGCGCGCTCGTCCTTGGCCTCCATATGGACCACGCGAGCGTTTTGAACCTCCTGCTTGGCCGCCGAATCGACGAACTGGAGCAGTCCATCATCGAGGGAACCCCGGGAGCGGCCACCTGTGTCGACACAGGAAGCGGCCAGGAGTGCGAGAAGGGTGGACCCGAGAAGGGTGGTGCGGCTGGAGAATTTCATGGTGGGGGTAGGAGCGCGGCTCCGGTTCTATTGGTCGCCGGACGCAGCCTTGTCCCTTGAGCCATTTCTTCCCGATAGCTCGTCGATCACGGCGTCCAGCCTCCGACACTCCGCCCCTGCGTCCAGGGAGAGGACGCAGGCGCGCTGGGCCGCCCGCTGTGCCGGGGCTCTCAGGGTCGCTTTAGCTTCAGGCTGGGCCCATGCGACCAGTCGCTCCACCAGGTCGGAGGTCTCCTGGAAGAGAGCCCCTGCCCCAGAGGGTGATCCAGCGGTGAGCGCCGGGTAGTTCAGCCGGTCCGGGGCCAGCGGCGCGCAGCCAGCCGCCATGGCCTCGGCAAAGGCGATCCCGAAGAACTCATGCTGGGCCGTCGACGTCACGACGTCCGCCGCGCCCAGGTGGGCCAGGTACTCCTCGCGATCCGTGCAGTACCCCGCGTGGACCGTGATCCCTTCGACTAACTGCGCGGCGAGCTGGGTGGAGGAGGCCGACTGCTCGAGGCGTCCGCCCAGGAGCACAATCTCCAGCGCCACCCGCTCGCTGGCACTGGCGACAGCGTCCAAGAACGCGCGCGGGTCCTTATCCGGTTCCAGGCGGTGAGGGAAAACCACCCTTAGGGGGGATCCCGGAGGCGCGCCGGTGCCGAGCGGGACCTCTTCGAGCTCTGGCAGGGGCGCGACAACGTGGGCGGCCTTCACGGCCGCGAGCAGCGCGTTCCTGGGGTTGGGCTTCGGGAGTATTCGCAGGAACTCCGCGCCGGCGTCGGCAAACTCGCTCCGGTGGAACTCCGAGTTGAAGACCACCCCGTCGGCCCTCACCGCGGTGAGGACGTTGCTGAACCCGTGGGTGAAGTCCGCGTATTCTGACAGCGTGCCGGCCGTTGGAGCTGGAGCCTCCCGGGCCCCTGAATCGTAGGTCAGCTGGTTCTCATGGAAATAGGCGAGCGTCGGCGCTGAGCGCCACGCCTCGGGCAGGAAGCCCAGGAGGCGCGGGAGGTCCATGAAGTCGCTGCACGCGATCACGTCGGGCGCAGGCTGGCCCAGGGCGCGCCGGGCCAGCTCCCACGCGCTCGCCTCCTGGCGCCACTTCCAGTGCCGCGCTGGGAGGCCATGGACCGTGATCCGATGCCTCGAATGGCGCGTCCAAGCATCCAGGAATGCACGGTGGCTCCCTCCGTACCAGGGCTCGAAGAACACGACTTCCATGATTCCAGGGTACTTATCCACCGGGTCCCAAGGATCGACCTTGTCTCTGGAAAGGCCCCGCTCGATGATGTTCGCCCGATGGCTACACGGAAACGCTACAGCGTCATGCGCGACCCAGTGCATGGCGATATCTACCTCACGCACGAAGAACTGCGCATCCTCGACACGCCCGAGATGCAGCGGATGCGCGGCATCAAGCAGCTCGGGCCGGCGTACCTCGTGTTCCCAGGGGCACTGCATACGCGCTTCGACCACTCGGTCGGCACGGTGCACATCGCCCAGAAGATGATCGATGCGATCAACCTCTCGTTCGATCTGGATCCCGCGCGCGGCATCAAGATCAGCGACGAGGAGGCGCGCGTCATCCGCATGGCCGGCCTGCTGCACGACGTCACGCATATCCCGTTCGGGCACAACATCGAGGACCAGGACGCGCTCTTCCGGCGCCACGACTCGTCGTATCGCTACGAGCGCATGTTCGCCAAGGACACGACGCTTGGCCGCGAGCTTGACGCGCTAGGACTTCGCGAGGACGTCTTCAGCGTCCTGACGAAGCCCGGGACCGAGGGGCGGCGCGACGTCCCGCCCTACTGGAGCCAGGTGCTTGCCGGGACGATCGCCGCGGACATCCTGGACTACCTCGCGCGCGACGCTTACTTCACGGGCCTGCGCCTGCAGGTCGATGAGCGCGTCCATAGCTACTTCAAGATCGATCGCGCGTCAGGCAACCTGTACATCGATCTCGCCAAGCACGATCTCCTGCGCGAGGACATCCTGAGTGAGATCGTTCGGATGCTGGAGGCGCGCTACTTCTTCTCAGAGCGCGTGTACTACCACCACGCCAAGGTGGCCGCGGGAGCCCTCGTCGCACGCGCCATCGACCTGCTCGTGCGGGAGGGCGCTCTCCTCGAGGATGATCTCTACGACACGACGGACCACTCTGTGCTCGACGTGCTGCTGGTCGCCGCCGGGAAGGCTACGCCCGAGACTGGTGCGACGGTGCGGGACCTCGTCGAGCGCTTTCGCCTGCGCCGCTTGTACAAGCGTGCCTGCGTCTTCCCGGCCTACGAGAACGAGGCCGTGCAGTCCGAGCTCGTCAACAAGTACTTTGCCCAGGACGGCGGCCAAGCGCGGGCGCTCGTCGAGGGACGCATCTCGGAGATGGTCCGCTTCGCGACGGGGCGGTCGGTCAAGGTGATCGTCTACTGCCCGGCCAAGGAAATGCAGCTCAAGGCAGCCCGCATCCACGTGCGCTGGCCGGGCGTCGAGGGCGTGAAGCGCCTCTCCGACTTCTCCGACAGGGTGCCGCGCCTCAGCGACCTGGAGCGCTCGTACCAGGCGCTCTGGAAGTTCTACGTGCTCTGTGACTCGTCGGATCCAGACGTCCTGACCAAGGTCCAGGAAGTGGCAGCGACCGAGTTTCCGGGCGCACGCAATGTCTATACGGTGACGCCTGGCGGCGCGTAGCGAAGGGTCACTTGCGCGTCGCGAGAAAGCGCTCGAGACGCTCGAGTGCCTCGCGCACCTTCGCTTCGCTGAGCGCGTAGGAGAAGCGGACGTGGTTTGGTGCGCCGAACACGTCGCCCGGAACCGTCGCGAGCGCTTCGGTCTCCAGGAGGTCTGCGCAGAAGCTCTGTGCGTCGCCGCTCCCGAAGTAGGCCGACAGGTCGGGGAACGCGTAGAACGCGCCGCGCGGCGTCGGCCCAGGGAGGCCGAGGCGTGTGAGCCCCTCGGTGATCACCACCCGGCGCCGGTCAAACTCGGCGATCATGGCGGCGACCTCTTCAGGCTCGTTCTCCAGGCAGGCCTGATAGGCCATCTGGCTGATGTAGTTTGGGCATCCGGAGAGCTGGCTCTGGATGTCGCCCACCGCCTTCGCCAGCTTCTCGGGCCCGATCATCGCGCCCATGCGGTAGCCGGTCATGGCGAAGACCTTGCTGGCCCCGTCGATCACGATCGTGCGCTCCTGCATGGCGGCCGAATGGGACACCGGCGAGACGTGCTCCGCGCCGTCGAACACGAGGCGGGCGTAGATCTCGTCCGAGATCAGCCACAGATCGTGCTCCAGGACGATCTCCGCAAGGCCTGCGATCTCGTCTGCCGTCCAGACGTAGCCGGAGGGGTTGCTCGGCGTCGTCAGCATGATGCCGCGCGTGTTCTTGGAGACCGCTGCGCGAATGGCGGCGATGTCCGGAGCGCAGGATCCGCCGGGCAGGGGGGCCACGTGGGTGGGGGTGCCGCCGGCGAACTTGACCTGCTCGTCGTAGCTGCCCCAAACGGGGGCCAGGAGCAGGACCTCGTCCCCGGGATCCACCAGCGCGAGGAGAACGTGGGAGAGGGCGTGCTTGGCGCTGTGGCAGACGACCGCGTTCGCCGGGGCGTAGACTACGCCGCGGGACGCGCCGATCGTCTGGGCCAGTACCTGCCTGAGCGAGGGGAGCCCCGCCGCCGGCGTGTACTTCACCTTGCCGCTGTCGATCGCGGCGTGGGCCGCCTCACGGGCCACCTTGGGGCCGTGGAAGTCGGGCTCGCCGACGGCCATATTGATGACGTCGCGGCCGCTGTCGGCCATCGCTTTGGCGAGGGCCGCCAGGCGCAGGGTAGCGGATTCGGTCAGGCTGCTTGCGCGCTTGGAGAGGTCCATCGTGATGAGCCGCGCAGGCGGCGTGGGAGTGGTGAAAGGGCTCGTTTCGCGGCCCCGTCGCGGCATCTTGGCAGCTGGGCCGGAGAATCTGGTTCTGATTTCCGGGAAGTGCTCCGGCGAGCCGTCGTTCATAATGCTTCGCCCCTCCGTCCGCAGCGGGGGATCGCGCCTTCCCTCTCCATTTGATCCATGAGCACCAAAAAACGCGTCCTTCGCGTGGGCTGCATCAGCCTGCTCCTGCTCGGTTTCGTCGGCTACTTTGCCTTCTCGACGTTCTTTTTCCCTCCTCTTGAGGGCCGCTTCAAGGCCGACATCGCAGGTCTGATTCCGCGAAATGTCGACGTCTATCTCGCACGAGAGGACCTGCAGGCCGCCTTTGATGGCTTTCCAACCCTGGCGGTGGCTGAGGAGCTCAAGGGCAACACGGCGCTCACCGAGTACCTGGAGTCGCCCGAGTGGAAGAAACTCGACGCTGAGGAGGGAATTACCAAGGCGCTTGAGGACGTGAAGGTCCAGCTGGCTCAGCTGCCGCTCGGTCTCGATCTGCTCGACATCGCTGGGGCTAAGGATCTGGCGCTGGCGGCTAATTTTACCGGCCAGGGCATCGAGGGCACGGAGTGGGCGGTGTACGCACGCGCGTCGCGCTACGGCAAGCTGGCCGTGTCGGCGCTCAAACACCCGGGGCTCATTGGTCTCGAAAAGCAGGGCCTCAGCGCGGTCATGGCGGGCGAGGTCATCACGCTTTCGGGCGGCCAGCTCAAGCAGCCGATTTACCTGACCCGGATCCTCGACGTGATCGTCGCGGGAACCTCGCTCACGCTCGTCCAGGAGGCCGTCAACCTTGAGGGAGCGCGTTCGGAGGGATCGCTGCTGCTCGCGGCGCCGTACTCTGACGCCATCGGTTCCCTGGACCGGAACAAGGACAAGCGAGACATCGAGATCCAGTTCAACCTCCGCAAGATGCGCGAGCAGTGGGGGATGAACACGCCATGGCCGGACCCCGCCTCGAACCGCTTCGGCCAGGCATTCGCCGGGCGGCTCCTGCCGGTGGCCGCCGTTCGTCGCCTCCTTGGCATCCTCGACTTCGACCATGGTCTGAGCGTTGATCTCTCCGGTGAGTTCTCATCCGAGCTGATGTCGGCCCAGCAGGAGAAGATCTACCGGGCCAAGCCGTTCGACCAGGACGAGGTCATGGAGGTCGCGAACTTCGTGCCGGACGACGCGACCCTGTTTGCCTACATGCGCGGACCCATCGCGACGATCCTCGAGCTGGTTCAGTCGTCGCTCGAGCCGGCCGCGGTCGAGAACGTGACCGACGCGGTCCGCAACATCGGCTACGGTTCGATCGCGGAGTTCATCAACGACCTCAACGCTTCACTCTTTAGCCGCGTGGCGTTCATCGCGCGTCCGAACGACTGGGGCGACGAGGGCGACATCGACGCCAGTGGCGTCTACGTGGGCCCGCCCCACGATGACGCGGAGGTGTTCGCCTGGGCCGTCATCGTCTGGATGAAGGACCAGGACAAGATCGTGGAGATTCGCGATCAGATCGCCCAGCGGGGCGCAAAGATCGGTATTCAGGGACGGGATCCCGGCTCCGGCGGCTACTTCCTCAAGGGCATTAGCGGCGGCCTCCAGGTGCGTGAGTTCTGGTCACCCTTCGTCCCAGGCACGGGCCACATTGCCGTCCTGATCTATGGCGACCAGCTCATCATTTCGAACCGCTACGCGATGATCGACGAGCTTGTCTCGAACGTGGTGAAGAAAAGCTCCTCGGCCCCGCTCCTCAAGAACCTACCTGCGTTCCAGTACATGCTGCAGGACTCGAGCTCCACTGCCAACCTCCTCACGTGGGTGAACCCGCGAACGGGCACGGACCTCCTTCTGGCCCAGGCCAAGCAGGGAGCGAGGGGCAAGATCGAGAACTCAATCGACTTCAAAACGAAGCGCAGGGAAGAGGAAGCCGCAGTCTTGAGAACGGTCTTCTCAGGCAGGGCCCGCAGCCGCCTGACCGCAGACGAAGCCATCCGCCTGGACGACCAGGTCGACCAAAACCTGCGCGTCTTCAAGGAGCAGGTGATCGAGGACAACCTCCCAAGAGAGCTGAAGGCAGCCGAACGGATGGTGACCTACCTGAAGGGAATCAAGTCGGCCCTGACGATGATCAAGTTGTCCTCCAGGGAATTCAAACTCTCGCTGAGAGTCGACACCCCCTACGGCGACTAAACCCAGCCGCCCACCCAAGAGGGCAGCCCAGGCAAGAACCAGCCCACGGGGCGAGAACCACCCCACGGGGCAGGTTCTCGCCCGCATCCCCACAAGAACGCTCTAGACGCTACAGGGGGGGGGAGTGAGGTTCATTGTGCCCAGCCACCGAGCCTGCCCAAAGGACCTGTTGAGGGACCTGTGGGGGGACCTGTTGAGAGGACCACCGAGGCAAGCGCTCAGGCCGAAGAACCAATCGGTCCAGAGCCGAACCATCGATCAAGCGAAGCTATCGATCGAGCCGAGCTATCGATCGAGCCGAGCCAAAGCCGCCTCAGCAACCGCTCTCCGCATAGTGCAACTGCGGGTTCGAACCCAGAGTGACCGGGACGAACGCTCATCCGCGTAAGCGGATGACCAGCCAACATTTCCAGGCCCGCGCACCACGACATCGTGCACCTGACCTGCAGCTCTCAACAACCTCTCTACCTCTGCACCCTACTGCGGCTATCAACCGAAGTAAGTGGTGCCCGGGACGAGCGCTCATCCGCGTAAGCGGATGACCAGCCAACATTTCCAGGCCCGCGCACCACGACATCGTGCACCTGACCTGCAGCTCCCAACAACCTCTCTACCTCTGCACCCTACTGCGGCTATCAACCGAAGTAAGTGGTGCCCGGGACTGGAATCGAACCAGCACGGGTTTTATCCCACCAGATCCTTAGTCTGGCGCGTCTACCAATTCCGCCACCCGGGCTCCTGAAGTCGCGGCTTGTCATCG
>JBLIHL010000168.1:0-10417 GCA_047635895.1 Paracoccaceae bacterium | reverse complement strand
GCAGGAGGCCGCGCTCGCGGCGTTCCTGGAGAACCAGTGCGCGGGCCTTCGGCCGCCGGGCGGTCCGCCGCTTTCGGTGCTCACGCACTGGGACCTCGGACACGCGATCGAATGGCGCGCGGGCCTGGCGACGGTGGCCACGAACTTTGGCCTGTATGTCGGCGAAGATGCGTTCCTCGATCCGTGGCGGTTCCTGGCGGCGGCTGATCCGGCCGCGGCCGAAGGGATCCTCGTTCGTCGGGGCATCGATTTCGTTCTGATGGACGGGGATCGGAACCGAGCCGCGATGGGGGCAGCCCTTGGCCTTCCGCTGATGACGGATCCAGCGCTCTGGCGCCAGACCATGGCGGCCCGACTTCTGCGCGATGGTTCGGGGCAGGCAGCGCTGCCCGTGCCCGGATTCCTGGCCCTCGTCGCGGTCGCGACGAACGCGAGCGGACGGACGACGGAGCTCTACCGCCGAGTTGAGGGCGCGGTGCTGGAGGCGCCGGGTGCCCGGAGCCTCCAGGTGGTCGTCATCGTGCAGGGGGAAGACGGGACCAAGGTCCGTTGGATGGCGGGAGACACTCGTCCGCCGGGCGCCACGGGAGCACCGCGCGTTAGAGTGCCCTATGTGTCACCTGAGGGCCTCCTGGAGGCCACCTCGGTGATTTCCCTCGAGGTCTTTGTCGATGGTTCACGTTCGGACTTCTTGGTTCCGGCCTCATCGGTGGAGCTTGGGCAGGTCCTCACGCTCCCCTGAGGGACGGCCTAATCTAGGGCCCCGCCAGAACCTATTTCAGAGCCTATTTCAGGGCCTATTCAGAGCCTATTCAGAGCCTATTTCAGGCCCTGAATCAAAGCCGCTCTGCCGCATTGCAGGTTCCTCGGGTCAGTCCTCAAGCGTTTAGGCCGACGGGCCGACGGTACCTGCGGCCCCTTGATGCCTGGTTCCGACTAGTTTTCGATTTCATTACAGGAAAGACTTCACGCGGAGCGTACCTATTCCGGGAGTACGTCCTATTCCGCTCGCAGCTTCCCAGCTTATCCGTCTCGCCACGCCAGTTCCCTTCATCATGCTTACACGTCTTGTTGCCGCCGCGTTCACCTGCGGCGCGGCCCTGGGTCTACCGCTAACGATCCCTTCCGTTTCCCTCGGACACGCTGTCTCCTCCCCGGCTGTCTCCTCCCCGGCTGTCTCCTCCCCGGCTGTCTCCTCCTCGGCTGTAACATCCACGTCCGCGCTGCCAGTCGAGCCAGCCTTCGCCGACGACAACAAGTCGAAGTACAAGGTCGACTTCGTGTCCCTCGGAATGTCCGTCATCGATCGGGCCGGGCTCAAGGACACTCCGCTCGAGGAGATCACTCCCGAGGTCCTTCTGGAGCGTTCGTTCCTGACCATGCGCCTGGGCATCTTTGACCTGTGCCTGTCCAAGCACTCGTCCGAGGACAAGCGTAAGGCGGACCAGTTCATCAATCTCGGCGACGCACTGCTCCGCACCCAGGGTCAGTTCCTCGAGTGGATCGGTAAGTCCGCGCCTGGCTACGACCAGGCCAAGAAGGACATCAAGACGCTTCAGGCGTGGCTCAAGGGCATGCGCAAGGACGTCATTGCTGGCCTGGATGATGAGGTCCGCGGAGAGATCTCTTCGGTGCTCACGACGAAGGATAAGGTCCTCGAAGCCCAGGCGCGTTTCGGCACCTACATGGCGAGCGGCGAGCCGCTCGGGCTCGCACGTGAGGGTGAGCTCGTTGAGCCGGTGCTGCTGGCTCCCGACCGCCGCGAGTTCATCGAACTCCTCAGCACGTTTGGGCTTCTGTTCCCCGACCAGCAATACATCTATCACGACAACGACGTCCTCGACTGGACGAACGCGTACTGCAACGACCTGACGGTGGTCGCACTCGAGTTCGCCGAGCTTGGTAGCTCGACGTCCGGTGCCTTCGGCGGCGTCAGCATGGACTCGCGGGCTAACACTGGCACCGCGCAGCAGATCTCCCAGCTCGCCGCTGGCGCGATGCTGGACAACCTCTACGGCTCGAAGATTCCGCCGTCACTGGCGGGGGCGCTGGCCGTCAACCTGGTGATCGACGTCTTCGGCGAGTGCAACACGCGCGTCGACGGCGACCTCAAGTCGCGTCGTACCGAGGCGCGCGAGATGTTCGTGCCCGGTGGTATGTCGGAGGGTGGTATTCTCCCTCCGCTCATGGCGGACAGCCGCTGGCGGAGCGAGCACGGAAGCGATCGCTACCTGACGGGCCTCCAGGGCTCCCAGTCCGCGGGCGACTCCAAGGCGAAGAAGCGCAGCGAGAAGAGTGAGTTCTTCGAGATCAAGAACGACATGGAGAACGACAGCATGTACCTGCGTGCTCCGTTCCTCGGGAAGCTGGCTTCTGATCGCAACCTGATCATCCCCGACACCTACTTCGGGGATGCCCAGGAAATGTTCCGCGCCTACCGCACGGCGTTCGCGTACTGGCTCCAGCGCGAGTTCTTGGGCAAGAAGAAGGGGGAGAAGGCCTTCTCTGAGTTTCTTAGCAAGCTCGCCCAGGCTGAGCCCACCGACTCGGCTCTCGAGGACATGATCCAGCAGATCTACGCGAAGCCGTTGACGGCCGAGGACCCGGACGGCAAGAAGGACCTTGAAGGTGAGTTCCTGGTCTGGCTCTCCAAGAACTAGCGACCGGGGCTACCGGAGAACTAAAGCGGGCGACGCGGTCAATGGCCGCGTCGCCCGCTTTCGTTCCCAGTGCCTTTTGGACGACCGAGATGGCCCGCGCTACGAAGACCTGTTCGCTGCCGAGGGACCCGATCACGGTGGTCTCACCCTCGCGGATCAAGAGGTCCGTGCTCAGGCTGTCCGAGGTCGAGGTTGTCGTGCCTCCGATCGTGGCTCTGCGCAGGATCGTGACCTCACAGCCGGAGAGGTTCAGCTGGCGAGACTCAGGCTCCCAGCCGCGAATTTGCGTATTGAGCCGCACCTCGCCGGGTTGCTTGGAGGTCGTGCCCTAGATCGAGCTGTGTGGAGGTCAACAGTTCGAGGCGCGCACCGCCGCCGGCCAAGCCCCGGATGATATAGCTCCCGGACTTCTTGTACGCCTTGCCTGGGGCCAGGGGGCTCAGCGTCAAAACCGGCACGCCATCGGAGTAGCCGATGCGAACGAGCGGGCAGCTAGAGTTGATAAGCTGGACCGCGGACATGGTGTCGAGGCGCTTGAGGCGAAGCGTTTCGCGCGTCTGCAAGTCGCCGGCCACCTGATCGAATCCGTTTACCTTGTGGTTCAGTTTCCCCCCCTGCACCCGCTCTTCCCAGGACAAGTCGACGTACGTGATGTCTTGGAGGGTTTGAATGAGCAGGTTTGGATGGGGCAGCGGATGGAGCACCGAAATGTTTAAGTCGGATCGCGTGATCGATGGCACCTTCTGGTCGACTTGGACGGAGGGCGAGGGACTGGCCGAGGAGGGTGCCGGGATGAGAATGATGCTGGCGAGCGCCAGCGAAGTCAGGGTGATGCGCATGTCCGGTTCCAGGTCAGTAGGTTGCGAATCGCCAGAGCCTACTCGCTGTGCTGGGACCCGCGGCTCTCGTCGACGCGGCCGCGGTCATCGGGAGCTTCCAGTGCATGAATGTCGTGGCGGATGCGGCGGGCATTCCACTGGACACACCGATGAATGCGATGAGTCCCGATCTTCAGAAGGACCTGGGGCTTCGCAAATTCGAGTCGTCCGCAAACTCGTCAAAGCCTAACGCGGTCGTCAGCACGGTGGCGCGCTGGCTGCGGCCGCTCGCCTTCAAGCTTCTGGGTTCCAAGCTGCTGGCCTCCAAAGTGAGGGGAGAATCGCGGCCAAAAGGCGGCGCCGATGAGGGCTTGCAAAAGGCCGCTGAATAGAGGGGATGGCTGTAACCGTGCGCCAGTTGCTGCTGTCCAACTTACGGATCGCGTCTACCGGGGCACACTCGCCTGGATACTTCGCCAGTGCCGATGGCTGTTCCGCCCATGCGCGCATCCCTCTGTTCGCAAGTCTCAGTCAACCCACATCGGCCGTTGAGCCCAATCTTCAAGATGACACGCAAACTACAGATCCTCGTCAGCACGCTCGTCTTCTGTGGCGTCTCGCTTGCGCAAGGCGGTGGCCCCGAAGGTTGCCGGCCATGTGTCCCCGAGGGCGACAGCGTCGAGCTGGAATTCCCGCGCCCAGGCCTCGATTCCCCAGGTGTCCCGGTGAACGCGCTGTGGAAGAACGGCGATGGAAGCCCTGAAGCCTGGGAGAAGGATGGCGTCAGTGGCAACGACGACATGGGAGACGCTACCTACGGGGCCGCCAGCGGGAGCGGCACGGTGACGCTCACGAATGACAATGGATCCATCGAGGGACCGAACGGCGTCGACGTCGAGTTTCTTGACGGCTGCGTCGAGGTCTACATGGTCTGGTACTACAGGTACACCGCGGTGACCACGGTCTGTATCAAGGCGTCAGTCGAGATCGGTGGGGCAGGCGTAGCGGGATCTGAGTGCATCGAGATGCCAGTGCATCGTGAAGGGTGGATCCGTCCCGAATACCGCGAGCCCGTCGTGGTCTGCCCGTGTTAGGGAAGCCGATGGCTGCGCTGTCCGTCGTGGCCTTGGTCGCACTCGCGACCTGGGTGGCGGTCGGGCCTGAGGGAGCGACCCCCGTGCCCAGGCTCGGAGACCCAGGCCATGGGGGGGATCCTGCTCATCCGGGCGAAGGTCCTATGGAGGTCCCTTCCCGGCTGAGCGACGCGCATGCGGCGATCGACGCTGCGCACCCAACGGAAACCTTCGAGGCCGCCCTGGCGGAACCTCGAGCGGACGCGGCCGAGGGCAAGGGCGTCTTGAACGGCTACGTGGTGGACCAGTTCACTGGACGTCCCCTCAGCCATTACAAGATTCAGTTACTCCATACCACTGAACAGCGAGAGAGGTCGACGCGAGCGGATGAATCTGGCTTCTACGAGGTCTCCCTTGGCGCGGGGGAGTGGAACGTTCTGGTCCAGGACGCCAACCGACGCATCAGGACCACGTCGGGGCGTTCGTTCGGCCCTTATGAGGTCGTTGCGCAGGTCACTGCGACGCAGGACTTGCTATTGGTGGGGGAGCGCACGATTTCGGGCAACCTCCTCCTGAGTGCCGAGGGAATTGGTCAGCCGGAGGAAGCTGCCAACCTACTCTTCTTGAGGCTTCTCGACGCCAAGACGGGTGAGGTCGTCGGTTTGGCATCCACTGAGACGTTTGCCTCGCCGCCTTGGGGATCGGAAGCAAAGAGCGAGGAATCGGTAGATGTAGAGAGCTACAAGATGGGGGCTTTCGCGTTCAGCTTCATTGAGCCCAAGAGTTACCTCCTGCACGTTTCGACCACTCCGAAGTTTTCGACACGCAGGAAGGGTGGGGACGAGATCGCCCTCTACCTTGAGCTGAAGGTCGAGGTCAACGATCAGGACGTTCGCGTCCCGGACCGCACGGTCTCCGTGCAGGAGATCGCGTCGGCAAGCCTCTTGAGGGCAAGAGGGGCCGAGTAGCGCGTTGGGGGGGTTTTTTGGCTGGCAAGAAACCACCGCAAAGCAGGCTGGCCATGGGTCGAAAACGAACAGAGAACCGCGCCCCAATCGGTATCGTGCAGGCCCATGCCTACCTCTATCCTGCTAGCTCTGATCCTCTTCGCGCCTCTGGCCTCGAGCCAGGAGCCCGACCAAGCGCCAGGCGCGGCCGCGACACCTGAAACGCGGCTGGAGCGCTCCACGGCGAGCCTGGGCGCTCTCCAGCGCAAGAGGGAGGTGAGGCGGACCGCGCTCAAGGAGATCAACCAAAAGCTGGCTTCCGCCACGCTCGATGACGAACGAACCGTCCTGTTGGCGGAGAAACGGGCCGTCCAGCTGGAGCTTGAGCAGCTCTCGGCCAACTTCGAGTCGATCGCCACGGGGATCGATCTGCAGGCCTTTGAGATGACGCAGGCGGAGAACTTCGACCTGCAGACTGAGGTTCAGAAGCTCATCCAGCCGCTGATCGAGGAGCTCAAGGAAGCCACCGAGCCGCCACGTCAGATGGGGCCGCCTAGCGCCGCGCGAACTTCCGGTGGGTGCCGCCGGCTTCCTTAAGGGCTTCGCCCTTGTGGCGCTGATAGGACTGGTAGTCGCCGTGGTGGAAGACGACGTTGCCGCCTTCTTCGAACGCGAGGATGTGGGTGGCGACCTTGTCCAGGAAGTAGCGGTCGTGCGTGACGATGATCATGCAGCCCGGGTAGTGGGCGATGCCTTCTTCGAGGACGCGCAGCGTGTCGAGGTCGAGGTCGTTCGTCGGCTCATCCATGATGACGAGGTTGGCCGGCTTGCGCAGCATGCGGGCGAGCAGGACGCGGTTACGCATGCCGCCGGAACACTCTCCAAGGAGGCGGGCCTGATCTTCGCCCTTGAAGTTGAAGCGCGAAACGTAGGCTCGGGCGTCCATGGTGGTGCGACCGAAGGGCAGGATCTGGTTGCCCTCGGTGACGTTCTCGAAGACCGTCTTGTTGTCGTCGAGGGAGTCGCGCGACTGCTCGATGACCGACGTCACTACGGTGGGGCCGATCTCGACGCGGCCAGCGTCGGGCTCTTCTTCGCCAAGGATCAGGCGCAGGAGGGTGGTCTTACCGCGTCCGTTGCCGCCGATGACGCCGAGCTTGGCCTGGGGCGGGATGTCGAAGGTCAGGTCTTCAAAAAGAACATGGTCGCCGTAGGCCTTCGAAAGATTGCGAACGTGGACGACCTTCTCGCCCAGGCGTGGGCCTGGCGGGATGCGTAGCTCGACCGACCGGACCTGCTCTTCGGCGCTGACTTCATCGGCCAGGTCCTGGTAGCGGCGCAGGCGCGCGTTTGACTGCTTGGTCTGGGCCTTGGGTGTACGGCGGATCCACTCCAGCTCCGTCTCAAGCTGCTTGTCGCGGATGGCGTCATGCTTCCGCTTCACGTCAAGGCGCGTGCGCTCGGACTCGAGATAGGCGGTGTAGTTACCGGGGTAGGCCGTAGCAAGGCCGCTGGCCACCTCGAGCATGGTATCCACCACGTTGTCGAGGAAGTAGCGGTCGTGGGTGATCAGGATCACGAGGCCTTGGTACTCAAGCAGGTAGGTCTCAAGCCAGAGGATCGAATCCGCGTCGAGGTGGTTGGTGGGCTCGTCCAGGAGCAGCATGTCCGGGTGCTCAAGGAGCAGCTTGCAGAGCCCGACGCGGCGCTTCTCACCGCCGGAGAGGCTCTCCACATCGCGGTGGGGCGGGGGGACCTGCAGAGCGTGCATGGCCTGCTCGAGATGCTGGTCCAGGTTCCAGATGTCCTTGACGTCCATCTCGTGCTGGAGGTGGTCAAACTCGCGCGTCAGCTTGTCGAGCTCTGCCCCCTCGGCTTCGCCCATCAGGGTCATGACCTCGTAGTAGCGCGCTTCCATGGACCGGAGGTGATCCACGGCCTCATCGATGTTGCCCTTGACGTCCTTCTCGGGGTTGAGCTCGGGCTCCTGGGAGAGGTAGCCGACGCTGATGTCGCCGTTCGTCCGCGCGATACCCTCGAAGTCCTTGTCCACCCCGGCGAGGATGCGCAGGAGCGTGCTCTTGCCCGCGCCATTCGCGCCGATCAGGCCGATCTTGGAGTTCTCGCGGAAGGCCAACGTGATGCCCTTGAGGATCTCCCGTTGCTCGTAAAACTTGTGGAGGTCTTCGACCTGATAGACAATGCGCTCAGCCATGTTGGCGAGGAGCCTATCCGCGACCCTCGTGGTTACGCCAGTCGGCAGGGGCGAATCGGGACCCGGGCGCTGGGGACCCGGGCGCTGGGGACCCGTTCATCCGCCCTCAGCAGGCCCCATAGCGGGGCAACAACCCCGCAGCGCCCCCCAAGGCCGCGACAAGCCTTCCTGGGAAGACCGGGGGCCTACCGGGTTCTTCCGGAGCTCAGCGTGGGTGACCTGGGCGTCGCCTACGGAGCCGAGCAGGATTCGCCGCGGCCAAAGATCGCGCTGCCGGTCATTTAGCCACAGGGGACCCTGGAGCCTTCATTCGGCCCGGATAGTCTTCTTGGCATGCTCGCTTCCTGGCTTCTGACTATGGCGCTCGCGCCGCTCGCACAGACTTCGACCCCGTCGCTTTGGCTCGTCGCTGATACCTCTGATGGGCTCGTCGATCCTATTTCGATGGCGTCGATTCCGGGGGACGATCGACTGTTCCTCGTGGAGCGGGAAGGGCAGGTTCGGGTGCTGCGGGATGGTGCCATTGAGTCCACGCTGTTTCTGGACTTCCCCGCGCCCCTCGCGATCACCGCCGCCACCGGGCTGCGCGCCATCGCCTTTCACCCGTCTTACGCGGCGAACGGCTTCGTTTACTGCTGGTACGACGCGCCTAGTCCGACGGGCGCGATCGTCGACGCGGTGCTTGGGCGGATGACTCGCTCGACGGTTCAGCCGGGCACGGTGGATCCCATGAGCCTGGTGGAGATCCTCCGCGCGCCCCAGGCGAACTTCGGGCACGCGTGTGGGGCGCTGGAGTTCGGGCCTGACGGCTATCTGTACGTGCTGCTCGGCGACGGCGGCAATCCGGGTGACCCTGGCTGCAACTCACAGGATCCTTCATCGCTCATGGGGTCGCTCATGCGGATCGACGTGGACTCCGCGTTCCCCTACGCCGTGCCCGCGGACAATCCGTTCGTGGGGGATCCGATGATCCGGGACGAGGTTTGGCATCGCGGGTTTCGCCACCCCTGGAAGTGGTCCTTCGACCGCGCGACCGGGGATCTTTGGATCGCTGACGTGGGCCAGGCGACGCGCGAGGAGATTGATTTCGCTCGCGCGGGGTTGGGTGGGCTCAACTTCGGCTGGAAGGTGATGGAGGGGACGACCTGCTTCAACACGAGCGGCTGCCCCGCAGGCGTCGCGCCGTGCGGCGACCCTTCGTACACGCCGCCGTTCTACGAATACGACCATAGCCTCGGCTGCTCGATCACCGGTGGGTTCGTGTACCGGGGTTCGGAGCTCCCACACCTGCGCGGACATTACCTCTACGCCGATTACTGCAGCGGACGGGTCTGGAGCCTTCGGCGTAGTCCGCTCGGGCAGGTTGAGTCCTTCACCGAGCGCACCGCGCAGTTTCAGCCCACGGGTGGAGGCAGCCTCACGGCGCCGGTTGCCTTCGGCGAGGACGGCTTCGGCGAGCTGTACGTGATCGACTACGCCGACAAGGAGCTGTACCGCATCGGTCGCCTCGAAGCCGTCACGTCGTTCTGCCTCGCGGCGCCGAACGCGGCGGGGGCAGTCGGTGCTCGATCGGCGGCCCAGGGCTCCACCAGCCTCGCCGCGAACGATCTTGGCTTCCGCGTCACCGGCCTGCCGCCTGCGTCGTTCGGGCTCTTTTTCTACGGCTCCGAGGCGACGAGCGTGCGTTCTGGTAACGGCTACCTCTGCGTGGGCGGTTCGCTTTTTCGCCTGCCCGTGGCGCAGGCGAACGGGTCGGGCGTCCTCACCTTGAGCGTGAACTCAAGCGTCCCGCCGCTGTCCGCTGGTGTCGGCGAGGTGACCGCTGGATCCACGTGGGCATTCCAGTGCTGGTACCGCGACGTCGGCGGACCGCTCGGGAGCGTGTACAACTTTTCGGACGCGCTATCCGTTCAGTTTCGCCTCTAAATCCATGGGTGACTGAGTAAGCTGCGGAGCTATGGCGCACGCACAATCGGTCGCGACGAATCGCAGGTTTTTAGGCTGGAATGACCCCTTGCTCGAGCGCGCGGCGCGGGCGATGGTCGAGGGCATCGACGAACCCATGGGACTGGCGCACGTGCTAGTAGCGGTGCCCGGGGCGCGCGCCGGGCGAACGCTGCTTGGGTTCCTCGCGGCTGCGTCCCGGGAACGTGGCTGGAAGGGGTTCTTTCCGCCGCGCGTTCTGACCCAGGGGCGGCTCGTGGACGAGCTCCTGCGGACGACGTCCCCAAGCGCCGACCGGACGACGCGGACGCTGGCGTGGGAGCGCGCGCTCCAGAAGGCGGAGGTGGAAACCCTCGCGCGCCTCGTTGCCCAGGTCCCGCCGCGGGCCGATAGGTCGTCGTGGTGGCGCATCGCCGAGGACCTTCGCACGGTGCACGCCGAGCTGGCGGTGGAGGGCTACGACTTCCAGCGCGTGCGGGAGATGATGGGGTCGGACCTCGCGGGCGGCTCCGTGCCGGCGTCGGAGCTGAAGCGCTGGGAGTCCCTGGCGCTCGTCCAGGCCACGTGGCGCGCCGAGCTCGAGGCGCTCGGCCAGATCGATCCCCACGAAGGGCGCTTCGCTGCGCTGACCGGGGGAAACATCGAGCGGGACGCCGAGGTGATGCTCGTCGGCATCGTGGAGGTCAGCGGGCTCCTGCGGCGTGCGCTCCAGGAGCTGGAGACGACCACCGAGGTGCTCATCTTTGCGCCTGAGTCCGAG
>JBLIHL010000167.1:0-10421 GCA_047635895.1 Paracoccaceae bacterium | reverse complement strand
AGGACGCCCCCACGCTCTTGGATCTCCCCAGCCTCCACACCGAGCGCAAGTCCGCCTGCTTTGAACACGCGCGCCTGAGCAAAATCTTGCTCGCTGACACCGTCAACCTGGACTCCGGTCCTTCCATGGGAGGTTCCACCGCATGAGCACGCCTATGCTCGAGGTCACCGACCTCCACAAGCACTTCCCAGTCGGCACCAAGGGCCTCCTCGGGAGGCCCGCCAAGTGGCTGCACGCCGTCGACGGCGTTTCGCTCTCCGTAGAGCGCGGCGAGACGCTAGGTCTCGTCGGCGAGTCGGGCTGCGGCAAGTCCACGACCGCGCGCACGATCATCGGCCTCTATCCGCCGACGAGCGGCTCGGTCAAATTCGAGGGACAGGAGATCAGCCACTTGACTCGTTCGGAGCGCGCACCCTTCCGGCGCCGCATCCAGATGATCTTCCAGGACCCCTACGCGTCCCTGGACCCACGCCAGACTGTCGCATCCATCCTCGCGGAGCCGCTGAAGATCCACAAGCTTGCGAAGCCCCGCGAGCGGAAGCTCCGGGCTATGCAGCTCCTCGACGCGGTCGGCCTCAATCCGCGCCACATCCACCGGTTCCCCCACGAGTTCTCGGGCGGCCAGCGGCAACGCATTGGCGTCGCCCGCGCGCTCTCGCTCGAGCCGGACCTGATCATCTGCGACGAGCCGGTCAGCGCCCTGGACGTCTCGATCCAGGCCCAGGTCGTGAACCTGCTCGAGGAGCTCCAGGAACGCTTCGGTCTCTCCTATCTATTCATCGCCCACGACCTCGCCGTCGTCCGGCACATCTGCGATAGGGTCGCCGTCATGTACCTCGGCAAGATCGTGGAGATCGCCACCCGTGACGAGCTCTTCGAGAATCCCCAGCACCCCTACACCAAGGCTTTGATGTCGGCCGTGCCTCAGCCCGATCCAAAGATCGAGAGGACGCGCGAACGCATCGTCTTGAAGGGAGATGTGCCCTCGCCGCTCGACCCCCCACCTGGCTGCCGCTTCCATCCGCGCTGCGCCGAGCGGAACAAGGTAGAGGGCGATCTATGCTCGCTGGTCGAGCCCCAGCTGGGGGCCCGAAGCGCCTGCCACCTCACTTCCCCTACGGCCGACGCCGCCGCTGGTCTCGCCTGATGGCGCCAGGTCGGCGGCCCGAGGATTTCTGAAGTAACCGCGGGTTATCCCGTTACCCCGCGCGACGCCGCGTCTATTTGAGTTGTCGCGGGATGGTCGGCAGGCCCTGACCGCGGTAGAGGATTGCTTCTGGCACCCTGGGTCCCACAACTCAGGGTGCCGCTTCCGTTAACTGGGCCCATGGCTGACTTCAGTCGACTGTCCTTCAGTCGACCCTCCTTCCGGCGCTCTCGCCCAAGCGAACGGAAGTTACGAGCGATCGGCACCGGGAAGCGCGCCAATGAGTCGCAGGGCACCGGCCTGCATCGTCACGGTAATCTCGTCTGCGGCGCCCAGCGGATCGCCATCGAGCTGCCAGGCCACCGGGCGCGACGGATCGATCGCCGTCAAGACGGCCCCGCGTCCCTGGGATCGCTGGCACGCCCACGCGGGCCCCGAACGACGGAACTGCGCCGAAGCGAGCGCGACCGCCTCGACGAGCGGTGAAGCTGAGCTTCGTAGGTGAAGGTCGAATAGACCGTCCGCAGCGCTCGCCCCAGGAGACATCGCCATCCCCTTTCCGTAGGTCTCCGTGTTGGAAAGGACGGCAGCCACCGCGCGCGCGCCGACCTCTTCGCCGTCCATAGAAACCCGGAACCTCGGCGGCGAGAGAGCGCACAGCTCGCGCAGTCCTGCAGCTGCGTACAGAGCACCTGCGCTGCGCTTATACAGCGCACCCCCAAGACGCGTCGCACGCGCCTTTCCGATCCGCATCGCCACCGCCGCGTCATAGCCGACCCCCAGCATCGCCAGGAAGACCTCGGGCGACTGCCCCTCCACCGAGGCCCAGCCGACGTCAAAAGCGACGGCTGCCGACCGCTCCATCACCTCCGCCGCGCGCTCCGGGTTGAGCGGCAGCCCAAGCTCGCGGGCGACAACGTTGCCTGTCCCAAAGGGCAGGATACCGAGCTCCGGTAGCGATCCAGTTCTCGATAGCAGCCCCGCCGCGGCCTCACGAAGCGACCCGTCCCCGCCGAGTACGAGCACGCGGTCGGCGTCCGTCTGCGCGCTGAGCGCGGCGATATGACCCGGGCGTTCGGACGCCATCAGCTCGACGCTGTGGCCACGCGCTTCCAGCATTTCCCCGACCGTCGCAGCCACGCCCACGGAGCGTCCACTGCCTGCGACCGGGTTGTAGATGACCGAGTACCGAACCGGGGCGGCGGCCCGCTCAGTCATCTTGACCCGCGCCCTGAACCGCGCCCGTGGAGAGCAACTGCTCTAGCACGACGTCTGCCACGACGCCGTAGCCCTCCGCATTCGGGTGATACCTGTCGCCGGCAATAAAGAGCTGGCGCGGCGGTGTTTCCTTCCTCGCGACGGATCGAAAGCGTCCGGTCAGGTCGAAAAAGCTCATGTCCAGCTCGCCGCAGACCTTGGAGAGCGTCTCGATCGGCGTGCGATCGTAGGTATCGAGGAAAACCTGACTCTCGTAGGGGAAAAGGAAGACCTGCACGTCCGCGCCGATTGCATTCGCCATATCGCGGATTCCGCTGAGGTACTCCCGCTGCAGGTCCCAGACCTGACTGCTAGCACCCACCGCGATGCCGTCCTCCGAATCCTTGGCAGCCTGAGCCGCTACCTTCTCAGACACCTTCCAGTCCCGCGCCTTCTGCGTGTCGTAGTACACCGCGCGAGCCTTGCGATAGAGCGCGAGCCGTCCGAACGCGTCGCGGACGCTCTGGGGCACGATCTTACGCAGCTTGCGATCGTCAAAGACCTTCTCGTCGACCGCGCGAATCGTATTCGGGAAGTCGTTGATGTTGTAGCCGATCAAGATGAGGTTCGGCTTGAGCTCATCCACGTGCTCCTCGAGGATCTGCCGATAGACGCGCGGATGCGCGCCGTTGAGGCCGAGGTTGAACACCACCACTTTTCCGTCGACGATTCCCGTCAAGCGCGATTCGAGCTGACGTGGCCAAGTGTCTCGGTCCTCAACCCCCTTCCCGAACGTACACGAGTCACCCAGGCAAACGACCCGCAGCTCATCCGGCGCAAACGTCAAGGGATCGGTCTTGCCGCGGAACCCGCGCTCGTCTATTTCGTACCAAGTTGAGTCCCAGCGTCCCACGAAGCCAGGCTTGTGGCGAACGTGGATGTCAGGCTTCGACTCCACGTAGGGATAGCGATCGAAGAAGCTGAATGGACCAGCCTCCATCCCGCGCAGAACGAGTTCCGCGCCAAAGCCCGCCAGGACGAGGGCCGCTGCTGAGATCCCGAGCTTCTTCGCGAGTCTCTTCAGTCGTGGTTCTTGAGTTGGGGAGGGCAAGCTTGCACGCAGGGAGAGGGCCGAAGGACGGGGTGAGCCGAAAGTGGCTCTTGACAGTGCAGGCTCCCGGACGGGCTCCCGCCCGTCAAGCATGGAGCGAGCGAATGAAGCATCTGCATCAGTCCGAGCGCCGCCGGAGCCAGCCTTAATCCTCTCCTCGAATTGAGACTGGGCACGGCCAATGGCATCCTCGACCACCCGCGCGGTAGAATCGGCCCAACGGGCGTGCGCCAAACCGTCCTTCGCCTGCCACTTGCCACTCCATTGCACCCCTCCATGAAGTTCCTCAAGGAAAACTGGGTCTGGATCGTTGTTCCGATCCTGCTCTTCGTTGCCGCTGTCGTCGCCCTGATCGTCCTGGGCGACTCGGACCCGCTCGGGAACCACGGGTACAACCTGTAGCTTGTCCGGCTCTGGCCCGCTTCTTGCGCACGCGTTCAGTCTCGCGAAACGGCGATCTCCGTCCGAGTCACCTCGCCTGACCGAATCGTGATGTCCCTGCCGGGCAGGATGGCCCCCTCGACGAGGAGGCTCAGGTGCCAGGCCCCGGGCTCAAGGAGGCCGTGACTGCGCCAGGCGCCGTCACTCCACTCGAGGCTCACCTGCTGCTGTCCAGGACCTAAAAGGGTTGCCGTCGCAGCCCGCAGCTCATCAGGCGTGACCCGCACGCCAGCCGGCTGCAGGGGCCGCACCTCGACCGAGCCGCCACTGCCCACGCGGATCACCCCAGCATCTAGCGTCTCATCGGCGGCCACGACGAGTCCAGACTTCGTGCCTACGGTCATTCCGCCACGGGAGAGCTCAATCCGATAGATCCCAGGCCGCAGCGGCCCCTTCGTGAACGCCCCCGTGTCCGGATCGAAGGGAAGCGGCCCCCCGCCGCGTCCGCCTTCATCCACGAGCCTCGCCTGCACGTCGCCGGGGATCGGCGAGGTGTCCGCCTCTATCCTGCCCATGAGCGTGGCCGTAGCTTCCTCGATCCGCTCGACCGCGAGTTCCACGTCCTCTCCGTTGGGCTCGATGCCCTCGAGAGTCCCGAGGGTTCGAAGGCTTGTCCCTGTCCATGCGCGAGCCACCAATTCCCACTCGTCCGCAGTACCCTCGGGCACGGCAAGCGCCGAGAGCCGGAAGTAGCCGTCAGCTGCTGAGCGGACGTCCTTGGAGCGCACCGACCCAGAGAATGCCGTGACGACCACTCCGCCCACTGGCAACCCCTCGTGATCCACGGTGCGGCCAGAGATCGTCCGGCCAAACGCCAGCTGAAGGTCGTGGTTCCGCTCATCCCGGTCCATCACCTCGAGGAACGCCTCCCCGTGCGACGTGGCGTCAGCCCAGCCCGCCTGGGCGCGAAGCGCTACCCTGCCGGGGGCCACCCGGCGAAGGCGGAAGCGTCCCTCGTTGTCGGCACGCGTCGAGGCCCCGGGACCATGCCCATACTCCTGCCATCTCGACGCCGGAGACGCGATCCAGACGTGCGCCTTCGAGGCGGGGCTACCGTCCGGGCTCAGCACGGTGCCCGAGATTTCAACGCCACGGTGCAGCACAAATTCGACCTCGGCGCCTGAGTCCTCCACACGGACGCTGGTCACATTCGGGGCAAATCCTGCGGCTCGCACGACCACCGGAAGATCTCCCACCGGGAGGGCGCCCGGATACTCGAATCGGCCGTCCGGCTGGGAAATCACGGACTTGGGGTGGACGACCTCGATCACGACCTGGGCGCCCTCCACGGGCTCGCCCGTGATGTCGACAACCCGCCCCGCCAACGCACTCCCGGGCTGGCCCAGGAACAGCTCGACCTCCCGAACGCCCGGTTCGACTTGAACGAGCGCCTGCACGGGCTGCAGCTTGCCGGGGCGTACCCCAGCGATCGTCGCCTGGAGCCCCGCGTCCGTCGAACAACGAACCTCGAAGCGACCCTCTGTGTCCGTCACCTCCACGCGCCAGACCATTTTGCCCGACTCCATGCTGGCCGCGCACCAGATGTCAGCGCCATCCACCGGGTCACCTCGATAGTCCAGGACCCGGCCCCGGATGACCACCTCCCCTTCGGTCGTCCAGTGAAGCGTTTTCGTCTCGCCTGGCTCAAGGTCCAACCACTCATCCGTGCCACCGTGAGTATCAAACACCACGTAGCTCGAGGCCTCGAGTTCCGGGAAGGAGGCGCGCCCCGCCCGATCGGTCCGACGAACGATTGGCGGCAGCCCACCGTTCATCCACGGCGAAGCCTTGAGCTGGATCGGTCGACCCGCTGCCCTCGTTCCGTCAAGGTTCTTCACTTCCACCACCAGCGTCGCCAGGGCTGGTCCAGCCGTTGGCGGCTCAGCAGATGACCCAGCAGATGACCCAGCAGATGACCCAGTGGCGAGAGCTCGCGTGCCCGTGCCGATCTTTCCTCGCACAGAAGTGGAGGGATCAGGCTCCGCGAGTTCGGCCTCCACGGTCGCGAGAGCCGCGTCGGGCACATTCTCAGGCTCCACTGACGCATCGATCCCAGGGGCTGTCCCGTGGTCACTCAGCGGCGAGAATCGCGAGAACAGGCCGATCGAAACAAGAAGAGCCGCAGCGGCGACGATGACTTTTTTCATACCGAGTAGAAGTGATGGAGTCGCGCCGCCGAAGTGAACGGTGGAAGCAGAGGACGCCAGGCCAGCGGCATCGTCAGGAAGCCCCGCGACGGGCGCGAGCACGAGGCGCCAGCTTCGCCGGGGATCGGCCGAATCCGCGGTGCCCCGGTCGAGCGCTTCGCGGAGCCGATCAAGGCCCCGCGCCAGCCGCGTCTTGACGGTCTTGACGGGAACGCCCATTCGGGCCGCGATGGTCCGCGGCGGTAGGCCCTCATGGAAGCGCAGGTAGATCGTGGACCGATAGGGCTCGTCGAGCGCTCGAACGGCCGCCTGCAGCATGTGCTCGACTTCGAGCTGCTGAGCCACTTCGTCGGCGGCGGCCGAGGTCATGGCTCCAGCTGACGATTCAGCGAACTCGGCGGAGTCCATTCCAAAGTTCTTGCGGGTCCGGCGACGGTGGTCGCCGACCCGGCGCTGCAGGATCGTCGCGAGCCACGCGCGCACGTTGCGCACACCGACCGGCGGCCGGTGGACCACGGCGGCCCAGGTTTCAAGGGCTAGATCCTCCGCCGCGTGTTCATCCGCGACCATCGCCCTCGCCAGGCGGCTGACGAAGACACCGTGTGTCTCGAATAGTTGGTGCAGGTCGATGGGCGGCTTCACGGTCATGGCATACGGAGAGTCGCAGCCAAATCATGATCGACCTCGGGCAATCTGCGTTTATTGACGACAGGCTGCCACGTGGCGCTGCCGATGGCAGCCGTTAAGCTGCACCGATGCTCCTCGCCTCCTTCTGCGCCACTCTTGGCCCCCTTTTATCCCCCGTCCCGGCCTCTCCCGTCCCTGCCTCCCTTGGCCAGGAACCGCCTGCCATAACAGGAGGCGCCGCTCGAATCGCCGCCTGGGAGAGCCACAGGGCCATGACGGCGGCAATTCCCGAGGGAGCACCCGCGTGGCGCCCCCTTGGCCCAAAAAACTGCGGCGGCAGGATCGAGGCAGTCGACTCGCCGCGCGGGAAGCCCGGCGTGATCTACGCCGGCGTCGGCTCCGGCGGCGTATGGAAGTCCGTCAACGGCGGCCTCTCGTGGGACCACGTATTCGCGAATGAGTCCACTTTTGCGATCGGCGATGTCACCGTGGATCCAAGCGACGAGGACACCGTATGGGTCGGCACCGGCGAAGCACACCTCGGCGGCATGTCCTACGACGGCACGGGCGTCTTCAAGTCTACGGACGGCGGGGCGACCTGGAAGAATATGGGGCTCGTGGACAGCGCGCGTATTGGGAAGGTTCTAGTCGATCCCCGCGATTCCGACGTCGTTCACGTAGCGGTCATCGGGCCCACACGCGGAGCCAAGAGCGACCGCGGCGTCCACGTGAGCCGCGACGGCGGCGCCACGTGGGAACAGACGCTCTTCGCCGGAGGCGAGGTCGGCGTCATCGATCTCGTCCGTGATCCATTCAAGCCAGATCGCCTTTGGGCAGCAGGCTGGGACCGCGCGCGCCAGGGCCGTGGAGGCGTCTTCAGGAGCGACGACGGAGGGGTCACCTGGAAGCAGCTTGCGGGCGGCCTGCTCGAAGGGAACGACGTTGGGCGCGTAGCTGTAGCGGCCTCGGCATCCGAAGAAGACGTTGTCTACGCGCTCATCGTGGACCACTCGCCTCCAGGTGCGGGGCGCTATGACGTCGGCGGGGCGCTGTATCGTTCCAACGACGGCGGCGAGACCTGGGCACGCACATCCGAGAAGTACGTCGACACCTACGTAGGCTGGGACTTCTGCGACGTCATGGTCTCACCAGACGACGCTGACCAGGTCTACGTCTGCGGCTTCAGGCTGATGGTCTCGGGGGACGGTGGCGCATCGTTCGAGCGCGGAGGCGAGCGCGTCTTCCGCCTGCTCGACCACCCCGGCCGTGGCATGCACCTCGACATGCACGATCTCTGGATTGATCCGGCGAACCCCGATCGCATGCTGCTCGGCACGGACGGCGGCCTCTATGTGTCGATGGATCGAGCGCAGAGCTGGCTCCACCTGAACAACCTCCCCATCGCCGAGTTCTACACCGTCTTCCTCGATGACGCGGAGCCGTTTCAGATCTGGGGAGGCACCCAGGACAACGCCTCGCTCACCGCCCCCTCCACGGCCAGCCTCGACGATCTAACCTCTGACAACTGGCGTTACGTCTTCTTGGACCGGTGGGACGGCGGCGACGGATTCGCCACGTTCCCTGACCCGAGCGGTGACGGGACCCTGTACTACGAGCAGCAGAACGGTGACATGCACCGGCGCAATCCCGGAGCTCCGCTGCGACGCGGTAACGGATCCGGGAAGAAAGACGGCAGGCGCATCACGCCCAAGGCGGCCGCGGGCGAGGATCCGCTGCGATTCGCATGGAACGCGCCGCTCTTTCCATCAAGCCACGGCGAAGGCTCGCTCTACTGCGCGGCCCAGCACGTCTTTCGATCATCCGACCGCGGCGACACGTGGACGGCGATCAGCGAGGATCTAGCCGGTGGACGCGGCGCGATCGCGGCGCTCGCAGAGTCCCCGCTCGACGAGAACAAGCTAGCAGCCGGCGCCGGCAACGGGCGCGTGTCATTGACCTCTGATGGCGGCAAGACCTGGAGTACGGCGGGTGCTGGCTTGCCGCGCAAGAGGCTCCTCCGCGTGGAGCTCTCGAAGCACAACGCAGAGCGCGTCTTCGTCTGCCTGTCAGGGGCAGGGCAGGGGGATCATCGCCCGTACCTCTACGCCTCAGAGGACTTTGGCAAGACCTGGTCAGCGATCAGCGGCGGCCTTCCCAGCGCGTCCGTCAACGTGGTCATTGAAGGATCCGGCGCAGACGCCCCACTGTACGTTGGCACGGACCTCGGGGTCTATGCATCGAAGGACGGCGGCGCCACGTGGACGTCACTCTCGAACGGCTTCCCGACCGCTCCGGTTCTCGACCTCGGCCTGCATGGACCGTCGTCCACTCTCATCGCCGTCACCCACGGTCTGAGCGCATTCGCGCTGCAGCTCGGGGACTAAAGCGCGACGGGGCTACTCGACCTTCAGGAGCGGCGTGAAGTAGCGGTAGTAGACCTCGAGGGTCAGCACGTTCATCGCCGTCGTGTAGCTGCGATCCCCGTCTGAGTCCTGTGCGTAGCCCGCGTAGATCGAGATCGGCCGCCAGGATCCGTCCTCTTCCTGGGCGGGCACCAGCGTTTCCTTCATCGCCGTGTTCCAGCGCTGCCAGTCATCGCCGCCAGCGCGGAACATCGCCAGCGTTCCGTAGTACCAGAAGTACAGGTTGCCCTGGGCCTTGAAGACGAAGTCGTCCTCCCCCGAGAAGCGGTAGCCCCGCGGCGAACGCGCATGCACGAAGTCGCGCGCCGGACCGAACTGCGGCTTGCCGATATCCGCACCTAGGAGCGACAGCGCGAACATGGCCGCGGGGGTCGAACCCGGAAGCAGCGGATAGTCCGAACGCAGGCGCGACGGATCATGGCTATAGCGGAACGCACCGCGGGACGGGTCCCAGGAGTTCACGAGGAACTGGCGTGCACGCGTGAAGACGGAGCCCGGCACGTTGATGCCGCCGAGCTTCGCAGACTCCAGCGCCATCACCTGCCACGCAGAGATGGACACCCGCGGCCAGCGGTCCAGCTTGCGCCCGTCCGCGAAGAAGTACGACCAGCCACCGTCTAGCAGCGGATCCCGCGATGACACCTGGTTGTCAACGATGTGCTGAACGGCGCCGATCAGCGGCGCCTTCAGGCGCGAATCGCTTGTCAAAGCGTAGGCCTCGCCGAGCGCGTAGGTCGCGATGGCGTGGCCGTAGGAGCTTGTTTCACCAAAGTGCCCCGACGCGGAATCCTGTGACTTCGCCAAGAACTCAAGACCCATCGCGACGGTCTCGGAGTACTCAGTGTTCGACTCGGGTGTGTGCCCGGCGCCCATGAACGCGAGACAGGCAAGGCCCGTCTTACCGACCATCGGCTGACCATATTTCTCGACGATCTCCTTACGACCCCAGCGACCATCCGTGCGCTGGCGCCGTGCCAGATAAGCGAGGCCGCTCTCGACGGCGCGCTCAGTCTCGACGCCCCCGCCGTATTCCTTGAGCGCAGCGACCTTCCGGTCCCCCGTTCGCGATTGATAGGGCGTGCGGTCCCACTGGTCCGAGCTGATTTTCGCCACGGGGACACCCACCGGCTGACGCGGTGCATCGGGCGTCTCCAACGCGACCTCCAAGGGCGCCGGGGCCTCGAAGCCCATCAGTCCGCCGCTGCCAGGCGTCGGCGTGATGCGACCCGGCCCCTCGGGGGCTCCGCCCGTGCGGCTCCTGCGGCGCAGTGTTCCCGAGTCTGTCGGCGCGAGGTCCGCCACGATCGATCCCGTACGCTCCGAATTCG
>JBLIHL010000166.1:0-10433 GCA_047635895.1 Paracoccaceae bacterium | reverse complement strand
GAGAGGTCGACGGAATTCGTTCGCCACCGAAGGGACGAACGGGCCGCGATAGATCGCCTCCTTGGAGTCATAGCGGCCACGCGCACGGTTCGCCGCACCGTAGTAGAGCCCAGGCTCGACGAGGTTGATTTCGTCATCGCCGTCGGCGCTACTCGCATTCCCCTCGGTGGTCATACTGAGGGACGCAGGACCGAAGCCCGCGTTAGCGCCGTTGTCTGTTGAGTAGATGTAGCCGTTGGTGTGGAGCACCATGTCCAGCGAGTTCCGGAAGCCCGGAGCGTAGACTTCAATGTCCAAGCCCGGAGCCACGTCTACCTGCTCACCGAAGACTTGGTCGTCCACAAACACGCCGGTCGCGGTGTCCTGGTACAGGATCGTTCCGTTGAAGCCGGGTCGAGAGGTGAAGGCCCGGAGGACCGCGCCGGACAGCGGCGACTCAGGTACGTCCCCGAGGGCCGGGTCCTGTACGCCACCGTTAGTGTTGCCACCCACACAGATCAAGAGGTCACCGTTGTCGTCGAACAATGGCGCGTTCACCGAGTGATCGTGGTTCGAAACCGGAAGCTGCGTGATAAGCGGCTGCGGGTTGTCGAAGTTCGGACCCGTGAGGATCGAGACCTGACCCGTGAAGTAGGACGGCCCCGTGAAGGCACCACCACCGTTGTGGTACTGCTCACCATGGGAAACGTACAGCTTGATGGACGTCGGATCCTGGGGGTCGTACGCATCGAACGGGTTGAACGCCATCCCGAGCGTGTCCCCGTTCGTCAGACCCGAGACGCCAAGCTTGAACCCAATGCCCGTGACTCCCCACGTCTCGTCGTAGGAGATCACGCGGAGAGTCCCGTCCAGCACGGCCACGTAGAGCTTCCCGTCCGGTCCCCACTGTGCGCAGGTCACGTCGCTGATGGACACTGCCTTGCTCTCCAGCAGGGTGAATCGAACCGGAATCGGCCCCGTCGGCGAGTAGTCGAACTGAACGGGATCCGTGAAGCCGTTCGGCGTTTCCACGGTCACCATGATCGATCCGTTTCCCGGCGGCGTGGTGAGCGTGATCTGCTCGCCATCCCATTCATCAAACTGTGAGGCCGGGATATCGATGGCTCCCCAGTGCACGACGGTCAGCGCCTCGGGGAAGAACCCAAAGCCCTTGATGTCAATCCGGTTGCCACCGAGGTCCGTGCCCGAAGTCGGCATGGTGTGGATGGCGGGCGGAATCGGTCCAAGGTTGTAGACGAGCCCGTTCTCGATATCCGTGGCCACGACGCCTCCCTCCATCACATTGAGCGCGATGGGAAGATCCGACAACGCCGTGACGGCGAACCGGACGTCCATCTCGTGGGTGCCCGCAACAAGCGTGAGCGGTCCCGTGACTTGCGCGCCGTTGACGAAGACGCGCTGGTCGACGCCACCGGTCGGAATGAACTCGAGAGTCCTTGCGCTCAGGGTGTCGAACTGCGCGATCCACTGGACCATCACCTTCTCATCGAAGGGCGAAGTCCCGACCATGCCGCTTTCGGCACCGACTTGTAGGGACCCGATCCGAGCCGCGTAGTCGTATAGGGTCGGCACGTTGTCGAGGAGGAAGGTCTCGCCGAGCGTCTCGCCGTCGTAGTAGAGCGCCAGGATGCCCGGCACACGGTTCAGCGGGTGCACCGTGATGGTCCGGCTGTCAGAAGCCGTTGCTGGCGTGAGGTTGTCGTCTCCGATCTCCAGGCTCACCGACGTCGATCCAAGCGGGAACACCTCGACCGTGTCGACCGTCGTGGCCACCGGAGCGCCTCCGACGGACCAGTCGAAGGTCATAAGCGTACTGCCAGGCTCATGGGTGTGCGATTCGGCACCCAATAGCGCAACGGTCTCAAACCCATCGTTGTCGTAGTCGACGACAAACGAGGGTGAGTTATCCAGCACCGGATGCAGGAAGCCCCAGCCCGCCTGCGCGCCGCCGGTACCTGTCACATCCACTTCAAACAGCTCGCCCGTCACGGAGTTCTCGAACCCCAGGGTGATGAAGTGATCTTCGTGGAACGTAGGAGTGAACGTCACCGGCACACCCGTCGTACCCGGGGGTAGCGCGATGTACGGCGAGCGAATGACCGTGGTGGCCTCGCCGCTATAGACCGTCCCATTGACTTCGACGCTGAAGTCTCGTGCGTCGCCGATCTGGGAGATGGTAAACGTGAGTCGATCCAGGAAGCCCTCGTGCAGCCCCGCGTTATCGAAGTCGACCATCAGGGTGCTTGAGGCCCCCTGCTCCACATCTCCGAAGGAGAGCATCGTCGCGCTCGTGGAGATCACCGAGACTGAGCGAACCTCGATGGCACAGACCACCGCTTGGGCCACGCTCGCTGTGATGTCGAGGTCGAGCACACCGTCTGCAACGGTGACCCTGGAGGCCGGCGACACGTATGCCGCGAACGGTCCGACCTGTGCCACAATGTCAATGTCGTCCAACACCACCGCCCCTTCGGCAGCCACGTCAAAGACGCGCGCGCCCGCTTGGGTCTGAACCGGGTCCATCGCGTGAATGATCACGTCGTAGGGACCGTTGGGCAGCTCGAAGGCGTAGCTAAACTGAGTTCCGGCGCGGAAGGTGTGGTAAAGGCCGTCGAGGGACGTGCCTGCGATCGCGCCACTGCTCAGCCCGAGGGAGCCGCCGATCGCGCCGTATTCGGCCGAGAAGTCCTCTCGTGCAGGACCGTCAAATTCCACCTCCGCGGCATTCATGGCGATCTCAGCGCCCGTCGCGCCGTACGCCAGCGCACCCAGGCTCACCCTGACGCCTGGAGCCGTTGTCTGGAGCATGACCGCCTGAAGCTCCAGGGAGCGCTGCCCGCGCCCCATTGGCTGGAAGGCCACGTCCACCTGTGCGCTGGCCCCCGGGGCCAGCGTGATCGGCAACGCCACGGGGAAGGTCAGGGCGAAGTCACCCTTCATCGAACCGATCCGCTCCACATCCGTCAGCGTGAGAGCCGAGGAGTGCAGGTTGGTGAAGAAAAGGCTCTGCGCCGCCGTGGTCTCCATGGCCCGAGTCGTCGGGAATGACATGGAAGTCACGGAAGGCGTCAGCGCAGGGGGCACCACAAACGCGCCGCGATCACCATCATTCAAGAGAACCAGGTGACTTGACGTGGACCCGATGGTCGCGTTAGTCGCAGTCGCGCCGAGCTCAAAGAGAATCCTCTCCCCCAGCTCCGGGATCCGATCAACCACGAGAGTCACGGGAAGCTCCACGAAGGTTTGGCCGGCAGGAATCACCGCAGGGCTCGGGGGCAGCGTCGAATCGCTAGGCCCCGACGCAGAGCCGCTGACCAGGAACGGAACCGTCACCGGCAGGCCAGACTCTGCATCCAACTGAACTCGGACCGTAAACGCACCGTCGATCTCATCGACGACGTTGCGGAACGAGCTGAACTCAACCGTCGGCTCTGAATCGTCGTTGGTGATCGTCAGCGTATGGACGGTCTCGGTGCCCAGATCGGCGCCTGTGACGGCACCAAAGCTGAGAATCGCCGTTTCATCGCTCTCGAAGAGCGGGTCAGATTCCAGCGCAACGCTGAACTGGCCAGCGGAGTCCCCCATCGGAATCACGAGGGGGTTCGGCGTAACGGTGAAGTCCCCACCGCCGCCAACCGCCGTCCCACTCAAGATGAGCGGAATCGATACGGGTCCCGAAGCCGGGGAGGAGAGCAACACGTCGACAAAAACCGTTCCAGCTCCCTCGGCTGCGCTCGACATGGGAAGCGCAAAGTCGAGGGTGATGACCGTGTCGTCGTCCAGCACCGAGAGCGTGTGAGCCGTTGTCGCACCGAGACTGGCACCCGTTGGAGTGCCCAGCGTGAGCACCACGGTCTCTGTCGACTCGGGGTCAAGATCGTCGACCACCACGACGCTGGCTGTGCCGGTCAGGGACCCAACCGGGATCGTGACGCTCGGCGTTGTCAGCGTGTAGTCAACGCCCAGATCCGCTGATCCGCTCGTGGTGATCGGAACCACGACGGGCTCAGCAGCGTAATCCGTGAGCGACAGGCCGAAGCTGACCGAGCCAGCATCCTCGCCCACCGAGGTGGCCATCCCGTCGAACGAAATATCTACACCCGCGCCATCATCGTCGATCAGAAGGACCTCGTGGACCGAGGTGGACCCCAGGGAGCCATTTGAAGGCGAGCCTAGCGTGAACACGGCCGTCTCCGATCCTTCGACCACCGTGTCCTGAACGGCTGAGAAGGTCATGTCGACGCTGGTGGACCCGGCCGGAATGATCAGCGACCCGAGGGCCGAGGAGCCGCCGGGCCCCCATGTGTAGTCAGCACCCGGAGTGGCTACGCCAGTCGCGGTGATCGGTACGGTGACGTCGAACGACGACGCCGCACTCAGGTCGATCGAAATCGTCGACCCCGTGCTGGACTCGACAACCGCTGACCCAGCGGATGCGAACGACACAGCGGGCGGCAGGTCGTCGTCGGTGATCGTCAGCGTGTGCTCTGCGATCGACCCGAGGCTGCAGTTGAGCGGCGCCAGCAGCGTCACCACGAATGTTTCATCAGCCTCATCGATCAGGTCCTGAACGATCACGGCGCCGAGGGTGGCCGTCGTGGCGCCTGCCGGAATGATCAGCGGCGAGACTGGGTTCGTCGAAACGTCGACGCCGCCTGGCGTCGCGCTCCCCGTTTGGGCGAACGAGACCCGCGACTCCTCGGTACGAGCACCGGAGAGCGTCAGGGTCAGGCCGGACGTACCAGCACCTTCGGAAGCGGAGCTCGTCGCGAAATCGAACGAAAGGGTCGCCGCAGGCTCGTCATCGAGGATCAAGAGGTCGTGAGCCGTGATCGCGCCCAGCGTCCCGTTGGTCGGGGTGCCGAGCGTCAGGGTCACTCGCTCGCGGCCCTCCGAGAGGGCGTCCGCCAGCACGGTCACGGTGACCATGCCGCCCATCTGACCGATGGGGATCACCAGCGGTCCGCCTGGCACCGTCGCGTCAGCCGCGGTAGCGGAGCCGCCTACGGTGTAGGGAATACTGACCGGTGAGGTCGCGGCCAGCGACAGTGAGACCATCACATCGACGGTGGTGGCGGCCTCCGTGACGCTGGAGACGGATGTCACAAAAGTGACCTCCGGATCGGCCTGGGAAGCGTTACTGACGGTGCCGACAGCGGAGGCAGCGAGAGGCCCGACCGCGGCTAAGGCCAGCGTCGTGGCGACGAAAATTGATTGCATGGCTCGGTCCTTTGACTTGAGCTGAACAGATTGGGGGGTTGGCAGGCGGGAGCCGAGTGAGCCTGGCGCCGGGGAAAGCTGCCTTGGAATGGGGAGAAATCCCTGATCCAAGCGAGAGCGTGAGCTTCCTTTCGACGGTTGGCACGTTGCTCCCAGCGGGTCTTTCGACGCGTGGGGGGCAGCAGCGGATCCTCAGCTCACTATTAACTGGTGCCTGGTCCCGATTCAGTACCCCATAGTCCCGAAAATTGGCCCGGAGGCCCCGGATTGGGGTCACCTACGCACGATGCGCGGCGAGCCTACGCCGGCCAGGATTCCTCCCTGCCGCTTCCCTGACGCGCCAGTCATCACGCCGCGAGCCACCGCGGGCGAGCATGAGCAGCTATGGGCGTCCCATATCGAGCATCTGGACGCCGCGAAACCGCGCCGGCGAAGCACCATGGCTCATCTCTGCGATCTGCATGGGGTTGCCTTTGCCACAGTTCACCACGCCGTGCAGCTTCCATTCCTGGGGCCCGGTCACCGCGTCGCAGGAATTCCAGAAATCTACGCTGTTGCCCTGATAGGTCGGGAGCCGCAGCAGGCGTGACCGCCGGCCGCCTCGGATCTCCCATGCCACCTCGCAGGTGAACTGGAAGTTCCTACGCTCCTGGTCGATCGACCAGGTCTTGACCGTATCCGCGAAGATGGTGCCGTCCTCGCTCGACGCGATGAGGTCCTCGAGCGACCCCTCTCCCGGAACCAGGGAGAGGTTGGTGATCCTGTCGATCGGGGGCGAATACCAGCCCTCCGCTCGCGAGACCGATCCGCTTTCGGCAAACCCGGCACGGCCGGAGCTGGCTCGCCCCCCCATCAGCCCCATGAGCTTGCCCTCGCGGACAACCTCGAACGACCTGGACGGGATCCCGTCATCGTCCCAGCCGCGCGTGTCGAGTCCGCCCTTGGCCGTCGAGTCCGCCACAAAGCTGACGTGCTTTGAGCCGTACTGAAGAGCCCCAAGATCTTGGAGCCCCGCAAAGGAGCCGCCCGCAAGGTCCCGCTCTTCACCCAGAATCCGATCAAGCTCCGTCGGATGCCCCACGGACTCATGGATCTGAAGCGCTAGCTGGGATCCGCCCAGGATCAGCGTCTTCTTGCCGCCGGGACAAACATCGGCGTGGCAAAGCGCAATGGCCTCATCCCGAATGCGCTCCGCATGGGTATCCAGCTGGAGCGCGCGAATCACCTCGTAGCCCCCGCCGCGGAACTCGCCCTCGAGGGCGTTGGGATAGCTCCTCCGCTCGACGACGCCGCCTGCTGATGCCAGCGCCTCGATTCGTCCTCCCGAGCGCATCAGTACCTGGTGCGTCGAGCCGCCCTCGCTCGTCACCTGCCACTGCTCCTCGCGCTGAATGGCCATCGTCGCCAGTCGGGAGACAATCTCCCGCCGTCCCGACATCGCCCTGTCAGCCCGAAGAAGCAGGTCCACCTTCTCCTCCAGCGGCACCATGAACGGATTCTCGACCACCGGCGTGGCGTAATCCCCGCGGGCGTCCGCCTTGCCCACCATCGAAATGGGGCGGCGGCGGAGCGGCGCAAGATCTCGCGCGCTGGCAATCGCCCGCCTGGCGAGCCCTGGCAGCACATCCGCTAGCTCTGAATAGGTGGTCGGTGCCGCGGCGAAGCCGAACGCGCCGTCCTTCAGAACGCGCAGCCCAACGCCGAATTCATCCGGTGCCTCCGCGTCCGCCACCGCGCCGTTGTGCACGGTCAGCGTCTCGCGGGCCAGCCGCACGACTCTCGCGTCGGCGTATTCGGCCCCGCGCTCCATGGCCGTGTCCACGGCCTGCTGCGCAAGCCCCTCAATTGAGGCTGCACCGCCCGTGCTCTGGCCTGAAGTTTGCTTGGTGTGACTCATGAATCAGGCCTCTGCGCGGGAAGTGAAACGAAACCCTTTGATCACAAGAGCGGGAGCGACCACCTCGCCCCCCATCAGGGAACCGCTGCGCTCCGCTCTGTCGCCGACGGCTACGACGTTCTGGAGGGATTCAACGAGGGACTGCGTGAAACGGAGGTTTTGAACCGGTTCAGCCAGCTGACCGTCGCGAATGCGGAAGGTCCCGCCGCGCGTCATGCCGGTCAGCGCGAGCGTCTGAGGCTCGACGATGTTGACGTAGTGAAGCTGGCGCACGAGCAGGCCATCGCCTACCGCTGCCAGGAGGTCCTCGCGCGACGAGCTGCCGGCTTCCAACACGAGGTACTCCGCGCTTGGCCCCTGGGCCGAAGGCTGCGGGACACCGTGCCCCGTGTTCGGCATGTCGAGCTTGCGGGCCCATCGAGAGTCCGTCACCGGAGTCACGAGCTGGCCACCGTCCACCAGTGACGTCCGACCCCGTGCGGCACCCTCGCCGTCAAAACGCCACCCGCGCAGCGCAGGGTGCAACGGGTCGTCCACGAGCGAGACGTTCTCTGGGAAGAGGCGCTCCCCCAAGTGCCCGGCCATGAATGACGAGCCTTCGCCATAGGAACGCGCGCCGAGCCCTGCCTCAGTAGCCATGGAAAGCAGCGCTGAAACCGCTGCCGGCTCGAGCAGTACGGTCCAGGCATCCGGATCGATGGGCTGCGGCGCACGGCTGGCCACCGCGGCGCCGACGGCATCCTCGATGACGCGATCCACCTCGACCTGATCCACAAAGCACGCGATCGACGAAGACGCCGCGGAGCCGCCGCGCGCTTCGCCAGCCGCTCCGCCGTCGGTGCAGGTGACCGCGAATTCAGCGCGTGACGTGGCGCCGTGCACCCGGCGTCCGCATGAGTTGAGCAGGCTCCGGGACATCACCGTCGTGCGGGCGAGCCCGGACGCGAGCAGGCCCTCGGCCTCAGCACGCTTCAGCGCTTCGCCGACCCAAGCGGCCTTTTCCTTGAAGGTGTGGTCCTGGGTTGGGCGCGATGGCGACGTGCCCTCCACGTCGACGGGCCCTCCCAGCGGAAGCGCGTCCGCCCGGGGCGTCGCGATCTTGGCAAGTAGTTCAGCCCGCGTCAGCGCCGCCAGCGCGCTCTCATGGTCGATGGTGCCGGCGGTCGAGCGAGCCTCGCGGTAGCCATCTGGCCCGTGAAACCGCACGCGCACGCTGAGGTCGTAGTGCTCACGATCCGCGGACTGCGTCGGACCCTCATGCCCAAAACGGACGAAACGATCCTCGATACATTCGATCGAGACCTCGGTTTCATCAGCCGTGCTGGCCGCGACGATTGCGTCGCCAATTTCGAACGCGTGGTCCTGGTCAAGGAGTGCCAAAGTGAGTTTGCCGTGGAAGGGGCTTCGGAAGAGGACTCGCGGGGAGAGCCGAAAGGGGCGGGAGGAGTGTCCAAAGGCCATCGGCCGCGTTCAACGAACTCGTCCGGACGTTGTGGGAAACAAAAGGAAGGGAGGCCCCCGCAAGCCCGTGTCCGGAAGGGTGATGGGGAAGGTTTCAAAAACCTTCCGAAGAGACGCTTGACGCTCCGCCCCGCGATCAGCATTCTCTCCGCCTAACCACGCGAGAGCGTGGGCGCGTGGCCGGTGCCCCCCACTTGTCAGCTGCACTGGACTCAGACTTCGGTTCGACCTGGAGCGCTGCTTGATCAGGCCTGCCACGCGTAACACCTTACAACGTGCTTCCATCGAAGGTCCTCCCCCTTCGGAAGCGCGAGTCAGTCCAAGGGGGATTAGCTCAGCTGGTAGAGCGCCTGCATGGCATGCAGGAGGTCAGGGGTTCAAGTCCCCTATCCTCCATTCCACCCGCTGTACTGCGGACCGCAAGGTCACGTAGTGCAGCGGGTGGAATGTTTTTATGAGGGTCGATTTGGGTCCGTTTCTCTCGTTTGGGCGGAATGATGACGCAGGGGGTCGGAATATGATCTCTCGGAACCGCACGACCTTCCCCGCGTAACCATTGCTGCCTCCTCCCGGTGTTGGCTCTCCCAGACATTCATAGCTGGGTTTCCCACCGATCCGCAGCCGGGGCTCCGCCAATCTGCCGCCAATCTGACGCTAAACTGGCGCTAAACTGGCGGCGATGAGCCCCTTCGGAATGACTCCATGACGAATCTAGCCCACCCCGATCGCCTGGCCAAAATCGAGGCGATGCGCGCCGAGGGCGTCGATCCCTACCCCGCCCGCGGGGTCGATGCGACGCCCATTGCCGACCTGCTGAGCGCCGTGGGTACCCCCGACGAGCCTGGTACCGCGATCGGAACGACCGTGACGATCGCCGGCCGCATGCTGGGCATGCGCGACTTCGGCAAGCTGATTTTCTCCCCCATCCTCGACCGGACCGGACGCCTTCAGATCGGCCTCCAGAAGGGCCGGATGGGCGACTGGTGGCCGCGCCGCAAGTGGCTGGACGGAGGCGACCTCGTGGGCGTCACCGGCGAACTCGCCTTCACGCAAAAGGGTGAGCCGACCATCTGGGTCGACGAACTACAGCTCCTGGCCAAGAGCGTGGCCGCACCGCCGGAGAAATGGCACGGTCTCACGGACGTTGAAGCGCGCTACCGGCGCCGCTACGTGGACCTTTGGGCATCCGAAGGCGTCTCCGAAGTCTTCGCCAAGCGCAGCCGCGCCATGTCACTGACTCGCCGCTTCCTGGAGGACCAAGGTTACCTCGAGGTCGAGACGCCGACGCTGCATCCGATCGCGGGCGGCGCCGCCGCGCGACCGTTCATCACGCACCACAACGCGCTGGACGCAGACCTCTACCTGCGGATTGCGCCCGAGCTCTACCTCAAGCGCCTGATCGTTGGCGGCATGGAGCGCGTCTTCGAGGTCAGCCGGAACTTCCGCAACGAGGGCCTCTCGACGCGTCACAACCCAGAGTTCACGATGCTGGAGCTGTACGAGGCTCAGGCAGACTACCGGCGCATGATGGAGATCGTCGAGGGCCTCTTTGAGCTCCTCGCCACCGACCTCAACGGCACCACGGACATCACGTTCCGCGGGGCCAGCTACTCGATGAAGGCGCCTTTCCAGAAGCTGCGCTACACGGATCTGTTCCTCGAGCACGCGGGCTGCGAATTCGATGATCAGGCCGCTGTGCGGGCCAAAGCGAAGGAGCTCAAACTCAAGCACGATGGCGATGACTTCTGGAAGGTCATGAGCGACGTGTTCGACGAGACCGTCGAGCCGCACCTGTCTGGCCCGGTCTTCGTGACCCACTACCCGGTCCAGATCTCGCCACTCGCCAAGGCGGACC
>JBLIHL010000165.1:0-10582 GCA_047635895.1 Paracoccaceae bacterium | reverse complement strand
GATCGCTCCATGGGACCCGTGACGTCCGTCCTGCACCTGGCAGGACGGGTGGGGGTACGACGGGTCCTTCAGGATCCCGTTGCCTGCGAGGAAGAGAACCTCGAACTGGGACGCTCCGTCGCCGCGGTGATCCGCCACGCGCGGGGACAGGGGCGGACCCTGCGCGCCGTCGCAGCATCCACGTCCGAGGTTTACGCGGAGTCTGACGAGCCATTGTCCGAGGCTTCGTCTCTGCGTCCCTTGGTGGCTGAGGGGCGCTGGCGCTACGCAGCCTCCAAGCGCGCCGCTGAGGAGGTCCTCGATCGGGTCGTCAAAGACGCCGTTCACCTGCGCTTCTTCAACGTCGTGGGGCCAGGGCAGGACGGTGGATCAGGCATGGTGCTGCCGCGGTTCATCGAAGCCGCTCGCGAGGGTCGTCCGCTTCGGATTCACGGGGCCGGCTCGCAGGTTAGGACATTTGCCCACGTCGACGCGGTAGCGCGGGATGTGGCTGCTCTCGCAGCCCCTGAGGCATTCCTTCACATGGAGGCGCTGGACGGATTCCGCGGCGCCCTCAACATCGGTGGCACAGCGCGGACCAGCATCCTCGGCCTCGGTGCTGAGGTGCTTCGGGCCCTCGAGGCAAGCACAGGAAAGGCATCCGCCGGCTACGAGCTGGTCGATCCAAGCGTGGACGTGGGAGGCAACTTCGAGGACGTTCAGCACCGCGTTCCCGACCTCCAGAAGCTCTTTTCGCTGGGTCTTGCATCGCGCCGTCATGGCAGCGCTCCATGGTCATTGGAGGCGATGGTGCGCGACGCGGTCGAGCGCCATACCGGCTCACTCGCGATCGGTGCCGCCGTCTATCCCGGCACAGCTGCATGCGAATTGCCCGTGTCCTGACCCGGTTGAACCTGGGTGGGCCCGCCCGCCAGGTTCTGGCGTCAGATCCCGTGCTTCAAGCCCGGGGACATGAGGTAGTGGTCTTCGTTGGAACGCCCGAGGCCGGAGAGGGTGACCTCGCCGAGCGGCTGATCTCCGACGGGGTCGAGGTGCGCCGCGTGCCTGGTTTACGGCGTGGTCTCAGCGCGGTCCTCCGCGATGACCGGCGCGCGCGACGCTTCCTCGAGCGAGCGCTGAGCGAGCTGGCACCGGATATCGTTCATACCCACGCGTCCAAAGCGGGGGCCATCGGGCGTCGGGCGGCGATGCGCGGGGCCCCTGGAGCTGGACGTGTCCATACCTTCCACGGTCACGTGCTGGAGGGCTATTTCCCCGGCCCGATCAGCGCGGCCCTGCGGCGCGTGGAGACCCAACTGGCACGCTCCACGCACCGGATCCTTGCGGTCTCGGAGGCGACGCGTTCGGACCTGGTTCGCCTCGGCGTCGCGCCAGAGGATGACATCGAGGTCTGCCCGCCAGGGATCCGGCTCGACCCGTTTCTGGCCCTGGGCCCGTACCGGGGCGCGAGCCAGCGATCACAGCCGGGTGCACCCTCTGCCCCTTCAAGCCTGCGACAGGCCCACAGCATTCCGCCCTCGGCTCCGGTGATCGGTGTCATCGGCCGCCTGGCTCCCGTGAAGCGGACCGTCCTGGCGCTCGACGTTTTCCTCAGCATGGCGTCGGAGTTCCCGGAGGCCAGGCTCGTGATCGCCGGCGATGGTCCCGAACGGCGAAGGCTGGAGCGGCGCCTGGCAGAGCTTCCTGACGGGGTCTCGCGGAGGGTCATTCTCCTTGGGGCCGTGGAGAACATCACGCCGGTCCATGAGGCGCTCGATGTGCTTCTGTCGACGTCGAGCGCCGAGGGCATGCCCGTGGCCATGATCGAAGCCGCTGCGGCAGCGCGTCCGGTGGTCTCCACCGCGGTCGGAGGCGTGCCCGAGCTGATTCAGAACGGGATTACCGGGCTCCTCGCCGTGGATCGGGATGGCCTGGCGGCAGCGATTGCCGGGCTGCTGGAGGACCCCGAGGACCGGATGGCCATGGGGCGACGGGCGCGTGAGCGAGTGCTGGTGCGGCACTCGGCCGAGGCGCTTGCGACTCGACTCGAGAGCGCCTACGGGCGAGTTCTCGACAAGGCCGGGGCACAAGGCTCGTAGTCCTCGGGCCGAGGTTGCTAACCTCACGCCCGTGAACCTTCTCATGGTGAGCGGCGACCGCCAGGTGGCCATCGGTGAGCGCGGACCTTTCTGGTCCATGCAGCGGCATTTCTCGACCTACTTCGAGCGTGTCGACGTGCTCGTGCCCGCCCAGGATCGTGAGGTCACAGTCGAGACCATCCACGGAAACGTACATTTCCATCCCGCGAAGGTCGGCAGGCACCAGATGCCGGGGTGGATCGAGAACTACGGCAAGGCGCTCATCGCCGAGTATGGACACGGCCTGATCGTCAGCCATGACTACGGGACGTTCTATAACGGTCGTGGGAGCGCCCGGCTCTCGCGCAAGACCGGTGTGCCGTTCGTGTCGGAGCTCCACCACATCCCAGGACACCCGGTGGCGAAGGGCGCCGCCGAGCGGATGGAGAAGCTGCTCGCCAGGGCCTACGTTCGCTGGGTGCGCAGCCGCGTCTGCGCTTTCCGGGTCGTCAACGAGACCGAGATGCCCAACCTGCTGAAGTCGTGGGGCGTTAGCCCGGAGAAGATCGTGGTGCTGCCGTCCCAGTATCTCGACTTCGACGTGTTCCATCCGCCGCGGCGGGAGACTGCGATTGCGCGGGACCTCGTCTTCGCGGGGCGGATGGTCGCCAACAAGTGCGTCGATCGCATCCTGGAGGCCATGGCGATCATGGCGAGCCAGGGCAAGCGCATGCGCGCCATGATGGTGGGCAAGGGGCCTGATCGTCCGGCGCTCATGAAGCAGGCGGAGGCCCTCGGCATCGCGGAAGACATTGAATGGGTCGAATGGATCGCGGAGCCCACAGAGCTCGCCGAGGTCTATCGCACGAGTCGGGTTTGCGTGTGCGCCTCGACCTGCGAGGGCGGTCCACGGTTCACGGTCGAGGCGATGGCCTGCGGGACGCCCGTCGTCTCAACGCCGGTGGGTGTGATGGCCGATCTTCTGCGTGACGGTGAGGCGGGCAAGCTCGCCGGCTTCGACGTGCCGAGCCTCGTGAGAGCGCTTGTGGACGTCACCACCCACGAGGGGCGACGCCGGGACCGCGGGAACGAAGCGATCCGCCGGGTCCAGCAATTCGAGTACCACGGGGCTCTTGAGCGCTACGCGCGAGGGCTCATCGGGCTGGCCACGGCCTCTAATTCGGCGGCAGTGCCTGGCGCAGGCCGGGAAGAGAACGCATGAAGCTGATCTTCGTGACCCAGGTGCTCGACCGGGATGACGCGGTGCTGGGCTTCGTCATGCGCTGGGTCGAGGGTCTGGCCGCGGAGGTGGAGTCCCTGAGGGTGATGGCGCTTGAGGTAGGCAACATCGACGGGCTCCCCTCGAACGTCGACGTCCGCGAGATCGGGCGACGTGGCTACCTGCGTCGCTTCCTGCGCTATCGGGGCTACCTGAGTGAGGCTTTCAAGCCGGGTCCAATGGGCGGCTTCGATGGCCTTCTGACGCACATGGTGCCCCGCTACTCCACGCTGGCCGCAGGGCCCGCCGCGAAGGCCGTCGGGGGGCGCGGGGCAGCGCATTTTCTCTGGTACACGCACAAGGGGGTCGATAAGCGCCTTCTGTCCGCGATCGACGTGGTGGACGGCGCGTTTACGGCTTCCGAGCTGTCTCTGCGGGTCGACACGCCGAAGAAAATCGTCACGGGCCACGGGATCGACCTCGATCATTTCGACGCTCCGGCCGCCGGCGACTTCAAGTCCGGCCGGATTCAACTCCTGTCCGTGGGCAGGCTTACGCCTGCCAAGGATCCGCTGACCACCATCGAAGCGGTGTCGCACCTGCGCGAGGAGGGGCACGACGTCCATTTGAAGTGGGCGGGCAGCCCGCTCGCGCGCGGTGATGACGACTATGAGCACATGGTTCACCGCGCTGTCTCGGGACGGGACCTCAACGGGGTGGTGGAATTCGTGGGCGCGGTGCCCTACCCAAGGATCCCTGAAGCGTTCACGGGGGCGGACCTGTTCGTGAACGCGTCGCGCACGGGCAGCGTCGACAAGGTGGTTCTCGAGTCGATGGCCGCGCGAAGGCCGTTCGTGAGCTGCAATGAGTCCATTCCACCCGTCCTCGCCGTCGATCCGGACGTGGCGCGGGAGGTGGAGGACTATGCTTTCCAGTCGGGGGATTCCCGCTCGCTCGCGGATGCGCTTGGTAAATGGATCGCGCGATCGACCGCAGATCGACAGCAGCAGGGCGAGCGACTTCGCGAGATCGTTGCCACGCATCACGAAGTCGATGCGCTCATGGCGCGAATCGTTCGTAGGATGGAACAACGGTGAGCGAACTCCCTTCAAAGCCATTCAGCGGCCTTCGCGTCGTACTGCACGAGTGCAACCGCCGGGCCGCGGTGAGCCGCTGCCTGTCCAGCGTTCGATGGCTGGCGATGCGCGGTGCCGAGGTGGTGCTGATCGACGGTACGCATGGCGGGGCGAGCGCGGATCAAACAGCCTCCTTCGTGCGACGCCGATTCCCCTTCGTCGAGGTGCTTCAGCTCAGGGTTGACGTCAGGGTTGACATCAGGGACGACTCAAGGGACGACTCAAGGAGCGTGGACGCGCACGACCTCCGTCAGCGCTTGCTGGCTCCGCTGAGCCTCAATTCTGTACCGCCCCGCTGGATCTTCAAGCTGAGCGCTGATCTTGAGGTGGATAGGTTCCGCATGCAGGACCTTCTGCGCGAGCTCAGTGAGCAGCCTGTCGGTACGTGCCTCGTCCCGTCCTTGGTGGGACCCGATGGGCGAGCGTGCAGCGCGCCGAATGAGCATGTTGGCCAAGGGGCTGGGTCAGCAACGACCTGGCTCGCACGGCGCCGCGACCTCGCGGTGCGATCGGCGAGCCTCCTGTGGGTGAATGCGGACACGTCACTGATGGTCTCGCGCCCTGCGGAAGCTGTAGAGCACACGGCCACCGGAGCTGACGCACAAGCGCTCCCTTCATCTCGTCTTGAGCCTCGCATTCACGGCGGGGGCCTGCATCACGCGGAAGCGTGAGCGTGGGCGCTTCGATGAGGCAGGCTGCGGAAACTCGTGGCGGTGATCGCTCGGCTGGGCCGGTTAGGCGCGAGCTTCTCGATCCCCTGCATCGCGTCCTGGACTGGATGCTCAGCCAGCGTGATGCCAGTACCGGCGCGCTGATCTGCGCCGAGCACGGGATCGAGCATACGGGCAAGACGGCGGGCGCAGTCGTTCTAGCGATCGAGCTCGCGCGCTACGCTTCGGGCGACGAACGTGCGCGGCTCGTCGAGGTCGTTCGTTCCCAGGGCGAGCGACTCGTCGCGCGGCTCGAGCGTGAGACCGACAGCACATGCTTCACGTTTCGTCCGGGCCGTCACGACGCCTATAACTGCTCGAATAGCGTGATCGATGGCGGCGCGTGCAGTGATGCGCTCAGCTCAGCGGTCCTCGAGCTGGGCGAAGAGCTCAGCGCTGATCAGCGTGCGCGCTTCACCCACGCCGCCGTGCTTCACGCGCAGACGTACCTGCGCTACGCCATCGTCGACAAGGGCGTTCCCGCCCAGTGTGCGTGGGCCATGACGGGCGCTGCGCAGGCCTATCGACTCAGCGGTCACGAGGTGCTCCGGTATGTCTGTCAGGTCGGCGCCGAGCGGCTGCGAGAGCAGTTGCGGCCGGACGGCAGCTTCTCCTACCACCCGGTGGAGTGGGGCGCAGCGCATCCCGGAGCGGCCGACGCCAGCGCCTACTACCAGTCGAGGGTGACCGCGTTCACGTCCTTTGCGCTCGAGGCAGCTTTCGGAGTGCAGGAGGGGCGCGCGCTGGACACTGGATTCGAGAGCGGGATGGACTTCCTTCACGGTCTGCTCGGACCTGACGGGATCAAGACAGGCGCAGTCGAGGCGAAGCCCTGGTATTGGACCGGCAGCTACGAGGTGGCCTCCCATCCGTTCGATATCGCCGCGCTCAGTCAGGAATGGCGCCGGACGCGCGCGCCGCGGGCAGCTACTGCCCTGAGGGCGTCCTGGCGGGCGTGGCTCCATCACCTCGACGCGAAGGGCAAGTTGGTCAGCCACGACAGTCGCTTCGGCGGTGCAGTTGGAGGGCCGATCCGAAAGTCAAAGAGCTATCAATGCCCCTTCTTCTGGGCGGCGCACGCCTGCTGGATCGCGCGCAGCCTGCCTGAGCTTGAGGCCGCCTTCGCGGAACCCCAGGAGCCCATTGCGCAGCAGAACTCCGTTCATCACTTCGCCGACGTAGACCTGGCGCGCATCGATACACCGGACGTGATCGCCTGGATTCGCGGGGCACGTCCAGCGGGCAATGCCTTCCACGGAAGTCCGAGCGGTGGGGGGCTAATCCGGGTCTTCAGTCGTTCTAGCGGGCGGAACCTATTCCTGGCCGATCGCTTCGCCCGTAGGCCTGTGGCCGCATGGAGCGGCGCCCGTGGCACGCCCAGCCTCCGCCGTGGGTGGCGCGCAGGCGCCACGGACCTTCGCTTCTCGGGCTGGCTGATGCGGAATCGTTGGCGGACAGGAATCGGCCTTGTCGAAAAATCTCGCGCGTTCATGCAGCCATTTCACGCGCTCAAGCAGGGCGTGCTGGACTTCAGTTCGAGCATGGTGAGCTCGTCGTTCGATCGTTCGAGCCGGCTCTGCATGGAAGACGGTACCGTCGTGCTGAAGGGTCCATTCGCGCGGCTCGGCGGGGCACCCGTGGGTGGGGTGGTCGAGCGCCGCTACCGGGGCTCAGACGCCGGCATTGACGTAGAGGAACGTTGCTTGGATCACGGCGGCGTGCGTAACCTCTGGTTCCGCCCGCCGACCCACGCGGTGATGCTCGAGGAGATCCAGGACCATGTCCGCTACCGGTTCGGGGATGTCGAGAGTGGCTCCTGACCAGGTGGTGAACGAGGCGGCCAGCGACGCGGTGGGGGGGCGAGGCGCGGAGCCACGGCTCGTGCTGGTGGCGAACGCGCGGATGCCGTCGCAGCGCGCGCAGTCCGTTCAGCTTGCCAAGGCCGCGCGGGCCTTCCAGCGCGTGGGGCTGGGTACCACGCTTATTCACGCGAAGCGGCGTGACACAGCCTCGCGCCCGGCGACCGAGGTCTGGCGGCAGCTACTGATGGATCACGATGCCAGCGAGGCCGAGCCCTGCTTGGTGGCGGCTCCGTGTTCGGACTGGATCGATACCGTGCCGCGCCGCGCGCAGTTTCTTCCCGCGCGACTGCAGGAATGGACGTTCGGCAGGAATGCTGCGCGGATCGTGCGACGCGACTTTCGGGGAGCGTTGTGCCTGGTGCGCGACGTCGAGGCGGGGCACGCGCTGCGCGGTCGACCGGGCCTTGCGCTGGAGATTCACCGGGTACCCGGCGGTCAGACGCGGCGTCGCTGGCTGCTGGAATCGGTCCGGTTGGGCGCGCGGGTGATCGCTATTTCCGGAGGCGTCCGCGATGACCTCGTCGCGCTGGGGGTCCCCGCGAAACGAATCCAGGTGGAGCACGACGCGGTGGATGCCGGCTTGGCGGCCCGTCTGCCCTCACGGGCCGACGCGCGCGCGAAGCTTGGGCTCGACCCGGAGCGTCAGGTGGTGCTCTACGCCGGCGGCCTGCTGCGCTGGAAGGGAGTCGACGTCCTGATCGACGCGGCCGTGGAGCACGCAGATCAGCTCAAGGGGGCGCTGGTGCTGATCGTGGGCGGCATGGATGCGGATGTGGCGGCCCTTCGGAAGAAGGCGGCCGGCGCGACGAACGTGCGCATCGACGGCTACCGAGAGGCGCACCTGATCCCGGCCTACCTGGCAGCCGCCGACGTCGGCGTGGTGCCGAACCGCAGGACGCCTCGCATCAGCTCTCACTACACGTCGCCGCTCAAGGTCTTCGAGTCCATGGCTGCCGGCCTTCCGCTGGTGGCGAGTGACCTGCCGAGCCTTCGGGACGCGGTCCGATTGGAGGGCGGGGCGGTCTTTGTCGATCCTGAAAACCCAGCGGCGCTTGCGGCCGGCATCGGGGGCCTGCTGGCAGACCCCGCCAGGCGGGCCAGCATGGCCGATCGCGCGCGTCTCGCTATGGAATCCAATACCTGGGAGGCACGAGCCCATCGAATCCTTGCCTTCATGTCCCAGGAGTCCCAAGGTTCGCCTCGTCCATGAAAGTCGTCTTCCTCACTGATTCCCTCTCCGACTTCGACGGAGTCGGTCGCTACGCCGTTCGCCTGATCACGGCGATGGAGGCTCTGCGCCCCGAGCTCGAGGTGCACGTCCTGCTCGCGCGCAAGCACCGGCCCACGTCGGTGGACGTGCCGGCGCACTGGAAGGTCGAGGTGGCGCTTCCGCCGGACTATTTCTACTACATGACGCCGGCCCGCTTCGCGATCTGGCGCTTCCTCGGGACTTGGAACACCCGTCGTGCGGCGAAGGGCGCAGCGCTCATTCACGCGATCAAGGACTTTCCCCACAGCCTGGTAGCCGTGGACGCCGCCGATCGGCTCGGGATCCCGTGCGTTGCGACGGGGCATGGCACGTACACCATCCAGCCGGTGATCTCTGATCGACATCGGCGCACCGCGCTCAGGGCGTACCGACGTTTCGCCGCGCTGATCTCGGTGTCGCGCTACACGCGCAAGCGGCTTCTAGGACTCGTCCCTGAGGAGGTGCTGGCGCCCGATTCTGTCCACGTCGTGCCGAACGCTGTGGACGCCGAGCGCTACGTGGAGCCCGCGGTGCTCGAGGGCGGCGCGCGCCCCTGGCACGGCAAGCGGTTCACGCTGGGGATCGGAGAGATCAAGGAGCGCAAGGGCCATCACCTGGGGCTTGAAGCCTGGGCCCGCCGCGCGGCTCGCGATCCGGAGCTGCATCATTTCCTCGTGGGCAATCGATCTGGTGACGACTACGAGCGCAGCCTTGAAGCCATCGCCCAACGCCACGGTGTCGGGGATCGTCTGCACCTTCTTGGCAACGTGACGGAGGCCGAAAAGGTCGATTTGCTCCAGCGCGCGACGGTCTTCTTGCATACGCCGGTGACGGCTGCGGACGGCGGGTTCGAAGGATTCGGGATCGTGTATCTGGAAGCGGCGGCCGCCGGGACCACCGCGATCGGCAGTCTGGATTCTGGCGCCGAGGACGCAATCGTCGACGGCGTGAGCGGTCTCCTGGTGGAGCAGAACGTCGACGCGGTGCTCGCGGCGCTCGATCGTGTCCTGGATGAGCCTGCTCTGCGTGAGGCGCTGGAAGTTGGTGGCCGCGCGCATGCAGCGCAATCATCGTGGGAAGAGAACGCGCGGGCCGTCCTCGCTATTTATGACGCGGCGCTTGGTGCGCCATCCCGTGGGTAACTCGGATCGAATCGAATGAGAATCCTCTTCTTCTGTGAAATCGGCGACCCCGGTGTAGGGTCGAGCACGCGGCAGATGTACGGGCTCGCTCGCGAGCTGCGGGCACGCGGGCACAGGACCGCGGCGGTGGCCACCGTGAGAGACGCACGCGATGCGTCGCCGACCAAGATCGAAGGGATGACGGTCTTCCGGCTTCATTCCGACTATTCGGTGCGCTGGCGCGCGTGGGTTTCACTGCATAACAAGCAGATCGATGGGCCCCTCGATGCGTTGCTGGCGGAGTGGCGACCGGATATTGTTCATGCTCATCTTGTGCACACGCACATCGGCTATCACGCGTTGACCCAGGCGCGAGCCGCGGGCGCGGCCGTCGTGTTCACCTCGCACGATGCGATGACGTTCTGCTATCAAAAGCTCACGTGTTTTCACGGGGGTGAGGAGAACGGTGGGCAGCTCGACGACGTCAAGGCGTATGCGGGCAAGTGCATCCCGTGCCAGCGGTTCCGCTTTCGTCCGGGGCGCAATCGTCGAATCCGAACCATCCTCACGCGAGACGTGCAGCGCGTGACGACCGTTTCGGACGAGCTGGGCCGCGTCATGAAGGCCAACAACCTACCTGTGCACCGGACGGTTCACAACGCGCTGGAGACGGCTGACGAACCACCCACTCCCGAGGCGCTGCAGGGCTTCCGTGAGAAGCACGGTCTTGTGGGAGCGAAGGTGCTGGCGATTGGTGGACGGCTTCACGAGCAGAAGGGGGTGGGCAAGCTTCTCAAGATGCTCCAGCTCCTAGCGCCGGAGTTCCCGACTCTCCGACTTCTCGTCATGGGGAAGCGGAAGATCTACGACGAGGAGTTCGCTCCCCAGGCGGCCGCTCTTGGAGTGGAGGATCGAGTGGTGCCGACGGACTGGCTTGGGCCGGACGAACTACCGTTGGCGTACGGAGTCACGGACGTATTCGTCACCCCTTCGCTCTGCTTCGACACGTTCGGGCTCGTGAACCTGGAGGCGATGGAGCAGTCCAGGCCCATTGTGGCCACCACTTTTGGGGGGAGCCGAGAGGTCGTCGCCGACGGCACCTCGGGTTTCATCGAGAACCCATTCGACGTGGATGCCTATGCCGGTCGCATCGCCGAGCTTCTCCGCGACCCCGCGCGTGCCGATGCGATGGGGCAAGAGGGGCGTCGGCGGCTCATGGAGCACTTTA